>NZ_CP075191.1:2850000-3200000 GCF_020510625.1 Ferribacterium limneticum | reverse complement strand
ATCCGTGAATCCGGATCGGGGACCGTGCATGGTGGGCAGTTTGACTGGGGCGGTCTCCTCCCAAAAGGTAACGGAGGAGTACGAAGGTACGCTTAGGGCGGTCGGACATCGCCCATAAAGTGCAATGGCAAAAGCGTGCTTGACTGCGAGACCCACAAGTCGAGCAGGTGCGAAAGCAGGTCATAGTGATCCGGTGGTTCTGTATGGAAGGGCCATCGCTCAACGGATAAAAGGTACTCTGGGGATAACAGGCTGATACCGCCCAAGAGTTCATATCGACGGCGGTGTTTGGCACCTCGATGTCGGCTCATCTCATCCTGGGGCTGTAGCCGGTCCCAAGGGTATGGCTGTTCGCCATTTAAAGAGGTACGTGAGCTGGGTTTAAAACGTCGTGAGACAGTTTGGTCCCTATCTGCCGTGGGCGCTGGAAATTTGAAGGGGGCTGCTCCTAGTACGAGAGGACCGGAGTGGACGAACCTCTGGTGTACCGGTTATGACGCCAGTCGTATCGCCGGGTAGCTATGTTCGGAAGAGATAAACGCTGAAAGCATCTAAGCGTGAAACTCGCCTTAAGATAAGATTTCCCGGAGTCTTGAACTCCTTGAAGGGTCGTCGAAGACCACGACGTTGATAGGTCAGGTGTGGAAGCGCAGTAATGCGTTAAGCTAACTGATACTAATTGCCCGTACGGCTTGATCCTATAACCTTGTAATCTGCAGCAAACTCATACCGCAGTCACAACAAACAACCTTCCCCATTTTGCGCTTCCCGTCCCCAGGACGTGAGGCATACAAGTTACGTCTGGCGTCAATAGCCCTCTGGTACCACCCCTTCCCTTCCCGAACAGGACCGTGAAACAGATGAGCGCCAATGATAGTGAGCTTCCGCTCGCGAAAGTAGGTCAACGCCAGACTCCCATTTACAAAGCCCCTCACGGTTAAACCGGCGAGGGGCTTTGTGCGTCTACTAAATAGAAAAAGTCTCCCGTGATGGTTTAATCAAGAAAATCCCCAACGGCTAAGTCTCGTCCATTGAGGGCTGTGATAGAATCAGTCCCGGCGGGTCTCCCCGCATTATAGTGTGGTGAATCTGGTCAGGTCCGGAAGGAAGCAGCCACAGCCAATTACTGTAAGTGCCGGGGGTTAGGCTCGCCATTTTCATTTCTTGAATTGGTATGGGGCGCATGAGTTATCAAGTTCTTGCGCGCAAGTGGCGGCCGCGCAATTTTTCTACGCTGGTAGGGCAGGAACATGTTGTTCGTGCCTTGACGCATGCACTTTCTGAGCAGCGTCTGCATCATGCCTATCTTTTCACCGGTACTCGTGGCGTTGGAAAAACCACCTTGGCCCGGATTCTCGCCAAGTCATTGAATTGTGAAACAGGTATCACGGCAACACCGTGCGGTACCTGTTCAGCTTGTCAGGAAATCGATAGCGGTCGTTTTGTTGACCTGCTTGAGGTCGATGCTGCGACGAATACCCGCGTCGATGAAATGCGCCAATTGCTCGAGAATGCTGTTTATGCGCCAACTCGAGGGCGCTTCAAGGTCTATGTGATCGACGAAGTGCACATGCTTTCGAACTCTGCTTTCAATGCCATGTTGAAAACGCTTGAAGAGCCGCCAGAGCATGTGAAGTTCATTCTTGCAACGACGGATCCGCAAAAAATTCCTGTCACGGTTTTGTCCCGCTGTTTGCAATTCAATCTGAAGCAGATGCCGGCGGTGGCGATAACGGGGCATCTGGCTCAAATTCTCCAAGCTGAAGGGATTCCATTTGACCAGCCGGCGCTTGCCTTGGTCGCTCGTTCGGCAACAGGCAGTATGCGGGATGCGCTATCGCTCCTGGATCAGGCAATAGCGCACGGAGCCGGGAAGGTTGAGGAGGCTCAGGTTCGCAGCATGCTTGGTACGGTGGATCAGGATTATCTTTTCGCGATTCTTGAGGCTCTTCGGGGGGCTGATCCGGCGGCATTATTACAGGTGGCAGCAGATCTTGGTGTTCGAAGTCTTTCATTTTCGGCTGCATTGCAGGAGTTGGGTGCGCTGCTGACGCGTCTTCAGATTGTGCAGTGGGTGCCAGGTACAATCGATGAGGATGAACCAGAAAAAGTCCGTTTGACGGCACTGGCTGGTGCGTTTTCACCGGAATATGTTCAGTTGGCGTATCAGATTGTCAATGTTGGTCGTGCCGAACTGGCTGCAGCTCCCGACGAGTATGCTGGCTTTGTCATGACGCTACTCCGGTTGTTTGCCTTTCGCCCTAGTAGTGTGGCTGATGTTGTTGGTGCGGCACTCCCTCGCGCTCGTGTTGCTGGCACCATGCCCAAGGCGATCAGTGCTGCTCCAGTTTTGCCGGCGCGGGCCGAACCGATTTCTGTGCCGGCCGTTGTTCCGAAATCTGCGCCCGTGGCTAGCGGGGAGATGGATTGGCATCAGATTGTTTCATCGCTAGCTCTGTCAGGCTTGGCTCGGGAGTTGGCTCAGAACTGTGAGCTGAGGCAACTCAGTCAGAATCAGTGTTTGCTTCGTTTGTCCCCTGCGCAGGGGCATCTGCAAATGAAGCCTAATCCAGATAAATTACAGCAAGCCTTGCGTGAATTTTTTGGTCGTTCGCTACAGGTGCGCATTGAACTGGCACAGAACGAAACAGTTACCCCGGCAGAGACTGTTGGTCGCCAGCGACAAGAGCAGCAGGAGCGGGCGGTGAATGCAATCGCCCAGGATACGTTTGTACGGGACGTTATTGAATGTTTTGATGCGTCCATCGTTGAGTCTTCCATAAAACCAATCGGCTAACGGAGAAATAAATATGATGAAGGGTGGCTTGGCTGGCCTGATGAAACAGGCGCAGGCGATGCAGGAAAATATGAAAAAGGCTCAGGATCAACTGGCCCAGATCGAAGTCGAAGGTGTCGCCGGGGCTGGAATGGTCAAGGTTCTGATGACGTGTGCGCATGAAGTGCGTCGGGTCAACATAGATCCATCCGTGATGGATGATCGCGAAATGCTGGAAGATCTCATCGCAGCGGCCTTGAATGATGCCGTGCGTCGTGGTGAGGCGCTGAGCAAGGATAAGATGTCTGGCTTTACCTCTGGACTCAACTTGCCTCCCGGCTTCAAGCTGCCGTTCTGAGCCGGTGAATCCTTCGGGTCTGGAGTCTTTGATCGAAGCGCTGAGGTGTTTGCCCGGAATCGGGCCAAAATCAGCTCAGCGCATGGCTTATCACTTGTTGCAGCGTGACCGCCCAGGGGCTCAGCGTCTGGGCGATGCGGTCTTGCATGCATTGCAGGCCATCAGGCACTGCCAGCGATGCAATACCTTTACCGAAGCTGACGTTTGTGAGCGTTGCGCTTCTCCGCGACGGGATCCCACTCTCCTTTGCGTTGTTGAAACCCCTGTTGACATGAACATGATGGAGCAAACCTTGACTTATCAAGGGCTGTATTACGTTCTGATGGGCAAGATTTCGCCGCTGGATGGTGTCGGCCCCAAGGATCTGGGGTTGGATCGTTTGATGAGCCGCGTTCTCGATGGCGTCGTTAAAGAGGTTGTTTTGGCGACAAACTACACCAACGAAGGTGAGGCGACCGCCCATTACATCACTGCCATGCTTAAACCCAAGGGGGTGGCAGTGACGCGAATTGCGCGCGGCGTGCCGGTTGGTGGAGAGCTTGAGTATGTCGATAGCGGCACATTGGCGCAGGCATTACGCGAACGCAAGATCTGCGGTGGGTGACAGCGACTTTTATCGACGGTTCCGATGAAGTATAATTTAGCGTTTAATTTTTATCCCATCTAATTCCATTAGGGGTCAGCGTTATGAGCAATCAAGGAAAAATGGACTGCGGACGGCGGCGTCTGGTCGTTGCGACCGCAGCCGTGGGCGGGGCGGGCGCAGTTGCCGCTCTCGTGCCGTTCGTCTCCAGCTTGCTTCCATCCGAGCGAGCCAAGGCGGCAGGCGCTCCGGTCGAAGTCGATATCAGCAAGCTTGAGCCGGGTCAGATGATGACCGTCGAGTGGCGGGGCAAGCCGGTCTGGATTATCAATCGTACCAAAGACATGCTGGATACGCTGCCCAAGCTGGCCGATGCAGTGGCTGATCCGAAGTCGGAAAAGGATCAACAGCCAGCGTATGCCAAGAACGATACGCGTTCTGTCAAGCCGGAAATCATGGTCGTGGTTGGCATCTGTACTCACCTCGGTTGCTCTCCTTCGCAGAAGTTCAAGAAGGGTGCAGAAGAAGGCATGACTGCGGATTGGCTGGGCGGCTTCCTCTGTCCCTGTCATGGTTCGACCTTCGACTTTGCTGGTCGCGTTTACAAGTCGAAGCCTGCCCCGACCAACCTTGAAGTACCGCCGCACGTGTATCTCGCCGATACCCGTATTCTGATCGGCGAAGACAAGAAGGGAGCATAAGAAATGGCTGCTGGCAATTTCGAAAAATACAAGTCCGATGGCTCGCTGGCTGGTAACGCGCTGGAGTGGGTCGATGCCCGCTTCCCGGCGACTGCCATGTGGAAGGGCCACCTGTCTGAGTACTACGCCCCGAAGAACTTCAATTTCTGGTATTTCTTCGGCTCACTGGCGTTGCTGGTTCTGGTCATTCAGATCGTCACCGGTATCTTCTTGGTCATGCACTACAAGCCGGATGCAGCGCTGAACGCCAATGGCGTGCCGGTTGCCTTCGCTTCCGTTGAATACATCATGCGTGATGTGCCGGGGGGCTGGCTGATTCGCTACATGCACTCTACCGGTGCTTCGGCCTTCTTCATCGTGGTTTACCTGCACATGTTCCGTGGCCTGCTTTACGGTTCCTATCGCAAGCCGCGCGAGTTGACCTGGCTGTTCGGCGTAGGCATCTTCCTGTGCCTGATGGGTGAAGCTTTCTTCGGCTATCTGCTGCCTTGGGGCCAGATGTCGTACTGGGGCGCACAGGTTATCGTCAATCTGTTCTCCGCGATTCCGCTCATTGGTGGCGATCTCTCCCTGATCATCCGTGGTGACTTCGTGGTTGGTGATGCGACGCTGAACCGCTTCTTCTCCTTCCACGTGATTGCCTTCCCGCTTGTCCTGATCGGCCTGGTTGCTGCGCACGTTCTGGCACTGCACGAAACAGGGTCGAACAATCCGGATGGCGTCGAAATCAAGGCCAACAAGGACGAGAACGGCATTCCGCGTGACGGCATCCCGTTCCACCCGTACTACACGGTCAAGGATATCGTCGGCGTGATCGTCTTCCTGATGGTCTTCTCGGCAGTGATGTTCTGGGCACCGGAAGGTGGTGGTTACTTCCTGGAAACGCCGAATTTCTACCCGGCTGACCCGTTGAAGACGCCGCCGCACATTGCACCGGTTTGGTACTTCACGCCGTTCTACTCGATCCTGCGTGCTGTGACCTACCCGCTGTTCGGCCTCGATGCCAAGTTCTGGGGTGTGGTCGCCATGGGCGCTTCGGTTGTGATCTTTGCGTTCCTGCCGTGGCTGGATCGTAGCCCGGTCAAGTCGATCCGCTACCGTGGCCCTATCTACAAGACCCTGCTGACCATCTTCGTCATCTGCTTCTTCATCCTCGGTTATCTGGGCACGTTGTCTCCGTCTCCGATGGGCGAGCTGATATCGCAGATTTGTTCGGTGTTCTACTTCGGATTCTTCCTTGCTATGCCCTGGTGGTCCCGGATGGACAAGTTCAAGCCGGTTCCCGACCGTGTGACGTTCAAGTGAGAGGATGCCTAAAATGAAAAAATTCCTTATCGCATTGCTCTTCGCGCCGATCATGGCATTCGCCAGCGGCAGCACGGCCCACATCGACAAGTGGCCGGGCTCCGTTAGCGACAAGGCTGCATTGCAGAACGGCGCCAAGCTGTTCGTCAATTACTGCCTGAACTGCCACGGTGCTTCTTACCTGCGCTACAAGAACCTGCTGGACTTGGGTTTGACCGAGCAGCAGGTCAAGGAAAACCTGATGTTCACGTCCGACAAGATCGGTGAACTGATGCGGGTTGCCGCGCGTTCCGACGAGCAGAAGCTGTGGTTTGGCGCTACCCCGCCGGACCTGACCATCGTTGCCCGTGCCCGTGGCGAAGCCGGCAATGCCGCGGCTGGTGCTGACTGGCTCTACACCTACCTGCGTTCCTTCTATCGTGACGAAAACCGTCCGACCGGCTGGAACAACGTGGTGTTCGAAAACGTTGGCATGCCGCACGTCCTGTACGGTCTGCAAGGCCAGCAAGTGCTGAATCACGAAACGCACAAGCTGGAACTGGCTGTCCCGGGCACGATGGCACCGGCTGAATTCGACAAGTCGGTTTCCGATCTGGTCGGCTTCATGGTCTGGATGGGCGAGCCGCAGCAGGAGTTCCGTCGGACGTTGGGCTTCTTCGTTCTGGCCTTCCTGGCAGTCCTCTTCGTTGTTGCTTACGCACTGAAGAAGGAATACTGGAAAGACATTCACTGATCCTTCGCGGATTAGCTAACGGCATCGCGGGTTTGGCTTCGGCCAGCCCCCGGTGCCGAATCTCATTTTGAGGGTTACCACAAATGATGAACCTCTACTCGGGTACTACTTGCCCCTTTAGCCATCGCTGCCGCATTGTCCTGTTCGAAAAGGGCATGGACTTCCAGGTGATCGATGTCGACATGTTCAACAAGCCGGAAGAGATGGCGGCGATCAATCCGCACAATCGGGTGCCGGTGCTGGTCGAGCGTGATCTTGTCTTGTTCGAGCCGAACATCATCAACGAATACATCGACGAGCGTTTTCCGCATCCGCAACTGATGCCGGCCGACCCGATCATGCGCGCCCGCGCTCGCCAGTTGCTGGTTGGCATGGAACGCGAAATCTTCTCGTTCATGGAAGTGATCGAGAAGAACGGCAAGACCGCCGACAAGGCGCGTCAGGAAATCAAGGCTCGTTTGACCGAGATCGTGCCGATTTTCAACAAGCAGAAGTTCATGCTGGGCGATGAGTTTTCCATGCTCGACGTGGCCATTGCTCCGTTGCTGTGGCGTCTGGACCATTACGGTATCGACCTCGGCAAGGCTGCTGCCCCGCTGATGAAGTACGCCGAACGCATCTTTAGCCGTCAAGGGTTCATCGATGCGCTGACACCGTCCGAAAAGGCAATGCGCAAGTAAGCATGGAGCTTCCGTCTACCAAGCCTTATTTGCTGCGCGCCCTGTGGGAGTGGTGCTGCGATAACGGGTTTACGCCGCATATCGCAGTCGAAGTCGATGAGCGGACTCGCGTCCCGCGCGAGTTCGTTCGAGAAGGTCAGATCGTCCTGAATCTGGGCCCGACAGCGACCAACAAGTTGCAGATCGGGAACGATTATGTCGAGTTCCAGGCTCGCTTCGGCGGGGTGGCGCGCGAACTGTCGGTGCCGATCGAGCGCATTTCTGCCATTTACGCACGAGAAAATGGCGCCGGAATGGCCTTCGAGGTTGATGGCGAAGAAGCGATGGCCGACGAGACCTTCGTTGAGGCAGTCGAATCCGATGTGGTCTCTGATGAGCCACCAACTGAGCCGCCACGCCCAGAAGGAGGGCGTCCCAAGTTGCAACGCATCAAATAGGGACGCCTGCCGCAGTCGATGCACCAGAAAGGGGATATTCCGTCGGGGGATATCCCTTTTTTTTGTACAAGTCCATGATTTTTATAGGTGGCATGGCTGTTGCTGATGGCATGCCGGAAGGAAAATCATGCGAACTGAAGTTAAATCTACCTGTTGTTACTGTGGCGTCGGCTGTGGCGTACTGATCGAGACCGAGAATGGGGTTGTCACCGGCTTGCGTGGTGACCCTGAACATCCGGCCAATCGTGGGCGCTTGTGCACCAAGGGTGCGACCCTTAACCAGACGATGGCTCCGACCTATCGTCTGCAGTTTCCGGAAAAGCGCGCTGTCCGTGGCCAAGCCGGGCAGCGACTCAGTTGGGAAGTGGCGCTTGACGAAGCGGCGGAGCGCTTTGCCACCACCATTCGGGAACACGGTCCTGACTCGGTGGCCTTTTACATTTCCGGCCAATTGATGACCGAAGACTATTACGTCTTCAACAAGCTGGCCAAAGGGCTGATCGGCACCAATAACGTCGATACCAATTCGCGTCTTTGCATGTCGTCGGCGGTGGCTGGCTACAAGCAGACGCTGGGGGCCGATGCACCTCCCTGCAGTTACGCAGACATCCTTCAGGCCAAGGTGATCTTCATCAGCGGCGCCAACCCCGCCGTTGCTCACCCGATTGTTTTTCGCTACATCGAAGATGCCAAGGCGGCCAACCCGCATCTGAAGATCATGGTTGCCGACCCGCGGCGTTCGGAAACCGCCGAGATCGCTGATCTTCACTTGCCGATAAAGCCAGGCAGCGACATTGCACTGTTCAACGGCATGCTGCATGTCCTGATCAATGAAGACCTGGTGGACCGGGCCTATGTCGAGGCGCACACCAGTGGCTTCGAGGCGCTGGCAGCAATCGTCAAAAATTACACGCCGGAGAAGGCGGCCGAGCTCTGCGGCATACCGGCTGGCGATATCATCAAGGCAGCGCGCTGGTTCGGCCAAAGCGGCGCTTCGCTTTCGCTCTACTGCCAAGGGCTGAACCAGTCAGCGCACGGCACGCACAACAATGCGGGAATCATTCATTTGCATCTCGCCACCGGCCAGATCGGCAAGCCGGGCGCTGGACCGTTCTCCCTGACCGGGCAGCCAAATGCCATGGGTGGGCGTGAAGTCGGCGGCTTGTCCAACCTGCTGTCGGCCCATCGTGATCTGGCCAACCCGGTGCATCGGGCCGAGATGGCCTGTTTCTGGGGTGTGCCCTTCGTTCCGGCCAATCCGGGAAAGTCGGCGGTCGACCTGTTCAAGGCGTTGAAAACCGGTGAAATCAAGGCAGTCTGGATTGCCTGTACCAATCCGGCGCAATCCCTGCCGAATCAGGCCGCTGTACGCGAAGCGCTGCAATCGGCTGAATACGTCGTGCTTCAGGAGGCCTACGGCAATACTGACACGGCCGATTACGCCGACTTGCTGCTGCCGGCCAGCGGCTGGGGTGAGAAGCACGGCACGGTAACCAATTCCGAGCGCTGCATCAGCCGCGTGTTGCCAGCGGTCAAGGCACCCGGGGAGGCGCGCCACGACTGGGAAATCGTTGTCGATTTCGCCCGGCGCCTGGGCCAGAAACTGGACCACGCGGCGGCTGAGCGCTTGTTTCCCTACGCCGATCCCGAAGCCATCTTCAACGAACACCGCGAATCGACACGCGGCCGTGATCTCGACATCACCGGCCTCTCCTATGCGCTGCTTGAAGCGCAAGGGCCGCAACAGTGGCCGTATCCGGAAGGCGCCAGCGCCGGCAAGGTCCGTCTTTACGAGGATGGCGTTTTTCCGACATCGGATGGCAAGGCGCGCTTCGTAGCGGTCGAACATCTGCCGACCGCCGATGCCACCTCGCCAGAACTGCCGATCAGTCTGCTTTCCGGGCGTATGCGCGACCACTGGCATGGCATGAGCCGGACCGGCACCGTGCCGCGTTTGTTCAATCTTGAGGATGAGCCCTTGCTCGCCATGCACCCCTGCGACATGCGGCACCGGGGCCTGGAGTCCGGGGATCTGGTCAAGGTCAGTAATGGCCGTGGCGAGATGGTTGTTCGCATCACGGATCGGCCCGGGCTGCTCAAGGGGCGTGCCTGGATGCCGATGCATTGGGGCAGCCAGTTCATGAATACACCTGGCGCCAACGCCCTGGCTTGCGATGTCATTGATCCTTATTCGAAGCAGCCCGAGTTGAAGCATGCGGCGGTGCAGATCGCGAAACTGGATCTGCCCTATCCGCTGGCGGTGGTACGTCGTTGCAGCAGCCAGTCGGAAGCCCTGGCACTAATGCAGCGTGCCCGCAGCGCCCTCGGTCATTTCCCTTACGCCACAGTCGGTCTGTATGGTCGGAAGAGCCCACTGGTGGTCTTCCGGGCGGCGAGCGAGGCACCGACTCCCGAAAATCAGATCGTCGAAATAGACCGTCTGTTCGGCTTGGACGGCAACGATGGGGCCATTGTCTATGCCGACGCAAAGCGCCAGGTGAGCAAGAAGGCCATTGCGCTTGAGGGGCGTTTGCTCGGCGTCCGGTTGGCCGGTGAAACCCTGGCGCAGGCCTGGTTGAAACAGGCGATGGCCGAGGACGAGCTCGATGCCAGCCTGATCCGCTTTGCCTTGGCGCCATCGGCCAAACCGCCGGTGACCATGGTGGCGCGCAACATCATCTGCAAGTGCGCCGATGTCAGCGACGTCCAGATCAGCAAGGAACTGGAAAGTGGGGCAGATTTGCCTAAACTTCAGGACAAATTGAAGTGTGGGACTTTCTGCGGCTCGTGTGTGCCGGACATCAAGCGCATGCTGGCCGAACATGATAAAAAAGTTGCGGCGGCAGCCTGACCGCGACCGGAGGAGACTATGAGTTACGCACACTACATCAGGGAAATCGGGCGCGGGGCCGAAGGCTCGCGGGATTTGACCAGCGAGGACGCGCAGCAACTCTATGCCGCCATGCTCGATGGCGGCGTGCCCGATCTTGAAATGGGCGCCATCATCCTTGGCTTGCGGGTCAAGGGCGAGTCGCTCGAAGAAATGCTCGGCTTCCTGGCGGCCATCGACGAGCGCACACACAAGCTCGAAATACCGCACGGCCGGGTTCGTCCCGTCGCCTTGCCGACCTACAACGGCTCGCGCAAGGAGGCCAACCTGACCCCCTTGCTGGCACTGCTGCTCCAACGCTTTGGCGTACCGGTGGTCGTCCACGGCTTGCTCGAAGGTTACGGGCGGGTGACGACGGCCCAGATATTCCGCGAACTCGGCGTCATGCCCATGGCCTCGACCACCCAGGCGCAGATCGCGCTCGATGAAAAAGGCCTGGCCTTCCTGCCGCTCAGCGCCATGTGCCCCGGGATTCACAACCTGCTCGCCCTGCGCAGCCGGATGGGCGTTCGCAACAGTGCGCACAGCCTGGTCAAGCTGATCAACCCGTGTCATGGGGATACCGTCCTGGTCGCCCCGGCAACGCATCCTGATTTTATCGATCTGATGCGCGACATCCTGCTGGCCAGGGGGCAGCGCGGCTTGTTGCTGCGGGGCACCGAAGGCGAGCCTTTTGCCAACCCCAAGCGTCGTCCGCGTCTTGAATTTACCCATGACGGGGTGGTCGATACCTTGTTCGAAGCCGAGCACGAGAGCCTGCGTGCGCTGCCGAACCTGCCGGAAGCGGCCGATGCCGTCAGCACGGCCAAATGGATACGGCGCGTGCTCGACAAGCAGATTCCCATGCCCAAGCCCCTGGCCAATCAACTGGCCTGCCTGCTCTACGCCAGCGGCTATGCCGAAGATTTCAACCAGGCCAAGGCCATTGTGGCAGTTGAGGCAACTGGCCTACTGATGGGCGGTAACTGAGCCACAAGCTGCACCGCGCTGGTATCCGGCGCCCTGTTTTGGTGCGAGCATTTTTCGGCTCTTGCCGGAAAACCACAATAAATCAGTCTTCTAGCTAGCTGGCACACTGATTGCAATAACACCATCGGAACAGCGAACTCCCCGCCAACGAAGGCGGCCCGATGGCAACGACGTCATGCGCTGAAAAATATTTGCACCGCAAGGTGCGCGCAACGTTGGAGCCAACAATGAGTAAACCTCGTCTCGTCCTGATCGGTAACGGCATGGCCGGTGTCCGCACCGTCGAAGAACTGCTGAAGATCAAGCCTGATCACTACGACATCACCATCTTCGGCGCCGAGCCGCACCCGAACTACAACCGCATCCTGCTTTCCCCGGTCCTGGCCGGTGAAATGACCATCTCCGAGATCGTTCTCAACGAACTCGAGTGGTACAAGGAAAACAACATCAAGCTGCACACCGGCAAGCAGATCAAGACGATCGACCGCGTCAAGCGCAAGGTCATCGCCGAGGACGGCACCGAGGAAGCCTACGACCGCCTGCTCATCGCCACCGGCTCGACCCCGTTCATGCTGCCGATTCCCGGTAACGACCTGCCCGGCGTCATCGGCTACCGCGACATCAAGGACACCGACGAAATGATCGAAGCCGCCCGCCTGCACAAGCACGCGGTCGTCATCGGCGGCGGCCTGCTTGGCCTGGAAGCCGCCAACGGCTTGAAGCTGCGTGGCATGGACGTCACCGTGGTGCACCTCGGCCCCTGGCTGCTCGAACGCCAGCTCGACGAAGTGGCCGGCAAGATGCTGCAGAAGTCGCTGGAAGACAAGGGCCTCAAGTTCCTGCTCGAAACCCAGACCGAAGCGCTGATCCAGGGCGAATCCGGCCGCGTCGCGGCGATCCGCTTCAAGGGCGGCATGCAGATTCCGGCCGACATCGTCGTCATGGCCGCCGGCATCCGCCCCAACTACGCGCTGGCCGAATCCTCCGGCATCTACTGCAACCGCGGCATCGTGGTGAACGACACGATGCAGACCTACGACCCGAAGGTGTACGCCGTCGGCGAGTGCGTCAGCCACCGCGGCATCGCCTACGGCCTGGTCGCCCCGCTGTTCGAGCAGGCCAAGGTCGCCGCCAACCATCTGGCTGGCTACGGCATTGGCCGCTACACCGGCTCGGTCACCTCGACCAAGCTGAAAGTGACCGGCATTGACCTGTTTTCGGCCGGCGATTACATGGGCGGCAAGGACACCGAGGAAATTGTCCTCAACGACCCCTACGGCGGCGTCTACAAGAAGCTGGTGATCAAGGACAACAAGCTGGTCGGCGGCGTCATGTACGGCGACACGGCCGATGGTCCGTGGTACTTCCAGTTGCTCAAGGATGGCCGCGACATTCACGACATCCGTGACCAGCTGATTTTCGGCCAGTCGCTGGTCGGCGACGTCGGCCATGCCGGCAAGAGCAAGGCCGCCGACATGCCGGACAGCGCCGAGGTTTGCGGCTGCAACGGCATCACCAAGGGCGTCATCGTCAAGGCGATCAAGGAGAAGGGCCTCTTCACGCTGGACGAGGTGAAGAAGCACACCAAGGCCGCGTCTTCCTGCGGTTCCTGCGCCGGCCTGGTCGAGCAGATTCTGGCTTCGACCATCGGCGGCGCCTACACCCCGGCCGCTTCCGACAAGAAGCCGGTTTGCGGCTGTACCGAGCATTCGCACAAGATGGTGCGCGATGCCATCCTCAATCAGCACCTGATCACCAAGGAAGCCGTGTTCGCGGCGCTGGAATGGAAGACGCCGAACGGCTGCGACAAGTGCCGCCCGGCGGTGAACTACTACCTGATCTCGACCTGGCCGCATGAAGCCAAGGACGATCCGCAGTCGCGCTTCATCAACGAGCGTTCGCACGCCAACATCCAGAAGGACGGCACCTACTCGGTCGTGCCGCGCATGTGGGGCGGCCTGACCACGCCGAACGAATTGCGCGCCATCGCCGATGCCGCCGAGAAGTACAACGTGCCGACCGTCAAGGTCACCGGCGGTCAGCGTATCGACCTGCTTGGCGTCAAGAAGGAAGACCTGCCAGCCATGTGGGCCGACCTCAACGCCGCCGGCATGGTTTCCGGCCACGCCTACGGCAAGTCGATTCGCACCGTGAAAACCTGCGTCGGTGCCGAGCACTGCCGCTTCGGCACGCAACTGGCGATGTCGATGGGTGTCAAGCTGGAAAAGATGCTGTTCGACATGTACGCCCCGCACAAGGTCAAGCTGGCCGTTTCCGGCTGTCCGCGCAACTGCGCCGAGGCCGGCATCAAGGACGTCGGCATCATCGGTGTCGATTCCGGCTACGAGATCTACATCGCCGGCAACGGCGGCATCAAGACCGAAGTCGCCCAGTTCCTGTGCAAGGTGAATTCCGACGAGGACGTCATGGAATATTCCGGTGCCTTCCTGCAGCTCTACCGCCTTGAAGGCTGGTACCTCGAGCGCACCTGCCACTACCTCGAACGCGTCGGCATGGACTACATCAAGGGCAAGATTCTTGAGGACGAAGAAGGCCGCAAGAAGCTCTACGCCGCGCTGCTGGCCGAACTGAAGGATGCCAAGGACCCGTGGGCCACCTCCCGCGAGGCCGGTCCGATCAAGCAGTTCATTCCGATCACCGTGTAATTAACCTCCCTCCCCTTCAAGGGGGGGCTGGGGAGGGGATGGGTTTGCAGCGCGCAATGACCCATCCCCCTGATGAAACTACTAAGCACCGACTAAGCCGCCAAACAACGGCGGCCAAGTCGCTGCGTATCCTAACCTCCCCCTTGATGGGGGAGGGACTTAATCGAAAAGGAATAAAAAATGAGCAATTGGAAACTGATCTGCCCGCTGGAAGACATCCCGCAACTCGGCTCGCGCATCGTCAAGCCATCCACCGGCGGCGACATCGCCATCTTCCGCACCTCCGATGACCAGGTGTTTGCCATGCACGACAAATGCCCGCACAAGGGCGGCCCGCTGTCGCAGGGCATCGTTCATGGCAAGCGGGTGACCTGCCCGCTGCACGGCTGGAACATCGGCCTGGAAGATGGCCACGCGGTGGCGCCGGACGTCGGTTCGTGCAACACCTTCCAGGTGAAGGTCGAGAACGGGGACGTCTACCTGGCGGTTTGACGCCCCCAACGGTCAATAGCACGCGCTGCTTCGCGCCAGGAGGGCTGGGCGAAGCAGCCAAACGAAAACATCAATCCAAATAAGGAAACAGCCATGGCCTATCTGGCACCTACCGAATTCGTCACCAAGATGATCGACGCCGGCGAATCGAAAATCTTCATGTCCACCCGTGACACCCTGATCCGCGCCTTCATGGCCGGCGCCATCCTCAATCTGGCCGCTGCTTTTGCGGTCACCGTCACTGTTCAGACCGGCATGCCGCTGGTTGGTGCCATGCTCTTCCCGGTTGGCTTCATCATGCTTTACCTGCTCGGCTTCGATCTGCTCACCGGGGTGTTTACCCTCTGCCCGCTGGCCCTGATCGACAAGCGCCCGGGCGTGACCATGAAGGGCATTCTGCGCACCTGGGGGCTGGTATTTACCGGCAACTTTGCCGGCTCGCTGACGGTAGCGGTGCTTATGGTCATCGTCTGGACCTTCGGTTTCTCGGAGGCCCCCAATGCCATCGCGCAAAAAATCGGCACTATCGGTGAGGGTCGTACCGTTGGCTACTCGGCGCACGGTGCGGCCGGCATGCTGACCATCTTTACCCGTGGCGTGCTGTGCAACTGGATGGTGTCGACGGGCGTCGTCTGCGCGATGATTTGTACCAATGTCTCGGGCAAGATCATGGCCATGTGGATGCCGATCATGGTCTTCTTCTTCATGGGCTTCGAGCACTCCGTCGTCAACATGTTCCTCTTCCCTACCGGCTTGATGATGGGCGGTAACTTCACGATCATGGATTACCTGATCTGGAACGAGATCCCGACTGCGCTTGGCAATCTTGTTGGCGGTCTGTTCTTCGTTGGCCTGACGATGTATTCGACCCACGTGCGTACCGCACCGAAGCGCAAGGCGATCTGATCGACCATCCGTTTCGGCATGGCCCCCGCCGTAAGGTCGGGGGCTTCTTTCAATTTTTGGCCGGAATTTCCGGTCGACCCTGGGGCCAGAAGTTGCCTCTATGGTCGTAGCAAAAGGCAAGCGGCATGGGACGTCATCTGCAAGTCACCGTCGGGCAGTATTCCGACAAGGGGCGCAAGGAACTCAACCAGGATTTCCACGGTGTTTGCATCCCGCGCGAGCCGCAACTCTCCGCCAAGGGCATCGCCGCAGCGCTGGCCGACGGCATCAGCAGCAGCCCGGTCAGCCAGGAGGCGGCGCAGTCGGCGGTCACTGGTTTTCTCGAAGACTATTTCTGCACCGCCGATGCCTGGTCGGTCAGGAAGTCCGGCGAGCATGTGCTGACGGCGACCAATTCCTGGCTGCATTCGCAGACCCAGCAAAGCCAGCACCGCTACGACCGTGAGCGAGGCTACGTCTGCACCTTCAGCGGCCTGGTCATCAAATCCACGACGGCGCACCTGTTCCATGTCGGCGATGCGCGCATCTACCGCCTGCGCGGCAAAGAATTCACGCAACTGACCGAGGATCACCGCGTCTGGGTATCGTCGAATCAAAGCTACCTCGCTCGCGCTTTGGGCATGGACCGCAAGGTCGAGATCGACTACGTGCAAGCGCAGGTGGCGGTCGGCGACCTGCTGGTTTTGGCCACCGATGGCGTTTATGAATACACCGATGCCGCCTTCGTCCAGACCGCCATCGCCGCCGGCCCCGACCTCGATGCGGCAGCCAAGGCGATTGCTGACGAAGCCCTGCAGCGCGGCAGCGGCGACAACCTGACCATCCAGTTGATTCGCATCGACGAACTGCCGGACCCGGAAGCCAATGAGGTTTTCCGCCAGCTTTCCGACCTGCCGTGCCCGCCGCAACTCGAAGCGCGCGACGAGTTCGAGGGCTACCAGATCGTCCGCGTCATCAAGCGCAGCGCGCGCAGCCACATCTATCTGGCGGTCGACAAGGACAGCGGCGAACGCGTCGTCATCAAGACGCCGTCCGTCGACATGCAGGCCAACCCGGCGGCGCTCGAACGCTTCCTGCTCGAAGAGTGGATTGCCCGCCGTATCAACAGCGCGCATGTCCTCAAGCCCTGCGCGCAGACGCGGCAGCGCCAGAGCATTTACGTCGTCACCGAATTCATCGAGGGCCAGACGCTGTCGCAATGGCTGATCGACAACCCCAAGCCCGACCTGCCGACCGTGCGCGGCATCCTCGAGCAGGTCGCCAAGGGCCTGCAGGCCTTCCATCGGCTGGAAATGGTCTATCAGGACCTGAAGCCGGACAACATCATGATCGACAGCACCGGCACCGTGAAAATCATCGATTTCGGCGCCACCCGCGTCGCCGGGCTGGAGGAGGTCGACACGCCCATCGAGCAGATCAACCTGCTCGGCGCCGCCCTCTACGCGGCACCCGAATACTTCCTCGGCGAGCAGGGCACGCAGCGTTCGGACATCTATTCGCTTGGTGTCATCGCCTACCAGATGCTCTCCGGCGATTTTCCGTATGGCACGCAGGTGCCGAAATCACGCACCAAAGCGGCGCAGAAGAAGCTGGCCTACCAGAGCGTGCTCAGCGAGGAACGCGAAATCCCGGCCTGGATTGACGACGCCATCCGCAAGGCGGTCGAACCCGACCCCTTTGCGCGCCACGAGGAACTCTCCGAGTTCATCTTCGACCTGCACCACCCCAACCACGAGTTTCTCAACAAGACCAAGCCGCCGCTGATCGAGCGCAATCCGGTCATTTTCTGGAAAAGCGTTTCCTTCGTGCTCATGCTGGCGCTCATCCTGGTCGGCGTCGTCCGTCTGCACTGACCCAACAGCCCTCTCGAACAAACTACCCATGTCTTATTCAGGCCAACGCAAAATCAATCGCCTGCTCGGCGCCGACCTCGGCATCAGCGAACCGGAAGAAGTGCACATCATGCTCATTCCGCACCTTCATCTCTCGCTTCTCCTGGCCACCGGGGAGTGGAACAACTTCCATGTCGCCTCGGTCGCCGGCGTTTTCAACGTGGCCCTGGCGCTGGCCTACATCAACAAGGATAGACGCTCGATCAACTTTTACAGCGGCATCCAGGACATGCTGTTGGCCATCGCCAACGGCCGCGCCTTCGGCGATGCCGAGAAGCGGCGCCTGCGCACCGTGTTCGTCGAAGCCGACAAATACGTCTGCGCCCAGCGCAAGTCCGACATCCTGACGGCCATCAGGATGGTTGAATACCAAATCGAGAACGCCCCGCCCGAGACGGTCATTCGTCCTGATGTGGCTTGAAGCGTGCCGCCTGGACCAGCGTTGAGTGCCACGGTCAACTGGGAAAAAATGAAATTGGTGTGAGTTGGATTTTCGCTGGGGCATAACGCCACCCCAGCCGGATTCTGCTAATGGGCAAATCAATCACGGTCCGTTTCTGGTTGTTTGTTGCTGAACAACCTCCAGAGCCTCATCGCCTAGGCAGCCAGCTCCCGCAGTACCTCCGGGTGGCGCTCTGCCACCTTGAGCAGCGTCAAGGCCGCGCCGGAAGGCTGGCGGCGGCCTTGCTCCCACTCCTGCAGGGTGCGCACCGAAACCCCCATCAGTTCGGCAAACTGTGACTGGGACAAACCCGAAGCCTTGCGCGCGGCAATTACTGGCGAAAGCACCACAACACCGCGCCCTGCCTTCATTTCTCGAATGGACTGGAGCAAATCTGCGTGCAAATCCCGGCCCGCCTCAAAGGCAGCCAGATCATCATCGGACATTGGATTAGAGGTCGAGGGCATTTTTAATCTCCAGCAATTGTTTGGCGGTCATCGAGTCCCGCTCGGATTTGGCGTACAGCAACAGCAACACAATCTCACCCACCGCGTTGCGGGTGAAATAAATCACCCGCACACCGCCGGACTTGCCCGAACCGGCCCGGCTCCAGCGCACCTTGCGCAAGCCGCCCGATCCTTGAATTACATCACCGGCCTCCGGGGTGTCAGCCAGAAAGGCCGCAAATTCCCCAAGCTGCTCGGTGTTTCGGTTCGCACCTTGCAGGACTGGGAGCAGGGCCGCAGCGAAGCTTCCGATGCCGCGAAAACCCTGCTGCGAATTGCGTCGCAGAATCCAGAGGCGGTCAAGGCGGCTACGTAAGTGAAATCCGTGCTCTGTTCCTTATTGTTTCCGCTGATGCCCAGTCGATTTGCTCAAATAGCCTGCGCAACTTTTCCCCGCGCTCCGGATTGACCTGTCGGAACCAAGCTATACGCCCTTGCAGATGTGAGCGAAAGTCGGGACGTCCATCGCGGTTTTGGCTGGCTGCACCGAATCGTCGACAGTTGGTGAGGATGGCCTTTAGGGTATCGAATTCCTTGCGTGGCAGATTGGGGTGCGCGTTGATCACCAGGCCGGTCAGACGCTGGGTGGTGGCGGCCGAGGCTAGGCGGGTCTTGCGCCAGTTTGGGGTAAATCCCTCTTCGAGAATGATGTCTTGCAGCATGGCCAGAATGCGACGTCCGTGAGCTTGGTTGTCGTCGCAGGAAAAAGCCAGATCATCCACGTAGCGGCTGTAGCGGGCATTACACTCGCGGGCGGCGCCGGCCAGGCGCAGGTCGAGGCGATAGGAGCAAAGGTTGGCCAGCGCTGGCGAGGTCGGTGCGCCTTGTGGCAAATGGCGCTCCATGAATTGCCGCGCCCAGATTTGGCGTTGTCGGCGTTCCTCGGGGCTGGGATATTCCGCCTGAGGAACTTGTTGGAGCAGGTAGGCTGGTGTGGCGTGGGTGGTCAGCCTGGTCAGGTAGCTGGCGGTTGCTACGGGGTAACCCAGACTGCGAAATAGTGCGTGAATGCGCCGGGCGGGAATGCTGACGAAGAAATCGCGCAAGTCCATTTTCAGTAACAGCGGAGCGCCGGCGTGGCGGCGTGCGTTGTCCAGCGTCGACCGGCCTTTCACGCAGCCATGGGCTGCTTCGTGTACCGGCACGTGGTCAAGGATGCCGTGCAGGATGTGGCGCTGGATGGCGCGTAAATTTTCCTTGGGCGCTTCGATTAGACGTGCGCCACCACTGCGCTTGGCAAGCCAACGATAGTGGTAGTGCTTGAATTTCGGCTGCGCTGCCGTGCTGTTCCAGTCGTTGGCAAACCAGTCGAGTTCCCTGGGTGTGATGCCCAGCCAGTCGGCCAGATCGCCGGGCGTGGCGAGCGCCGGGAAGGCCAGCCCGGCCAAGGGCGGCGGCGGTGTGCCCATAACCGGATGAAAGGGGAAATAGCTGCGGACTCTCGGGTGTTGTCCGGGAGTGTCGAAAGCCGCCCGGAAGCGTGGGAAGGCCAGGATGAAGGCAACGATCTGATCGTGCTTGCGGGCTTGCAGGTCCTGACCCAATTCGAAATGCAGGTGCAGGCTTAGCTGCACTAGCCAAGGCCAGGCATGGCCGAGGGCGGCAGTACCTCGCTGGCGCATGCCGGCCGGACTGCGCTCACCGGCGAGAAAGGATCGGGCCAAGGCGACAGCCACTTGGCGCATGGCCTTCTCGGGAAGGTCGGGAGGTTCTGGGCTTTCTGAGAACTCGTCCATGGGTGCCTTGGCGATGCGATGGAATGCGGTGCCCTCTCCAGCCTGTCGTGTGGCGCTTGAGCTGCTCACGCCGCAGGCGTGGGAGGCTCAAGCAATGAATAAGCAAACTACCGAAAAATCCCCGGGGTAACCCCGGAGTGGCCGGGCCTGAATGCAACCCGATACCCACCTGGAGAGGCGCATCGCGACGAGAGGTTAATTCAATGGCATGTATGCGTCAAACTGATGAGAGCACGAACGCGCAATTGTTTGGGTATTCAAGATGTCATCAATGGGAATTTCTGTTCTGACAGAAGTCATAGCTGACTGCTTCACAGACTTGTCCCCATAATGCTGCACCGCAATGGCGGTGAATGCGCTTTTTTGGTGCGGTTCTCCGCTGAGGTCTTATCCATAACCCCAGTAAATCAGGGGTTTATTGTCCTGGCACGGGGCTTGCGAAGTTAGGTCATCACAGCGATTTTCCGCCAACGAGGGTGGGCTGATGGCGATGACGCCATGCGCTGACACAAGCAATCCCCTCAACGACCATTTCAGCGGTCCACCCGGAAAATATTCAACATGGACAAGAAATCATTCCTGCAGGCTGGCCACACGCCGACGCTGCTTGCCGCCTTCCTCTACTTCGATCTGGCTTTCATGGTCTGGGTGCTGCTCGGGCCGCTCGGTATCAGCATTGCCAAGGACCTCGGCCTGTCGCATGCCGAAAAGGGCATGATGGTGGCCACCCCGGTGCTGGCCGGTGCGCTGCTCCGCATCATCATGGGCATCCTGGTTGATCGCCTGTCGCCGAAGAAG
Source organism: Ferribacterium limneticum (assembly GCF_020510625.1). Lineage (NCBI taxonomy): Bacteria > Pseudomonadati > Pseudomonadota > Betaproteobacteria > Rhodocyclales > Azonexaceae > Ferribacterium > Ferribacterium limneticum. The sequence continues at coordinate 3,179,130 of NZ_CP075191.1, read as the reverse complement.
GCGGCGATCATCGGTCAGGTCGTGGTTATCGCCACCATGCTCTACGCCTGGCAGATCGGCGTGCATTCCTACGCTGAAGTGCTGGTTCTCGGTCTCTTTCTCGGGGTCGCCGGCGCTTCCTTCGCTGCCGCTCTGCCGCTGGCTTCGCGCTGGTATCCGGCCGAGCATCAGGGCACGGCGATGGGGATTGCCGGGGCCGGCAACTCCGGTACCGCGCTGGCCGCCTTGTTTGCCCCGGGCCTGGCTGCCGCTTTCGGCTGGGTCAATGTCTTCGGCGTCGTGCTGATTCCCTTGGTCATTGTCCTGATCGCCTTCATCTTCATGGCCAAGGATGCCCCGGATGCGCCGCCGCCCAAGACCTTTGCCGAGTACCTGAAGGTGCTCAAGGACAAGGATGCCTGGTGGTTCATGTTCTTCTACTCGGTGACTTTCGGCGGTTTCGTCGGCCTGGCTTCTTCGCTGGTCATCTACTTCAACACCCAGTACGGCCTCGATCCGAAGATGGCGGGTTTCTTCACGGCTGGCTGTGTCTTCGCCGGTTCGCTGGTGCGCCCGATTGGCGGCAACGTGGCTGACCGCATCGGCGGTGTGAAGTCACTGACCGTGATGTACATCTTTGCCGCCATCTTCCTGGCTATCGTCAGCTTCGGTCTGCCACAAGCCTGGATGGCGCTGGCCGCCTTCGTCGGCGCCATGCTGGCGCTCGGCATGGGCAACGGCGCGGTGTTCCAGCTCGTGCCGCAGCGCTTCAAGAAGGAAATCGGCGTGATGACCGGTCTGGTCGGCATGGCCGGTGGCGTCGGTGGCTTCTACCTGGCCTCCAGCCTCGGTTATTCCAAGCAACTGACCGGCAGCTATCAAGCTGGCTTCCTTATCTTTGCCGCGCTCGCCGTGCTCGCCCTGGTCGGCCTGACCGGCGTCAAGACCCGCTGGCGCACGACCTGGGGTGCCAGCCACCTGACGGCAGCGAAAATCTGAGCGGCAGCTGTCAGGAAAGCGCTGACCTATTCAAAAAATGTCATTCCCCCGGCCTCGACACACCCGGGACGCCGCTTGGCGGCTGGCGAGGCGGGAATCCAGAAAAATCAACGAACTGGATCCCCGCCTGCGCGGGGATGGCGAATACTTCAGCGTCTCCTTAGCTGATAGGATCGAGTCGAAGCCTGCCGACTCGATCCTCGATCCTCGATCCTTGATCCTAAAAACATGCCCCTGACTGTCGCCATCGGCTATTCCTCCCTGACCGGCCCGCGCGAGCGGAACGAGGACTTTTGCGGCGTCGCCACGCCGGAAGGTCAGGATCTCGAAAACAAGGGGATCATTGCTGCCGTGGCCGACGGCATCGGCGGCCACAAGGGCGGGCGCGAGGCTTCCGAATACACGGTGCGCGGCCTGCTCTCCGATTATTTTGCAACGCCGGATACCTGGGGCGTGCCGCGCGCCATCGAAACGGTGACGACAGCGCTCAACCGCTGGGTGATTGCCGAGGGCAGCCGCAACGCCGAACTGTCCGGCATGGCGACGACGCTGTCGGTGCTGGTTCTGCGCGGACGGCGTTTCTACACGGCCCACATCGGCGACAGCCGCATCTACCGGCTGAGCGAAGGCCGCCTGCAGCAAATGACGGTGGATCACCTCTGGGAGCACCCGGAGCTGAACAACGTGCTGTCGCGCGCCATCGGCCTCGATCCGCGCGTGCTGCTGGATTTCGCCGACGGCGAACTGGTGCTGAACGACCGTTTTCTGCTCGTTTCCGATGGCGTCTGGGGCGTGCTGCCCGATGCGCTGATGGCCGAGGTGCTGCTCGATCACCCCGAACCGCAGGCTGCGGCGGCGGCCTTGAGCAGTCTGGCGCTGGCCCACGGCGGCCATGACAACGCGAGCGCCGTGGTCGTCGATGTGCTGGCCCTGCCGCCGGCCAATCTGCGCGACAGCCTGGAAAGCGCGGCCAGCCTGCCTTTGCCGCATCGCCTCAAAGTGGGGCATGAGCTGGATGGCCTGATCGTCGAGGCGGTGCTGCACGATTCGCGTGAAACCTTGCTCTATCGCGTGCGCAACCCGCGCAACGGCCAGCTGCTGGTTTTGAAAACCCTGCAACCGGCAATGGAAGGCGATCAGGGCGCCACTGCCGCGCTGCTCATGGAGGAGTGGCGGGCCAAGCGCGTCGTTTCGCCGTTCTTCCCGCAGGTCGTGCCGGCCGAGCAGCGCAGTTGCCTGTATTACCTGATGACCTGGCACGCCGGCGCGACGCTGCAGGCCAGGCTCGATGCCGGCCAGCATTTCCCGGCCGGCGAGGTGGTGCGGCTGGGCATTGCGCTGCTCAGGGCGATTGGCGCCTTGCACCGGCTCGACATCGTGCATCGCGATATCAAGACCGACAACGTCCACCTCGGGCAGGATGGCGTTCTGCGCCTTCTCGATCTCGGCGTCGCCGTCAGCCTGGCCGAGCGCAAGGCCGACGACCCGATCGGCCAGGCCGGCACGCCGTCCTACATGGCGCCGGAACTGTTCGACAGCCCCGAGCCGCAGCCCGGCCACGACCTCTACGCCGCCGGTGTCACGCTCTACCACCTGCTGACGCGCAAATACCCCTACGGCGAAATCGAACCCTTCCAGACGCCAAAATTCGCCGAGCCGATTCGCCCGACCCGCTGGCGCCCGGAAATCCCCGGCTGGCTCGAAAACATCCTGCTCAAGGCGGTCGCCAAGGAGGCCAAGGATCGCTTCGAAACAGCCGAGGAATTCGTGCTGGCGCTCGAACGCGGCGCCAACCGGCCACTCGCCGCGCCCAGCCGGCAACCGCTGGCCCAGCGCAATCCGCTGCAGTTCTGGAAAGGCGTGGCGGCCATCTCGCTTGTTATCAACCTGATTTTGTTGCTGATGCTGTTGCGTTAGGGAAACGCTGATTTATTCGGAAATGTCATTCCCGCGCCCCGTCCCGCCAGGGGACTTGCTTCGCGGCGCAGAAGCACCCTTGGGGTACGCAGGCGGGAAACCAGAAAAATCAACGGACTGGATTCCCGCTTCGCCCGCCGCGAAGCGGAGTCCCGGGTGTGTCGAAGCTGCCGGGAATGACGAATTAATCAGCCCCTCCTTAGTGGAAAAGACTCTTTGGTTTGTCGTTCCCGCGAAAGCGGGAACCCAGTAAATGCGTGACTCCTGGATTCCCGCTTTTGCGGGAATGACGGTTAACTGATCGGCATTGGGCGCGCCGTCAGGCAATTGTCGCCTCGGAATTTTTATCGGCCGCGCGGGGTGAAAAACAGCGTAACCAGCCGAGCCAGCAGGCTGAATGCTTGAAGCGTTCTGGATTTGAATATTCGCCGGCTGGCCGGGGCGCTGTCTCCGGGCAGGGTGATGTCTAGCCTCCATCGGACAGGAGGGCCGCTTGGCGTTTTTCTCAGCCGGGAAAGGCGTGCCGCGACGTCTGTCGTGAGCGGGTCCAGGCATTTGCCAGCGGCGTGGATCAGGATGGGCGTGAAATACCGTTTCGTTCCCAACTGGTCGACTTGCACTGCGCCCGGCAGTTTTTCGCCGCCGCGCAGCGTGAACGTGGCGGACACGACATAACTGCCATGGGCCCCGATCGGGGGCGCTTCGTCGGCCGGGGTGACGAACGATTCGTCCTGGCCGTCGTCGCACTCGTCATCCTGCAGATAACGCCAGACCGGCGTGTGGCGAAGCTTCTCGCTTGTGAGCGTGGCGACGGAAACAGGTGGCGTAAAGCGCATCGGACAGGCATGTCGGCAGTTGAGGTTCGAAGGAAAGCATACTCGATACGCATGCCGGCGTGACGGCGCACGTCGAGGCCGTGGCGATGGCGAATACTTCGGTGTCTCCCTAGCTGTGCCTGGGGGCGGACAGCCATTTGGCCAGGGTTTGGAAGAGGATGTCCGGATCGACCGGCTTGGCGATGAAATCGCTCATGCCGGCTTTGATGCAGCGCTCGCGGTCTTCGTCGAACGCATTGGCGGTCATCGCGATAATCGGCGTCCAGACGCGGTCAGGTATGGTGCGGATGATGGTGGTGGCCTCGATGCCGCCCATTTCCGGCATCTGCATGTCCATCAGGATCAGCGCGTAGTTGGTGCTGGCGGCCTTGGTCACGGCCTGCCGGCCATTTTCGGCGATGTCGACGTGCAGGCCGGTTTCCTTGAGCAGTTCGCAGGCAATCTCCTGGTTCATTGCATCGTCTTCGACGAGCAGGATTCGGGCGCCGGCGTGGTGGCGCCGGATCGATCTTTCCGGCGCCGAGAGCACGGGTGTTTCGTCGCCGATCGTCGTCTGGCCGGCTTCGAGGCGGGCTGTGAACCAGAAGGTGCTGCCAACGCCCACCTGGCTTTCCAGCCCCGTTTCGCCGCCCATCAAGTGGGCGAGGCGCTGGGTGATGGCCAGCCCGAGGCCGGTGCCGCCGTACTTGCGCGTGGTCGAGGCGTCCACCTGTTTGAAGGCCTGGAACAGCCCCTCGCGGCTGTCGGCCGGAATGCCGATGCCGGTATCCTGGACCTCGAAGCGCACAAGCAATTCGTCGCCCTGCCGTTCGAGCAGCCGGGCGCGCAGCGTGATGCCGCCGTGCTCGGTAAATTTGACAGCATTGCTGGCAAAGTTGAGCAGGGCCTGGCGCAGGCGGGTCGGGTCGCCATGCAGGATAGGCGGCACGTCGTCGTAGTCGATGCTTATCGACAGGCCCTTGGCCGTGGCGCTTTCGGCAACGAGCGAGCGGACATGGTCGATGACGGCACTGAGCGGGAAGGGCGTTTGTTCGAGCACCAGCTTGCCGGCCTCGATCTTCGAAATGTCGAGAATGTCGTTGATGATGGAGAGCAGATGCTTGCCGGCTTCCTCGATCTTTTCCAGGCGCTCGGTCTGTTCCGGCTGCAGCGGCGTTTTGCCGAGCAGGTGGGCGTAGCCGAGAATGGCATTCATCGGCGTCCGGATTTCATGGCTCATGTTGGCCAGGAAGGTGCTCTTGGCGGCACTGGCCGCATCGGCCAATTCCTTGGCCTGCTTCATGGCGGTTTCGGCCGCCTTCAGCGGTGAAATGTCGGTGAGGGTGACGATCAGGCCATCGTCGAGCAACTGGCCGCCGATAAGCAGGGTCAGCTCCCGGCCATCCTTGCAGGTGACGCGATATTCAAGGCTGTCGACCTTGCCATCGGTCTGGCTGGCGCGTTCGAGGGCGGATTGCCAGGTGTTCTGGACCCAGGCGCGGTAGGTCGGGTCGGGGTAGGCGTTGCGCCACCAGGCATCGAGGCTGGAAATGTCGCTTTCCTGATAGCCGAACAGGTCCACGAAGCGCCGGTTAACCAGCGTGACTTCATTGTCTCGAACAAAGGAAAGCGCCACCGGTGCGGCATCGAAGATGGCGCGGAAATGCTTGTCCCGCTCGGCCTGGAGGCTTTCTTCCTTGGCCTTGAGCAAAGCCTGCTCGGCTTCCCGGCGCTGGGTGATGTCGCGCGACAGCACCATGACGTGGCAACTGCCATCCGCTTCCGGCGCCTTGCGCGTCGCCGAGAGTTCGAACCAGTGTTTCTTGTCGCCGATCTCCAGGCAGATCGTCCGGCCGTAATCGCTGCCATGTTCGATGGCGCCGCTGATCGCCGCCTTGGCGATGGGCGCGGCGTCGCCGGCCAGTATGTCATCGACCCGTTGGCCGATCAGGTCTTCCTTCGGGCTGGCCAGCAGGGCTTCCTGCTTGGCAAAGATATCGATGTAGCGGCCGTCGGCATCCAGTTCGAAGAGCAGGTCGGGAATCGCCTGCAAGGTGGCCGCCAGGTTTTCCTGAGCTTTTTGCGTGACCTGGTGGGCCTCCTGCAACTTCTGCAAGGTCTGCTTGAGTGTCTCGGTCTTGGCGGCAACTTGTCGGCGCAGCGTCAGGTTCCAGAGCAGCAGCACGGTGCCCAGCAGCAGGGCGACAAGAACGCCCCAGCCGAGATAACGTCCGTAGGCGCCGATATCGAGCGGCGTGCCAAACCATTTCTTGTGCAGGGCGGCTTCTTCATCGGCGCTGATCGCCTGCATGCCCCGTTCGACAACTTGCAGCGTCTCGAGCTTGCCTTTGCTGACCGCACGATGGAACTGGCCTTGATAGAGCTCGAAGGCTTTCAGGAAGCTTTTTTCGGCATCGGCCTTGTAGAGATAGAAATTGGCCGGATGTTCGTCGAGGCAGAACACCTTGATCTCGGCCTGCTGGGCCGCGGCGATCAGCTCGGCGTAATTCCGGTAAACGCGCAGATTGGTGATGCCCTTTTCGGCCAGTTTGTCGATGCACGCGTCACCCGCCTGGACCCCGACCAGAAAGCCGTGCAGCGTCGATACGCCGCTGATGCCGGTGATCGTGGCATGGCTGTAGATGACCACCGGGAGGTTGGCGTAGGGCGATGAAAAATCGTAGAACGCTTCGCGCGGTGGCGTCCGGTAAATCATGTCGATGACATCGGCGCGGCCATCCTTGACCATTTGCTGAGCCTCTGCCCAGTTGGTTGCGGTCAGGCGGACCTTGATGCCGTTCTTCTTTTCCCAGAGCTGCCAGTAGTCGACCAGATAGCCCTCGGGCTCGCCAGCCGAATTGCGGAACAGGTAAGGCGGATAATTGTCGTCGGTGACGACATGCAACACCCGGCCGGCGGTCTTGAATGCATCGGCGTCAGCAGCCTGCGCGGCTGAGCAAGTCATGCCGAGCAGGCAGGCCAGAACGAGCAGCCAGCGCGAAAAATGCAATTGCCAATCTGATGACTTCTGCATCTTTTTTCCCTGTAATTTCCATTATTCAAGCGTTGCTTGATGCTGTTTCATCCTAGCCCAAGGCAGTCCAAAGTGCACCACCCAATCGGCGGATTTTCCTTGCATCTTGCGAGAGCTTTTCCTGGCTTTGCGCGTCTAAGCTTCGGCCTGCGGTTAAGATGTCGCCGCCTTCCCGGCGAGCGCACAGGCCGCCTGACTTTGAAACGGAAAATCTGCCATGACTACAGCTCTCATCCTCTTCGCCCACGGCGCCCGCGACCCGGAATGGGCCAATCCCATGCGCCGCGTCCAGGCCGCTATCCGCCAGCGCATGACGACCGTACCGGTCGAACTGGCTTTTCTCGAATTCATGACCCCGACGCTACCGGAGCGGGCCGTCGAGCTGATCGAGGCGGGGGCCGACAAGATTGTCGTGATGCCGATGTTCGTGGCGCGCGGCGGTCATTTGAAGAAGGAAACGCCGGAGATGATGGAGACGTTGCGGGCAAAGTACCCCCAGGTGGAATTCTCGTTGGGCAATGCCATCGGCGAGCATGAACTGGTGGTTCAGGCCATGGCGACGGCTGCGCTGGAGGTGGCTGGCCTGTAGCTTGCTAGATAGAAACCATGCTTACCGTACTCGTTATTGATGAATCCCGTTCCCGTGCCGGCGAAATCTGCGCCGGGCTTGCGCTTGCCGGTTATCAAGTCGCTGCCATTCTGGCCGGCTCCGAAAACCTGACGGCTGAAGTCGAGCGCCTGCAGCCCGACGTTATCCTGATCGATACCGACAGCCCGAGCCGCGATACCCTCGAAAACCTGGCGGCCATGAACAAGGACATGCCGCGTCCGGTGGTGATCTTCACCCAGGAAGACGGCCAGGAAACCATCCGCGATGCCGTCAAGGCGGGGGTGTCGGCCTATATCGTCGATGGTCTCGATTCCAAGCGGATCAAGCCCATCGTCGAGGTGGCGCGGGCGCGTTTCGAGGATACCCAAGCCTTGCGCCGCGAACTCGATGAGATTTCGAAGAAGCTCTCCGACCGCAAACTGGTCGACAAGGCCAAGGGCGTGCTGATGAAGGCGCGCGGCCTCGACGAGGATGCGGCTTACCACGCCATGCGCAAGCTGGCCATGGAACGCGGCCAGTCGATGGCCAAAGTGGCGCGCGACGTCATCGACATGGCGCGGGTGCTGCTCTAAGGCTGTGCGGTAAATCGGCTTGCTGCACCGCAACAGTGCATGCGTTCCGGGGTGAAAATCCTGAGGCAAGACAAACCAAGTGATTGAAAACAAAGTAGTTATTAATAACTAGTACCAAATAACTAGTGCTGGCACGGCCATTGCAATAGTCCATTCAAAACGCACGGTCAAAGGCGGCCGGGCGAGAGTCGAGCGAAAGCCGATTCATGGACAAGGGCGTCCATCCGCGCTGCCGATTGGCGGTGAGGATGCGACGCCCATTTTGTTTTTCGATTTTAATAATCAAGGAGCAAGCAATGGAAGATAAAAAAGCCGTCGACGCCCGTGCAGCCAGCGTTTCGCGTCGTGAATTTGTTTCAACAGCCTTGGGAGCCTCTCTGATGGCCATGGTCCCCCCCGGCGTTCGCAGCGGTGCCTGGGCCGCTGGTTCCGACGCCCCCGAAAAGAAGGAAGTCCGTATCGGCTTCATCCCGCTCACCGACTGCGCTTCGGTCGTCATGGCCTCGGTCATGAAGTTCGATGAGAAGTACGGCATCAAGATCATCCCGACCAAGGAAGCCTCCTGGGCTTCGGTGCGCGACAAGCTGGTCAACGGCGAACTCGACGCCGCCCACGTGCTCTACGGCCTGATCTACGGCGTCCAGCTGGGCGTCGGCGGGCCGAAGAAGGACATGAACGTGTTGATGAGCCTGAATCACAATGGTCAGGCTATCACGCTGTCGAACCAGCTCAAGGACAAGGGCGCCATCGACGGTGCCGGCCTGGCCAAGCTGGTCGCCAAAAAGGAGCGTGAATACACCTTTGCCCAGACCTTCCCGACCGGCACGCACGCCATGTGGCTCTACTACTGGCTGGCCTCGCAGGGCATCAATCCGATGAAGGACGTCAAGACCATCACCGTGCCGCCCCCGCAGATGGTCGCCAACATGCGCGTCGGCAACATGGACGGCTTCTGCGTCGGCGAGCCGTGGAACAACCGCGCCATCATGGACAACATCGGCTTCACGGCAACGACGACGCAGGACATCTGGACCGATCATCCGGAAAAGGTGCTCGGGACCACCGCCGAATGGGTGCAGAAGAACCCGAACACCGCCCGCGCCGTGGTTGCCGCCATCCTTGATGCCAGCAAGTGGATCGATTCTTCCATCGCCAACAAGCAGAAAACGGCCGAAACGATCGCCAGCAAGTCTTACGTCAATACTGACACCGAGGTCATCGTCGCCCGCATGCTCGGCCGCTACCAGAATGGTCTCGGCAAGAGCTGGGATGACAAGAACTGCATGAAGTTCTTTAACGAAGGCACGGTCAATTTCCCCTACCTCAGCGACGGCATGTGGTTCCTGACCCAGCACAAGCGCTGGGGCTTGTTGAAGAGCCACCCGGACTACCTGGCTGTCGCCAAGCAGGTGAACCGCATCGACATCTACAAGCAGGGGGCGACCGCCGCCGGCGTTGCGCTGCCGAAGAGCGACATGCGCAGCCACAAGCTGATCGACGGGGTGGTGTGGGACGGCAAGGATCCGGCCAAGTACGCCGATGGTTTCAAGGTAAAGGCTTGAGACGAACCCGGCGCCGTCATTCCCGGCTTGACCGGGAATCCAGATGCCTAATCCTGGATTCCCGCTTTTGCGGGAATGACGGTTTACCCAACGCTTAGGAGAGAACCATGAGCGCACTGACGATGAATGTTGAATTCGGGGCAAAAATTCCGGTTGACCGCGCCCATAAGGAAGTCCCCTTGGGGGATGGAATTAAGGAAATCGCCGTCGTAGAAGCGGCTGTTGCTCCCGCCAAGGAAATCAAAATGGAAAAAACCGCAAGCCGGCCGGCTGTCGAGCCAGGCACGCCGTTCGCCGAGAAACTGGCCAACCTTGGCCGCGCCATCCTGCCGCCGGTGTTGGGCATGGTGGTGCTGATCGGCATCTGGTACATCGCCACCATGAAGGGGGGCAGCATTCCCGGCCCGCTGCAAACCTGGGATGCCGCCACCGTGCTGTTCGCCGACCCGTTCTACCGCAACGGCCCGAACGACCAGGGCATCGGCTGGAATGTGCTGTCCTCGCTGCAACGCGTCGGTATCGGCTTTGGTTTCGCAGCGCTGGTCGGCATTCCGCTCGGCTTCATCCTCGGCCGCTCGGCCTTCCTGTCGGCGATGATCAACCCGATCATCAGCCTGCTGCGTCCGGTTTCGCCGCTGGCCTGGCTGCCGATCGGTCTGCTGGTCTTCAAGAAAGCCGATCCGGCCGCCACCTACACCATCTTCATCTGCTCGATCTGGCCGATGATCATGAACACCGCCCAAGGCGTGCAGCGCGTACCGCAGGATTACCTGAACGTCGCCCGCGTGCTGGCGCTGTCCGAGTGGAAAGTGGTCACCAAGATCCTCTTCCCGGCCGTACTGCCCTACATGCTGACCGGTATCCGCCTGTCCATCGGCACAGCATGGCTGGTCATCGTCGCCGCCGAAATGCTGACCGGCGGCGTCGGCATCGGCTTCTGGGTGTGGGATGAGTGGAACAACCTGAAGGTCGAGCACATCATCATCGCCATCTTCGTCATCGGCATCGTCGGCCTGATACTCGAACAGGCGCTGATCCTGCTGGCCAAGAAGCTGACCAAAGAATCGTCTTAAGGAGTGCAGATCATGGAAAAATTCGTCCAAATCGAGCGTGTCGGCCAGACCTTCGACACCAAGAAGGGCAAGTTCGTCGCCCTGCGCGACATCGACCTGACCATCAAGCAGGGGGAGTTCATCGCACTGATCGGCCACTCCGGTTGCGGCAAATCGACCTTGCTCAACCTGATCGCCGGCCTGACCAAGCCAACCACCGGCGTGCTGCTCTGCGACGGTCGTGAAATCGCCGGCCCAGGTCCGGAACGGGCGGTGGTTTTCCAGAACCACAGCCTGCTGCCCTGGCTGACCTGTTTCGAGAACGTCTATCTCGCCGTCGAACGCGTGTTTGGCGAGAAGGAGGGCAAGGCCAAATTGAAGGAGCGCACCGCCGCCGCCATCAACCTGGTCGGACTCGATCACGCCAGCGCCAAGTATCCGCACGAAATCTCCGGCGGCATGAAGCAGCGCGTCGGCATCGCCCGCGCCTTGTCGATGCAGCCCAAGGTCTTGCTGATGGACGAGCCTTTCGGCGCGCTGGATGCCCTGACCCGGGCCAAACTGCAGGACGAACTGATGAAAATTTGCGAGGCGACCAAGGCGACGACCGTCATGGTCACCCACGATGTGGACGAGGCCGTGCTGCTCTCGGACAAGATCGTGATGATGACCAACGGCCCGGCGGCGACCATCGGCGAAGTGCTGCAGGTCAATCTGCCGCGCCCGCGCGATCGCCTGACGCTGGCCCATGATCCGGCCTATATCGATTACCGCGCTGCGGTGCTCGAATTCCTTTACGAAAAGCAGGCGCATGTCGAAAAGATAGCGGCCTGATCCCGCGCTAATCTCCACCATCGTCGCTGCCCTCCTGTCAGCGATTTTTGCCCGCCAGCGCAATCTGGCGGGCATTTTTCTTGATGCAGGTCCTTTGCATTTCCGGGGGGGCGCGGCTAAGGTTCAAGGTTTCGTCATGGAATGACCTGGATGTTGGCCTTCTCCGGCAAACTCTCGCACAAAATCATTGGCATGCTGGTCGTCTTCTTCCTTGTCGCGACCTCGGCCATTGGTCTGACCCTGCTCATTTCCTGGCAGCTGGAAGGGGTTGCTGCGGCGATCAACGACGCCGGTAGCCAGCGCATGCGGACTTACCGCATCGGCCACCTGATGGCCCGGGGGCTGGAAGCCAGGGCGCAGGAGCCGACGGTCGGTGCCGCGCTGGAGGAAGAGCTCAAGCACTTCGACAAGGTGCTGCGCGATTTGCAACTGGGTGACCCGATACGCCCCCTGTCGCCGCCGCGCAATTACGAAGTTCAGGATCGCCTGTCCGATGTCGGCAAGGCCTGGCAGGCCAAGGTTCGCCCCCTGGTGTCGCGCTATCTGGCCGGCGCTCGGGCCGAACGGGAAAATGCGGCGGATGGCTTTGCTGCCGAGATCGAACCCTTCGTCAGCAACATCAACGAACTGGTGCTGGCCATGGAGCGCAGCTACGCCTACGACACCAACCTGCTGCGCAGCGTCCAGGTGGCGCTGGTCTTTCTGGCCATCCTGGGCACGGTGCTCCTGATCCGCTATTTCAGCCGCCTGGTGATTCGTCCGGTGGGCGTTTTGCACGCCGGCATGCAAAGGATGACCGGCAACGATCTGACGGTGCGTGTGCCAGTCGCCAGCGACGACGAACTGGGCGGGCTGGCGGCAGGCTTCAACCAGATGGCCGAGCATCTGGAGACGGCCTACGGCACGCTGGAGCACCGCGTCGAAGCAGAAACCCGCCGCCTGGCGCAGCGCAATCGGGAATTGGGGATTCTCTATGAGATGACCTCACTCCTGAGCGAGCCGGCGCCGCTGGAGGCCCTGTGCGAGGACTTTCTCGACCGCATCAAGACGAAGCTGGGTGCGGACGCCGGCGCCGTGCGCCTGTATCTGCCGCAGACTGAAAAACTGTACCTGATGACCCACGATGGTCTGTCTGATGAGTTTGTCGCCAACGAGGGCGAGATCAATTGCGGCGATTGCCTCTGCGGGGACGTCTTCCAGAGCTCCCGGCCGGCCGCCTTTGCCACGATCAATCCGCCCGAGAGCATGCGGCTACGGACCTGTATCCGCGAAGGCTTCGCCACCGCAACGGCTTTCAGCATCCTGTGCGACAAGCAGCGTCTGGGCGTCTATAACCTCTATTTCCGCCAGCCGCAGGCCTTGTCAGAGCAGGAAATGCATCTGCTCGAAACGCTGGGGCATCACCTTGGCGTGGCCATCGAGAATCAGCGCCTCAAATCCCGCGAGAAGGAACTGGCGGTTTCCGAAGAACGCAACCTGCTGGCGCAGGAATTGCACGATTCGATTGCTCAGGGCCTGGCCTTTCTCAATATCCAGGTGCAACTGCTGCAGGATTCGCTGCGCAAGGGCAGAGCCGAGGAGGCCATGCAAACGGCTGGCCAGTTGCGCGAGGGCGTGCAGGAAAGTTATGACGATGTCCGCGAGCTGCTGGTTCATTTTCGGACCCGCGTGCATCAATCCGACCTCGATTCAGCCATCAATGCAGCGCTGGAAAAGTTCGAGGGGCAGACCGGCATCAAGACCGAGTTCGACCGCCTTGGGCCGACCGTGCCGATGCCGCCGACCGACGAAATCCAGGTCATGCACATCGTCCAGGAATCGCTGTCCAATATCCGCAAGCACGCCAAGGCAAGCCATGTGCGGGTGGTGGTCAATCAGGACATGGCGCAGAGCCGGATCACCATTCAGGATGACGGGGTCGGCTTCGATCCGCAGAACGACCCCAATTGCCAGTCGGACCGCCACGTCGGCCTGCAGATCATGCGTGAACGGGCACACCGCATCGGGGGCGAATGTCGGATAACATCCAAACCGGGCGAGGGGGCTTGTGTCACCCTCAACCTGCCGAAAGAAAATAGGGAGACCGTCTGAAATGAGCGAAAAAATCCGGGTATTGCTGGTCGATGATCACACCTTGTTTCGCAGTGGCATCAAGTCGCTGCTGCAGCGCAACGAGGACTTCGAAGTGGTGGGTGAGGCCGGCGACGGGCTGGAGGGGATCAAGCGTGTCCGCTCGCTGAAGCCCGATGTGGCCCTGCTCGACCTGCACATGCCCGGTGTTTCCGGGCTGGAGGCCGTCAAAGTGATCGCCGAGGAAATGCCGGAAGTCCGCGTCCTGATGCTCACCGTCTCGGAGGATGCGCAGGATCTGATGGATGCCTTGCGGGCCGGCGCCAGCGGCTACCTGCTGAAGAACATCGAAACCGACACGCTGATCGATGCCATTCGGCGGGCAGCGCAGGGCGAGTCGATCGTTTCGCAGCAAATGACGGCAAAACTGATTCAGGGTGTCCGCAACCCGCCGCGGAACGAAGCAGCGGCCACCGAACGGGACCGCTTCTCGCCGCGCGAGCGCGACATCCTGGCCTCACTGGCGCTGGGCGAGAGCAACAAGGAAATCGCCCGCAAACTCGATCTGGCCGAAAGCACCGTCAAGATTCATGTGCAGAACATCTTCAAGAAGCTGAACATGAGCAGCCGCGTCCAAGTTGCGCTATACGCCGTCGAGAACGGTTACGGGCAGGGGCGACACAGCTAGCCTGCCAGTACGCCGCTCACATCAGTGCACGCTTGGCAACGGATGTGATCGCTGCAGATGCTCGTAGGCCGCCGCCAGTTCCTTGACGTGTTCGATCCGTCCGGCCTCGATGGCATGTTGGATGTTTTCGAGAAACATCACATGCAACTGGCAAACCCCCTCGGGGGTGCACAACAAGGATTCACTCATCTCGGCGGCAATGGTCATCGGAATGTGCTCGTGTTCCGCAATTGCCTCGATTTCACCGCGATCAAGGTCGCAATAGTCCAAAACATCTTGTATCGACAACATCGGATCCTCCTTCGATTGGAAAAATAGGAGTCAGGTCATGATTGCCTGCTGTTTATTTTTCTTCGATCCGCCTTGTCATCGTTATGGGTGGGGGACAATCTGTTTTTAGTTCAAAAAACAGAAAAATCAAGAAATACACGCAATCAGATGCGGAGATGCCCATCTGGCAAGGGATACGAGAACTGTATCCGGCTGATGGTCGGTAACAGGTCGAGCCGGGTCTCTTTTTTCAGTTGCGTGGCTCGGGCCCGCATGTCGTCGAGCGAGACATCGACCGGATTGCCGCCGGTCGCGAAGGCGATGGTGTTGCCGCTGTCGCACGAGGGGAAAACGGCGACTCGCCCATCGAAGGCACTACGGATGCGTTCGACACTCCCCTGAAACCCCTTGTTCCAGCCAAGCAGGTTAAAGCCGCACAGACCGTCGTCACTCAGTCGGCTGCGACAGGCCTGGTAGAACGGTTCCGTATCCAGCACCCCGGCCCGTCCTTCCGGATCGTAGCCGTCAATCAGGATCAGGTCGAAGCGGCGGTCGCCGCCCAGCATGTAGTCGGCACCACAACCGATCGTGACATCCAGGCGGCGCGGGTCGTCCGGCAGCTTGAAGTACTGCCGGGCAATGAATTCCACCTGCGGATTGATTTCGACGATGGTCATCCGGCACTCGGGCAAGTAACGGTAGATGTACTTGGCCAGCGAACCGGCGCCGAGCCCGATCAACAGCGCCTGGCGCGGCCAGTGCGGCTGCTGGCGGAGCAGGAGCCCGGCCATCATTTCGCGGGTGTAAGCCAGTTCCAGCGACCACGGGCGGGCAATGCGCATGGCGCCCTGGATCCAGTCGGAGCCGAAGTGCAGATGGCGCACGCCTGCTTCTTCGCTGATATCGACCGAGTGCTGAGGGGTTTGTCTTTTGGGTCGCATGGCTCTATGCCGACAGGCCAAGGGAGGTGGCGTCCCCACCCGGAATCGAACCAGGAACTGCTCCTTAGGAGGGAGCCGTTATATCCATTTAACTATGGAGACGCGCCGGAGGTCCGCATTGTACTGGCGGAGGCAGCGTTATGATAGATTTCGAAAGGCGAATATAAATACAGAGGAGAAAATTGCCATGGTCAGTGGTTTCGCACGGCGTCCAATCGCTCAACAACTAATCTTGGCGACCATTGCGGCATTGGTCGTCGTCTTTTCGGTGATGACCCTGATCGTTCAGCAGAAGGCTGACAATGCCGCGATTGCGGTGGCCGAGGCCAATCTGGCGCATGAGGCCAAGCTGATGGCGAGCATGCTCGATTCGCTTTTTGAATCCGTAAAAGAGCGCGGCGACGACGAATCGCGCTTCTTCCTGAAGTACCTGGCCATTCAACCCGAGCCTGGCAGCGGTCTGGTCAAGACTGGCGATGTGGATCTTCCTGCCGTCAAGCTGGGCAACGAAGTCCTGAATGGCAACGATCGGCAACTGAAGGCCTTTCGTGAGCTGACCGGGAGCGATGCCGCCTTTCTGATTGTCCGCGACAACAAGGTTTATCGCCTGGCTACCCTGCTCAAGGATAAGGAAGGCAAGGCCATGAATGGTGTGCCCCTGCCCGATGGCGATCCGGTGGCCAAGGCGCTGCTGGCTGGTCAGGATTACCAGGGGCTGGCGATCCGGGGCGGCAAATACAACTTCAGTACCGTCAAATTCCTGAAGAGCGCGGATGGCAAGCCATGGCTGGCCTATTCGGTGCGTATCTCCCTGGACAAGGAGATGAAGCGTATTCGCGACCAGTTCGGCAAAATCGTCGCCGGCAAGACCGGCTATGTTTACATCGTCCGCCCGACCGACGAGAAGGGGATAGGCGAGTTCGTCATGCACCCGAAGTTCCAGGAGCAACAGATCGGCCAGATCGATTTGCCCGAAGCTACGCGGACCATACTGCGTCAGATACTGGAGCGGAAAGATGGGCTTTTCCGGTATTCGATGGCCGATGGCAACAATGCGTCGCGGGAAAAAATCATCTATGCCGCCACCTCCCCGGCCTGGGGATGGACCGTTGGCACCGGCAGCTGGCTGGACGAATATCTTGAGGAAAGCCATGCCCTGCGCAATCTGCTGATCCTTGTCAGCATCGTGGCCGCCCTGGTGCTGGCGACGATGGTCTATCTGCTGGTCAGTATCCGCCTGCGTTCGCTGGGACAGATGGTTCAGGAGGTCGAACGCATCAGCCAGGGGGATTTGCGGGCCGTGGTGCAGGGGGCGGTGCCGGGTAGTCGCAATGAGGTTCATGTCATCGCCCAGGCTTTCAACCAGATGGCGGAAAGCATGCGCAGCCTGGTGCGTGGCGTTTCGTCGTCGTCTTCGCAGGTGGCGGTCGCGGCCAACGAGTTGCAGGATGCCGCCAATTCGGCGCTCACCGCGTCCGAGCAGGCCTCTGTTTCGGCATCGGGCATCGCTGCGTCGGTCGAGGAATTGTCGGTCAGCATCACGCATGTGGCCGACAATGCCAACCAGGCGGCCCAGATTTCTGAAGATGCCAAAGGAGTCACCGGCTCGGGACGCGAGGTGGTCTATCGCGCCATGACTGAACTGGAGCGTGTGGCAGGCGACATCAACGAATCGGCAGCCCTGATCCAGTCGCTTGGCGAACGCTCGAAGCAGATTTCCAGTGTCGTTGGCGTCATTCGCGAGATCGCCGACCAGACCAATCTGCTGGCCCTCAACGCTGCCATCGAGGCGGCCCGGGCTGGTGAGCAGGGGCGCGGTTTCGCCGTTGTGGCCGATGAAGTGCGCAAGCTGGCCGAGCGGACCTCATTGTCGACCCAGGAAATTTCGACCACCGTCCACGCCATCCTGGAAGAGACCGGGCGGGCCGTTCAGCGGATGCAGGACGTCAGCACCAACATGAGCGGTAGCGTCGGCATGGCGCGGCAGGCGGGAGATTCGCTGGAGATTATCGATCAGCGGGCGCAGCAGACCGTCGAAGTGGTGCACGGGATTGCCGACAGTACGCGCGAGCAGAGTTCGGCCAGCCAGGAGATTGCCCGTTTGGTCGAAAACATCGCCCAGGCCGCCGAAGGCAGCAACAGCCGCGCGATGCGCAACAGCGAGCGAGCGCAGAATCTGCAGCGTCTGGCGGCCGATCTGCAGGCGCAGTTGGCTCGCTTTACCACCTGATTGCCCGGCAAGCGGCTAAAATTCGTTTCTTCCCAACACGGCGCCTTGCGGGGCGCCGTTTTCATTGCGACCAATGCCCTACCTAAAACTCTCCTCTGCCTGCCTTGCCTACGGCCATGTGCCGCTTCTCGATCACGCCGATTTCCTGCTCGATCCGGGTGAAAGGGTGGCCCTGATCGGTCGTAACGGCACCGGCAAATCCTCTTTGCTCGCCGCAATGGCGGCCGGTAGCGGGCGCGGGCGGCTGGACGACGGCGAAGTCTGGGCGCAGCCCGGCATTCGCGTCGGCTACGTGCCGCAGGAACCGCCTTTCGACGCCGAATCGACGGTCTTCGAGGCGGTGATTTCCGGCATGGGCGAAAACGCGACCCTGCTGGCGGAATACCACGAGGTCTCGCACCAGCTGGGCGAGCCGGATGCCGACCACGACACCCTGCTCAACCGCATGTCGGAACTGCAGCACGAACTCGAGGCGCGCGGCGCCTGGGCCTACGAGGCGCAGGCCGAGCGCGTCATCGAGCGTTTCGGGCTGGACCCGGACGCCAGGGTTGGCAGCCTGTCCGGCGGTCAGAAGAAGCGTCTGGCCCTGGCCCAGGCCCTGGCGGTCGCGCCCGAGGTGCTGCTGCTCGACGAACCGACCAACCACCTCGACATCGCCGCCATCGAATGGCTGGAAAACCTGCTGATCGAATCGGGCGTCACGCTGTTTTTCATCACCCACGACCGCTCCTTTCTCGACCGCGTGTGCACCCGCATCGTCGAACTCGATCGCGGCAAGCTGGCCAGTTTTCCCGGTAGCTTCAAGGAATACCAACTGCGCAAAGAGGCGCAACTGCACGAGGAAGGCCTGGCCAACGCGCGGGCCGACAAGCTGCTCAAGGAAGAAGAAATCTGGATTCGCAAGGGCGTCGAAGCGCGGCGGACGCGCGCCGTATTCCGTGTCCAGCGGCTCGATCAACTGCGGGCTGAGCGTCAGGCGCGGCGCGAGCGGATGGGCAAGGTCAATCTGCAACTCGATTCCGGCGACAAGAGCGGCAAACTGGTGGCCGAGCTGGAGCATGTCTTCAAGTCCTACGGTGAAAAGCCGATCGTTCGCGATTTTTCAACCCGCATCCAGCGCGGCGACAAGATCGGCCTGATCGGCCCCAACGGCGCCGGCAAGACGACGCTGCTGCGTTTGATTCTCGACGAAATCAAGCCGGATTCCGGCATCGTGCGCCAGGGCACGAAAATGGATATCGCCTATTTCGACCAGTTCCGCACCCAGCTCGACCCGAATTCGACGCTGGCCGACGTTATTTCGCCGGGCTCGGACTGGGTTGATATCGGCGGCGCCCGCAAGCACGTGATCGGTTACCTCGAAGACTTCCTGTTCGCGCCGGAGCGCGCCCGGTCACCGGTCAGTTCGCTCTCCGGCGGTGAGCGCAACCGGCTGCTGCTGGCCCGCCTGTTTGCCAAGCCGGCCAACGTGCTGGTGCTCGACGAGCCGACCAACGACCTCGACATCGAAACCCTGGAACTGCTCGAAGAGCTGCTGCAGACCTACGAAGGCACGCTGTTCCTGGTCAGCCATGACCGGACTTTCATCGACAACGTGGTCACCCAGACCATCGCCGCCGAAGGCGACGGCGTCTGGAAGGAATACGCCGGCGGCTACACCGACTGGGCGACCTACAAGGCCAGCGTGGCCAAAGAAACGCCGAAGGCCAAGGCGGAAGCCAAGCCCGCCGCCAAGGCAGCCGCCAAGGCAGCCGAGCCCGTCAAGGCCGTCGAACCGGCCAAGCCGAAAGGCGAAAAACTGTCGTGGAAAGAACAGCGTGAGCTGGAAGAGCTGCCCGGCAAGATCGCCGGCCTGGAAGCCGAGCAGGCCGAACTGGGCAAGCGTCTCGCCGATGCTTCGCTCTACCAAAGCGATCCGGCTGCCGCGCAAAAGGTCTCCGAGCGGCTGGCCGCGATTGACGACGAATTGATGGTGCTGCTCGAACGCTGGGAAGGGCTCGAAGCACGCGCCGGGAACCCGGTGTAAGTCTGGTGCTCCAACAGGCTCATTCGAGGAAGTGGACATGAACGCAAGCAATGCCTCCTGGCGCACCCCGCTGGTCATCCTGACCATCGGCTGCATCATCCTGACCCTGTCGATGGGGGTTCGCCATACGGCGGGACTCTTCCTGCAGCCGATGACGACCGATCATGGCTGGAGCCGCGAAACCTACTCCTTCGCCTTCGCCATCCAGAATCTGGTCTGGGGGCTGGCCTCGCCCTTTGCCGGAGCCATTGCCGACCGCCATGGCGCGGGGCGTACGGTGGTTGGTGCGGCAGTGCTCTATGTGATCGGCCTGGTCCTGATGTCGCAGGCCGGCACGCCGCTCAGCCTTGATCTTTCGGCCGGCGTCCTGATCGGCCTTGGCCTGTCGGGAACGACCTTCGCCGTGATCATGGGCGTCATCGGGCGGCACACGACACCGGAAAAGCGCAGTCTCGCGCTTGGTATCGCCAGTGCTGGCGGTTCGCTCGGCCAGTTCGCCGTGCTGCCGATCGGGCAGATGCTGATCTCCACCTATGGCTGGCAGAGCGCCCTGGTGTTGCTGGCTTGCGGCGTCGGGCTGATTGCGCCGCTGGCCTACGCCATGGCCGATGGCCACAAGCCCTCCGCCGGCGCCGGGCAGTCGGTGGCCGAGGCGCTGCGCGAAGCAAGCGGCGAGCGCAGTTTTCATTACCTGTTCTGGGGCTACTTTGTCTGCGGCTTCCAGACGGCCTTCATCATGCTGCACCTGCCGTCCTATCTGGTCGATTCAGGCATGTCGGCCAATGTCGGCATGACAGCCGTGGCGCTGATCGGCCTGTTCAACATCTTCGGCTCGTTCATTTTCGGCTGGGGGGGCGGGCGATCAAGCAAGAAAAATCTGCTGGTGCTGATCTACGGGCTGCGTGCCGTGGCGATCCTGATTTTCATGCTGGTGCCGCTGACGACGGCCGTCGCGTGGGCGTTTGCGGCGGTGATCGGCCTGCTCTGGCTGGGCACGGTGCCGCTGACCAATGGCCTGATCGCCCAGATATTCGGGCTGCGCTACATGTCGATGCTTACTGGCGTGGTCTTCCTTGGCCACCAGTTGGGCAGCTTTCTGGGGGCCTGGCTGGGCGGGCGGATCTTTGACGAGACCGGCTCCTACTCGCTGGCCTGGTCGCTGTCGATCGGACTGTCGGTGCTGGCGACCCTGTGTTCTTGGCCGATCAACGAAAAACCGCTGGTCCGTCAGGGGGCTGCCGCTTGAAGCCGCAGTGGCGCTGGTTTCTCGGCGGGGTCGGTGTGGCGCTGGCGGTCCTGCTGCTGGCGCTGATTTTCATGGCCTATCAGTCCCCTGAATTACTGCTCGACTGGGCCAATCTGCGCTACTGCGGTTAGCGCGATCAGGCGGTGGGGTATGCCAATCCGCCGGATTCGTGGCGGATGATCAGTCGGCGTCCTGGCCGTCGGCCTCGCGGGCCGGCATCGGCTCAAGGCCGAGGCGCTGGCGGACGGCCTCAGGCGTGATGTTCAGCAACTGGCCGATATCCGTGTAATCGTCGGGCAGTGCCGGGTCGTTCCAGCCATGCGACGAATGTCGCGCCAGGCGGACAGCCAGGGTGGCATTCTTGACCCGCGGGTTCTCGGCGTGCTCGTCGTCGATCAGTCGCTGCAGCAATTCCGGCAGGTGCCAGGCGCGACAGAGTTCCAGCTGGATTTCGAAGAAGGTGAAACCCAGGGTGTTTTTCTGGGCGTCGGCACTGCGCATCGTCGGATGGGCTTTTTGCTGTTCGAGAATTTTCAGGCCGAGTGGGGGGGCGGAACACCACACCAGGATTTCGGCCAGATCGTGCAGCAGCGCAGCAATGCGCACCTCTTCCATATTGATGTCGTGGCGCCAGATGGCCCATTCCTGCGCGTAGTCGGCAGCGCGCTGGGCACGGCGGATAATCTGCAGGACGCCGAGCAGCGCTTGCGGACCAGCCCCCTTGAGTTGATCTTCAATCGTGAATAACTCATCGAAGTGCCGGAAGAAGGGTTCGATGCCGGCCATCATCACGGCGCTGGCGATGGTCGTGATATCCCGCTGCAAGGCGCGGCCATGCATTGGCTGGATATAGGCCAGCACCCGTACCGTCATGATCGGATCCTGCAGGATCAGCCGGGCCAGTTCGCGGGCATCGACGCGGTCGAGATCGGCGCGCATTTCTTCGATTCGCCGCTTGGTAACCCGCAGGACAGGCAGACCGTTATTGCTGAACAGCAGGGTCCAGGATTCGATATCCGGCAGCGGGTGGTCGAGCATGTGTGTATTGGCCCTTGAAATTATTTTTGAATCAAGCTCAGGGAGTTTAAGGGGGCGGGCGGTGCCGGGCAAGGGTAGGGGCATGCGATAATCGCCAAAGCTCAAACATTCCCTTTTCTGCCATGCGCTACGCCATTGTTCCCGTCACGCCTTTTGAACAGAATTGCACCGTTTTCTGGTGCGAGAACACCCGCCAGGCGGTAGTGATCGACCCCGGTGGCGATATTGAGCGCATCCGGCGTCTGCTCGAAGACGAGAAATTGACGCTGGCCAAGATTCTCGTCACCCACGGCCATATCGACCATGCCGGCGGCGTTGCCGCGCTGGCCGAGCAGACCGGGGTGGCCATCGAAGGCCCGCATGAAGAAGATCGCTTCTGGATCGAAGGCATGCCGCAACAGAGCAAAATG
Organism: Ferribacterium limneticum; assembly: GCF_020510625.1. Taxonomy (NCBI): domain Bacteria; kingdom Pseudomonadati; phylum Pseudomonadota; class Betaproteobacteria; order Rhodocyclales; family Azonexaceae; genus Ferribacterium; species Ferribacterium limneticum. The sequence goes on along the minus strand of NZ_CP075191.1, from coordinate 3,156,837 downwards.
TTCGGCTTCCCGAATGTCCGTAGCTTCGAACCGAATCGCTGGTTGAAAGCCGGCGACAAGGTGACGTTTGGCGAGGTTGAACTCGATGTCCTGCATTGCCCCGGCCACACGCCCGGCCACGTCGTTTTCTTCCATGCCCCGAGCCGGCTGGCGCAGGTCGGTGATGTGCTGTTTCAGGGCTCGATCGGTCGTACCGATTTCCCGCGCGGCGACCATGACACGCTGATCCGTTCAATCACGGAACAACTCTTCCCGCTGGGCGATGACATCGATTTCATCCCCGGCCACGGCCCGATGTCGACCTTTGGCGAAGAGCGCAAGTACAACCCCTTCCTCAGCGGCCGCTTCGGTTGATCAGTCGGCCGGCCTGATTTTCGCTGCCCAACTGTAGGCATCGAGTTGAGCATCGAGATAGCTATCGGCATCAATGCCGATTTTTTCCAGCAATGTCGCGGCCAGCTTCAAGTCGTGCCGGTCGGCAGCGTCGATCACGCTGAGCAATTGGCCCAGCGGGCCCTCATGTTCCGCCAGTGCCTTCTGGATGACAACGGGCAATGGAAGCTGATGCAGGATGTCCGAGACGGACATGTTGAGGAGGACGTCGAGCAGCGAGAAGGTGCCGATCATGAAAGCCGTGTCTTCCGGATTATCGAGCGCCGGTTCAAGCTTTCGTGCTAGTAGCTCGAGGATGCGGCCGCGCGAAGCGGCTTTCTGCAGCAACGGGGTTGGGTGTTGCCCGTTATTGGGATCCGAGTAGACCAGCAGTTGCAGCCAACGCTGCAACTGGCGGCGACCAAGCAGGTTGATCGCCTGGGCAAAGCTGGTAATCGGACTGCGTGGGGCCAGTGCCGCTGAATTGACCAGTCGGAGCAAGCTGTACGACAGCTTCGCTTCCTCGCGAAAAACGGTTTCAAGGGCGCCGGTATCGGCGTCGCCATCGATCAGGGTCAGCAATTTGAGCAGCTTGAGCCGGGTAATGTCGGCCTTGCTGTTGCTGGCCGTGCGCGTCAGCAGGAATTCGCTGGTCGAGAGTGCGCAGGCGTTGCCCAGCAGCCACTCGCGATCGCTGTGGGAATGCACGTCGGTGGCGACGACTGTGGTCCGACTGGCCATGCCGTGCAGCGTGAAGGGCGGCAGGCAGCGAGCGTGGCTGGCGCCGATCAGCAAATAATCCCAGGCGCCGGTCGCCGGCAGTTTGGCATTTGCCGATGCCGCGAGCCCGACCTTGCATTTGTTCTGGCGGAGCCGGGCTTCAAGTTGCTTGAGGGCTTCTTCGCTCTTGGGAGCGGATTGGGCCGCGAAAATGCTGACCGAGCGCTCGCCAAGGCGCACCGACACATTGCAAGTGCTGGATGCCGGCAGGAACCACGGCAGCCGTTGATCAAACTCGTCGAGTTGCGACGCAGCACAGAGCCGGGAAAGAATTTCATCATTGGCGCCGTCGGCTAGCTCGACCTTGTAACCCGACCATGCGTCATCAGCGCCGAGCAGTGGCTGGATGAAAACGGGGTCCGGATGGTTCATTGCACGTTCTCTTCGTTATTTTTGACAATGCTAACAAACTTGTCAGAGAGAGTCTTTGCGATAATTCAAAATTCTCTCCAAAAGTGGCTAAGCGTTGCGTCGCCGTATAATCAATGCATGCCCCCTGACTACTGGACCCAAGCGATCAGCGACTTGTCGCGCCATGATGCCGCCATGGCCGAACTGGTCGAGCGCTATGCCGGTTTGTCGCTCGTCTCACGCGGCGATGCCTTTGCGACACTGGCCCGCTCCATCGTCGGGCAGCAGATCTCGGTCAAGGCGGCTGATTCAGTGTGGCGGCGGTTTTCGGAGCAGGTGGGTAAGGTGACGCCGAGGCAAATCCTGGCGGTTGGTGAGAGCGGATTGGCCGGCTGCGGCTTGTCGAAACGGAAAACCGAATATCTGCGCGATCTGGCCGGCCATTTTTCCAGCGGGCAGCTTGACCCATCCACTTGGAGCGGGCTGGACGATGAAGCGATCATCGCCGAACTGGTCGCGGTCAGAGGCATCGGCCGGTGGACGGCCGAGATGTTTCTGATCTTCAACCTGATGCGCCCCGATGTCTTTCCACTCGACGATATCGGCCTGCAGCGCGCGGTCAACGAACGTTATTTCAAGGGTGAAAAACAGCCTCGCAAGATCCTGGCTGAATTCGGCGAACGCTGGCGGCCGTGGCGTTCTGTTGCGACCTGGTATCTGTGGCGCAGCCTGGACCCGGTGCCTGTCGAGTACTGAGGCGGTAGCCTTTCTACCTTTGGGGTAAAATGCGCCCCAACTTAGCAAACGAGCAGTCCATGAAAACAAGTTTCCTCGACTTCGAACAATCCATTGCCGATCTTGAAGCCAAGATCGAAGAGCTGCGTTTCGTGCAGGATGATTCCGCCGTCGACATCTCCGAAGAGATCGATCGTCTGGAGAAGAAGAGTGGTCAGCTGACCAAGGATATCTACGCCAAGTTGACGCCGTGGCAGATTTCCCAGGTGGCGCGCCATCCGCAGCGCCCTTACACGCTGGATTACCTGTCGCTGATCTTCACCGATTTCGAAGAGTTGCATGGTGATCGCGCTTTTTCCGACGACCACGCCATCGTTGGCGGTCTGGCCCGCTTCAACGGCCAGCCGGTCATGGTGATCGGCCATCAAAAAGGCCGCGACACCAAGGAAAAGATCTATCGCAACTTCGGCATGCCGCGTCCCGAAGGCTATCGCAAAGCCTTGCGCCTGATGAAGCTGGCCGAGAAATTCGGCATTCCGGTCATGACCTTCGTCGATACTCCGGGTGCCTATCCCGGCATCGATGCCGAGGAGCGCGGCCAGTCCGAAGCCATCGGTCGCAATCTGTATGTGATGGCCGAGTTGAAGGTGCCGGTCATTGTCACCATCATCGGTGAAGGCGGTTCCGGCGGTGCGCTGGCCATCGCGGTCGGCGACACCGTGCAGATGCTGCAATACTCAACTTATTCCGTAATTTCCCCGGAAGGCTGTGCCTCCATCCTGTGGAAAAGTGCCGAAAAGGCGCCGGAAGCCGCCGAAACCATGGGTATCACGGCGCATCGCCTGAAAACCCTGGGGTTGATCGACAAGATCGTCAGCGAACCGCTCGGCGGGGCTCATCGCGATCACGCGGCGATGGCGCAAAACCTCAAGAAAGCCCTGCAGGATGCCTTGAAGCAGTTGTCCGGGCAGTCCACCGCCGAATTGCTGGCAACACGCTACGAGCGGCTGATGAGCTATGGCCGTTTCAAGGAACAGCCTGTCAGCTGATCTGCATGCACAGGTCGGCAAATTTCTTGCGGCCCGTCTTGCCCCGGATGAACGCCTTGCGGTGGGGCTATCCGGCGGTTGTGACTCCGTCGTCCTGCTGCATCTTCTGAACCGGCTCGGGTTTGCCGGGCGGCTTGATGCCATCCATGTCCATCATGGACTCTCCCCGAATGCCGATGTCTGGGCACGGTTTTGTGCCGACTATTGCGCCAGGCTGGGTATTCCGTTGCTTATCCGCCATGTCTCCGTGGATACCGCTTCTGGCATGGGGCTGGAGGCAGCAGCGCGCCAGGCACGTTATGCAGTCTTTGCCGACTTGGCTACTGACTGCCTGTTACTGGGTCATCACCGTAGCGATCAGGCGGAAACCGTGCTATTCAATCTGTTGCGCGGCACTGGGGTGACCGGGGCTGCCGGAATGCCGGCGGAACGACAATTCGGCCGCTTGCGTTTGCTCAGGCCGCTCCTCACTAGCTCACGCGCCGAAATCGAAACCTATGCCCTGTCTGCAGGGCTGGACTGGATCGACGATGAAAGCAACGCAGATATCTCCTTGACGAGGAATTTTCTCCGCCACGAAGCCTTGGCTTCCCTCACCCAGCGTTTTCCCGCTGCAGAGGCATCGCTGGCGCAGGCTGCGGCCAATTTTGGTGAGGCAGCCGGTTTGCTGGATGAGCTGGCCGAGCAGGACTGGCAACGGGTTGGCGAGGGGGAGGAGGCACGTTTATCGGAAATGCGCTTGCTCTCATTGCCGCGCCTGAAGAATCTGTTGCGTTACCGCTTGCGCTGCCTCGGTTGGCAAGTGCCAGTTGCGACACGCCTCGATGAGTTTGCCCGCCAGTTGCAGTCGGCAGGCCCGGATCGGCATCCGGAACTGGTCTTGCCGGACGGCAAAATGCGCGCCGGACGGGGCTTGCTTCACTGGATGCCGGAAAAATAACAAACTGTTACCAAGCGCCTTTCCGCGGCGATTGGCCTTCAGTTACAATCAACAGATTACTTTCTTCATATACAGGCCATGATTACCGGATCCATTGTCGCCATCGTTACGCCCATGCATGAGGATGGCAGCCTCGATTTGAACTCCTTTCGCAACCTGCTCGACTTCCATGTGCAAGAAGGCACGGATGCCATCGTCGTCGTCGGCACGACTGGCGAATCGCCGACGGTCAACGTCGAAGAGCATTGTGAACTGATCAAGGTCGCCGTTGATCACATTGCCGGCCGCATTCCGGTGATCGCCGGTACTGGCGCCAATTCGACGGCTGAAGCCATCGAATTGACCGAGTTCGCCAAGAAGGCCGGTGCCAACATGGCGCTGTCGGTCGTGCCGTACTACAACAAGCCGACCCAGGAAGGCCTCTATCGCCACTTCAAGGCGATTGCCGAGGCGGTCGAACTGCCGGTTCTGCTCTACAACGTACCGGGCCGCACCGTGGCCGATATGTCCAATGACACCATCCTGCGTCTGGCTGAAGTGCCGGGTATCGTCGGCGTCAAGGACGCGACTGGCAACCTTGATCGGGCCTGCGATCTGATCGCCCGTGCCCCGAAGGATTTCGCGCTCTACACCGGTGATGACATGACGGCGGTAGCAACGATCAGCCTCGGTTTCCACGGCGACATCTCGGTGACGGCCAATGTGGCGCCGCGCCTGATGCACGAAATGTGTGTCGCGGCTGCCAGCGGCAATATCGCCAAGGCCCGGGAAATCCACTTCAAGCTGCTCGCCTTGCACCGTGATCTGTTCTGCGAAGCCAATCCGATTCCGGTCAAGTGGGCCGTGCACAAGCTGGGCCTGACGCCCAACGGCATCCGCCTGCCGTTAACTACGCTTTCCGAAGCCAACCAACCACGTATCCTGGCTGCGCTGCGCCAGGCTGGCCTGATCGCCTGACGGAGTAAAGAAAACATGAATCGTCGGCTTTCCGGCCTCGCCCTCTCTTTGCTGGCATTAGCGCTGGCCGGATGTGGCATTCTTCCTGATTCGCGCAAGATCGAATACAAATCAGCCGGCAAGGCGCCGACGCTCGAAATCCCGCCTGATCTGACGCAAGTGACGCGTGATGACCGCTATCTGGTGCCCGACGCGGCCGGCAAGGGAAGTGCGACTTTTTCGGCCTACAGCGCTGACCGGACGCCACTAGCCCAGGCCCAGAATTCCACAGTGTTGCCGCAGGTCGACAAGGTTCGCGTTGAGCGCTCCGGCAATCAGCGTTGGCTGGTCGTCGCCGTGCCAGCGGATAAGCTCTGGGATACGGTCAAGGATTTCTGGCAGGAAACCGGCTTCATCATTTCCGTCGAACGCCCCGAGGCCGGCGTGATGGAAACCGACTGGGCTGAAAATCGCGCCAAGATCGGCCAGGATTTCATTCGCAATACCCTTGGCCGCTTGCTGGACTCCCTTTATTCCACCGGCGAACGGGACAAGTTCCGTACCCGCTTCGAGCCGGGTGCTACCCCAGGAACGACGGATGTTTTCATCAGCCATCGGGGCATGGAGGAGGTCTATACCTCATCAGCCAAGGACGACACACGCTGGCAACCGCGTGCAGCCGATCCGGAGCTGGAAGCTGAAATGCTGCGTCGCCTGATGGTGCGCCTGGGCTCCGAAGAAAAGCGGGCTGAAGTTTCGCTTGCCGCTGCCAAGGCCGAACCGCGCGCCAAGTTGGCCAAGTCGGATGATGGCGCCGGAACCCTGGAAGTATTCGAGCGTTTCGACCGTACTTGGCGTCGTGTCGGACTGGCACTCGACCGTGTCGGATTTACGGTTGAAGACCGTGACCGTTCGCGTGGCCTTTACTTCGTGCGCTACGTCGATCCGGAGGTCGATAACCGCAAGAAGGACGATGGTTTCCTGTCCAAGCTGACATTCTGGAAGAGTGCTGAGCCGGCGAGTTCCAAGGTGCAGTACCGCATCTACGTCAGCGAAGAGGGTCAGCAGAGTGTCGTCAAGGTTCTGTCCAGCGAGGGCGGTACCGACAAGTCCGAAACTGCAAAGAAAATCCTCGGCCTGCTCCTCCAGCAATTGCAGTGATCCGTTTTGCCTCGCTCGGCAGTGGCAGCGCAGGCAATGCGCTGCTGGTCGAGCATGAGGCAACCTGCCTGATGCTCGACTGTGGCTTCGGGTTGCGGGAAACCGTAACCCGGCTGCAGCTTCTGGGCCGGCAGCCGGCCGATCTGTCCGGCATTCTTGTGACCCATGAGCATGGCGACCATGTTGGTGGCGTTTTCAGGCTGGCCCGTAAATTCGGGCTCCCGATATGGATGACGCATGGAACCTGGACTGCCTGCCGGGAAAATGATGCGGGCCTCGATTTGCGGATTATCGATAGCCACCGCTCCTTCTCTGTCGGTGATCTTGAGGTGTTGCCTTTTCCGGTACCGCACGATGCGCGGGAACCCGTTCAGTACGTATTCTCCTGCGCCAGTAGCCGTCTTGGGGTGTTGACCGATATCGGAGAAACAACGCCACACGTCTGCGATGTTTTGTCTGGCTGTGCCGGGCTGGTGCTTGAATTCAATCATGATGCCGGGATGCTGGAACGCTCGGCCTATCCGGCATCACTCAAACGGCGCATCGCCGGTCGTTACGGACATCTTGAAAATTCTGTAGCCGCTGTGTTTCTGGATTCGATTGACTGCTCAAGCCTCCAGCATCTGGTGGCAGCTCATCTGAGCGAACGCAACAATCGGCCGGAACTGGTAGTGGACCTGATTGCCGAGACGCTGGGGTGTTCGAATGAGTGGGTCGGCGTAGCGACGCCAGAACACGGGTTTGATTGGCGCAGTCTGGCGTAGGGAGTTTCAACAGGCAATAAAAAACGGGGCCGAAGCCCCGTTTTTCTTGAAAGCAAGAAGGATTACTTCTTGGCTTCCATGCCGGCCATGCCAGCTTGTTCAGCAGGCTTGGCAGCTTCCATACCGGCCATGCCAGCTTGTTCAGCAGGCTTGGCAGCTTCCATACCGGCCATGCCAGCTTGTTCAGCAGGCTTGGCGGCTTCCATGCCAGCCATACCAGCCGGTTGAGCAGCAGGAGCGGCAGCAGCCGGAGCCGGGGCCGGAGCGGCAGCTGCCGGCTCTTCCTTCTTGCCGCAAGCGGACAGTGCAACAGCGATCAGAGCAGCAACGAGAATAGACTTATTCATGGGGTTTCCTTATCGACAAGAACCAACAAAATCTGAGTTTTCAGAGATCAGGAGCTACCTGACCAGTCAAAGATTATAACAATATATTGTTCTTGTTGGGCATCGGTTGTTGCTCTGCATCATGGCAGTGGCGTATTAGAGACCCAAGGTGGTGGCGCTTACACTTTCACCGCCTTCCGTCCATATTTCACGAAAACGTGTCAAATACGGACGAATTTCGTCGATTTCATCGATCAGCAGTTTGCTGCGGGGCAGGTCGCGTTCGAAGCGGATCAGAGCATGTTTGTCATCGACGAGAATCATGCTGTCGCGCAAATGGGCCAGTTGCGGCGGGGTTTCCTGCACTGCAGCGAGATGGCCGTAGGCGCTCAGCAGTTTCAGCAATACCGGATGCTGCTGACGAAATGGCGACGCATTGCGTAGCGCTATCTGCAAGGTATCTTCGTGTCCGGCTTGCAGAATGCGCTTGATGTGGGTCTGGCGGGGTTCCGATTCCAGCTTCAGAGAGGACAGGTCTTCGTCGTAAATTCTGATTTCCTGGCTGGCAAAAGCCAACAGCCGGTCGAGTGCCGTCTGATAGTCTGCCCAGGAGGTGATTAATTCGCGAGCCATGGCGCTTAGTGTAACCGATTGATAGAATTCGCGCTTTTTCGGAGTTGACCGTGCCGATCGGGATTATCGAATCGCTGGACCACGAAGCACGGGGCATTACTCGCCAAGAGGGCAAGGCTATTTTTGTCGATGGTGCCTTGCCCGGTGAAACGGTCGAGTACGCCAGTTTCCGGAAAAAATCGAAGTTTGAGCTGGCCCATCTGGTCAGCGTGCTGAAGCCCTCTAATGCGCGTGTCGAGCCGCGCTGCCCCCATTTTGGCGTATGCGGTGGTTGTGCCATGCAGCACATGGAGCCATCAGCCCAAGTTGCCGCCAAGCAAAGGGTGCTTGAAGATAGCCTTTGGCACATCGGTCGCGTTCGTCCGGAAATGATGTTGCCGCCGATCCAGGGGGCGTCTTGGGGTTATCGGCATCGCGCCCGCCTGGCGGTTCGCCAAGTATCGAAAAATGGAGGCATGCTGATCGGTTTCCATGAATGGCGCAGTAGTTACATCGCCGACATTCGGAGTTGCGCCATTCTGCCGCCGCATGTCTCGGCTATGTTGATGCCACTGCGCGAGCTGCTCGGTGCCTTGTCGATCGCCGATCGTATCCGAGAGCTTGAAGTTGCGGTGGGCGAGCACTGCACGGCGCTGCTTTTGCGTATTCTTGACCCGTTGACTGCCGTCGATGAGCGCTTGTTGCGCGATTTCGCCGACCGCAACAACATCGTTTTTTACTTGCAGCTGAAGGGGCCGGATACGGTCTATCGCTTTTATCCGCAATCCGGGCCGCGTCTGTCGTACACGTTGCCTGAGTTTGGTCTGGAGTTTGATTTCAAGCCGACCGATTTCACGCAGGTCAATCATGCGGTCAATCGTGTGATGGTTCGCCGTGCCTTGCGCCTGCTCGATCCGCAGCCAGGTGAGCGGATTGCAGATATGTTTTGTGGGTTGGGTAATTTCACCCTGCCGATTGCCCGCTCCGGGGCGATGGTGGTCGGTGTTGAGGGTAGTGCTGCTTTGGTCCGGCGTGGACAGGAGAGTGCAGCGGCAAATGGATTGGCGGATCGTGTCGAATTCGGTGTGGCCAACCTGTTCGACTGTACTGAAGTGTCTCTGAATGCCCTTGGTCGTTTTGACAAGATGCTGATTGATCCGCCGCGTGAAGGCGCTGTTGAGCTGGTCCGTGCGCTCGGAAAGGATGCACCGCAGCGCATTGTCTATGTCTCCTGCAACCCAGGAACGCTCGCCCGCGATGCGGCGGTGCTGGTGACGGAGAAGGGTTACCGCTTTGTCTCGGCTGGTGCGGTCAATATGTTTCCACACACTGCGCATGTAGAGTCCATTGCCGTTTTCGAACGAGCATGATCGAAGGTCTCGTCAGCGCGTAAAAAAAGCGGCCTTGGCCGCCTTTTCGTTACCGGTGAAGGTGTTCAGTCTCGTTCGCCGGTGAAAGCCATGATCAGTTGCAGCAGGCTGACAAAAACGTTGTACACGTCCAGGTAAACCGCGAGGGTTGCGCTGACGTAGTTGGTTTCGCCACCCTGAACAATACGGCTGATGTCGTACAGGATATAGGCCGAGAAAATGCCGACGACTGCGACGGCGATGGTCAGCGATAGCGCCGGGATCTGGAAGAAGATATTGGCGACCGCAGCAAGCAGAACAACGATCATGCCAACGAAGAGGAACTTGCCCATGCCGGTGAAATCACGTTTGCTCACGGCGGCGATGGTCGACATCGTGAAGAAGACGGCACCCGTGCCGCCGGCGGCCATGGCGATCATTGAGCCGCCGTTGGAGAAACCAAGGGCAACCTGCAGGATGCGCGAGAGCATCAGCCCCATGAAAAAGGTGAAACCGAGCAGCAGGGCAACACCTAGACCGCTGTCCTTGTTCTTCTCAATGCCCCACATGAAACCCCAGGCAATCCCCATGAAGAGCAGGAAGGCCATGAACGGGCTACCCGCCAGGAAGCTGAATTCCATCTGGATGCCGACCAGTGCGCCAATGACCGTCGGCACCATGGACAGGCCGAGCAGCATATAGGTATTGCGCAGAACGCGGTTCTGCTGCAGTGCGAGCCCCGAAGTGCCTTGGTTGGCAATCTCGAAGTTGGTGTTCATGCGGGAGACTCCCTTGTGTTGTTTCGACAGATGCTAAGACTAACGGAGCGCGGGCTAAGTTTCAATTATTCATGGCTGGTGCCGCTGGGCAGAGTGGGTGATGGTTGTGGTATCATTCGCGCCCATTGGGTCTGTGGCAGAGCGGTTGAATGCACCGGTCTTGAAAACCGGCGTGGAGAAATCCATCGTGAGTTCGAATCTCACCGGACCCGCCAATTGCATTTTTAATTAATTGATTATTAATGTAATTTTGTGTTTTTTGAAAATTGGTGTGCCATTTGGTATGCCATTTTCTCTTGTGCGCAGTGTGGTGCTAAGGTCAGACAAGAGAGTGCTCTCTCGGCTGGACAAAGGCTTCTGCATTGTCTTCGCCAGCATGGGGTTGTGCATATACAGATCGAGCCATGCTTCCTAGTTGCTCGTCCCAGTGTGACCGGTAAGCGTTTGTGGATCGGTGCCATGAAGTTATTGGCGACAGTAAAGGACTCTAAGGTTGGCCCTTTGCCGGTCGGCTGCAGGCGATTATTAGAACTCGTCACTCCGGTTTCCATCGAATAACCCGATAACCTTTGTTCGCGCGAAATGTGACGTAAACAGAGCGAAAGCATCCGAGATCATCGACACGGCCGCGCCGCCACTCTTCGCAAATGCACTGAAAGGTGTGTGCGTCGAGAAAGGGGTACTGAATGGAAACGACTAGGTATCCGGGACCGTACTGTTCTCGAAACGGTACATACCCTTTCTTCTCCATCTTCGACTTCACGGCGACGACAAACTTGGACGCGAACTCATCGTCCATGTCTAGGAACGGGCCGTTCCCTACTGACACGTGAGTCTCGCCCAGTGTTGCGTAGGAATTCAGGTCTCTCGCATACGCCTCGTTCCAAAAGGCGGTGACGACTTCCACCCACCGCGTGGTTCGACCGGACCGAATGATTGCCTCAGGCGGGTCTGGTTCCGCAACCACTTCGAACGTAGAACGATGTCGGCGATTTAGCTCTTTGATGAGCAAGTCAACTTGGTAGCGCTCGTGTTTTTCCTTGATCAGGCTGCGCGGATTCGGCATTGCCAACTCTAACGCGGAAGTGAGCGGCCAGCGCGGCTTTTCGCGCAGGTCAGCTCGACTGACAGGTGTGCGCCCAGCATGGGCGCGATGTAATGGGGTGGAAGTCCCCTGTGGGAGTACCGAGCTTGTTGCATGCGACAAGGATAACCACTAGCCGAAGGCAAGGGCAAGTTCGTGAGGGCTTGTCTGGAGGAAGCCGGAGTGCAAATGCGCGAGGCGACGGACAGAAACTGCATAGAAGGCCGAGCAGGTCGAGGCGAGCTGGCACATGACAGCGAAGCCCACCGGTACGACCGGCACGGTAAATGCGGCGCTTGTGCGCGGAAACATCGCGTTCTTACCTGGGGAGATCTGCCGCGCAAGCGGAAACGGAAATTGAACGAAAGGTGGCCGGGTTGTGCCAGTCCCAAACGACCAGCGTCGATGCGGGCTGCCCCGCATCAAGGGCGACCGAAGCGGGCAGCAACGTTCAATGACGGATCAGCGCCTCGGCCAGCAATGGCTGAAGTGACGTGGCAGAAGTCAGCAGCGGTCATAGTAGCCGGCCGGGTTAGGGCCGGCGAAGGACCAAACAACGAAACACAAGGAGCAGACGGCATGATCTCGGCGAATCCGCATTATCCCCAGACGGGGAAGGCGAGCCGGCGAGCAAACCGCCCCGAGCCTTGAACCAAGACGAGACGAAAGAAGTGGCAACAAGCGAGTTACTGGCAGCGGTCCTCACCAGCGACAACCTGCGCAGCGCATGGAAACGCGTGAAAGCCAACAAAGGCGCGCCGGGCATAGACGGCATCGCCATAGAAGACTTTCCCGCCCACCTGCGGGCGCATTGGGAAGACTCCCGCCGCCAACTCGAAACCGGGCGCTATCGTCCGCTCGCCGTCCGCCGGGTAGAAATTCCCAAGGACGACGGCGGCAAGCGGCTGCTGGGTATCCCGACCGTGATGGACCGGGTCATCCAGCAAGCCATCGCCCAAGTGCTCACGCCGATCTTCGAACCGAGCTTCTCGGATTCGAGCTTCGGCTTCCGACCGGGCCGCAATGCCCACCAAGCGATTAAGCAGGTACAAGTGCACGTCAAGGACGGCTACGCCATCGCCGTGGACATCGACCTCGCCAAATTCTTTGATACCGTCAATCACGACGTGTTGATGAAAATACTCGGGCGAACGATCCACGACAAAGCGCTGCTGGCCCTGATCGGACGCTACCTGCGCGCCGGTGTGCTGGTCGGAGAGCACATTGAGCCCAGCGCCATCGGCACGCCACAAGGCGGGCCTTTGTCGCCGCTCCTGGCCAATATCCTGCTCAACGAACTTGACCACGAACTCGAAGGGCGCGGCCACCGCTTCGCCCGTTACGCCGACGACATGGTCATCCTGGTCAAAAGCCAGCGGGCAGGAGAACGAGTCATGCAAAGTTTGACGCGCTACTTGGAAGGACGACTGAAACTCAAACTCAACCCTGCCAAAAGCAAGGTTGCGAGAATGAGCGAGTGCGGCTTTCTGGGCTTCACCATCAATCGGGGCAAAATCCGCTGGCAGGAAAAGAAGCTGGCGGCATTCAAGCACCGCGTGAAGGAACTCACCGGCAGAAGCTGGGGAGTGTCGATGGCGTACCGGATGCACAAGTTGGGGCAATACGTGCGAGGCTGGCTGGGATACTTTGGCATCAGCGAGTACTACCGGCCGATCCCGGAACTGGACGAGTGGCTGAGAAGGCGCATCCGGATGTGCTATTGGAAACAATGGCGCTGGCCGCGTACGAAGATCAGCCACCTGCTGGCCTTGGGCGTCAGCCTGAAGACGGCGATCCAGCATGGCGTCAGCAGCAAGAGCTACTGGCACATGGCACGAACTCCGGCCATGCAGCAAGCGTTGAACAATGACTGGCTTCAGCGCCAGGGCGTACCGAGAATCAAGCAGTTATGGTGCAAGGTACAGGGCTACACGTCTTAGTCGAGCGAGCCATCTCGTTGAACCGCCCACTGCGGACCCGCACGGTGGGTGGTGTGGGGGCCGGGGGAGAGAAACCCCTGGCTACCCGATTAGCCGTCTTGGTTGCGCCAACGCTATTTAATGTTTGGGTAATCATCGTGGGGGAGAAAATAGTTCTCAATGAGAGCAAGGAAAAGCCTGTGACTACTATTTTGTGAAGTAAGGGTTTTCTTCGTAATTTCGATTACGGAAAGATCGCCCTTGCTCTTCTTTAGCCCCTCGGCACACAAATCAAAAACAATATCTTTCGACATGTGATGCGCAATGACGCAGACGTTGTTGATGCCTCCGTAATCTGACACTTTCGCGTTAAGTCTCATCACATTGCGAAGAAATTTGGCGTGCTCCGGATTACTTCGGCCTCGCTCGAAGCACACCTCATACAGGTATTTCGCCATCGACCAATCTCCTATTCAGCGATGAGGGCAGCGAAATGATACCAGTAAGCCGCAAACGCAAATAAAAGATGCCATGGAAATATTGGTGAAGGTTGCGGATAATCGCGGGTTCGCAAGAACAATTAAAACGTTGCAAAACCCATGGCAAATAAATTTCCAAACCACGCCTTCGTCAACGAATTCGCTGTTTTTTTAATCGATCTGGAGGAAAAAGAAATTGGCCAATTTTTTGGCCGTACCAAAGCATTCATGGTCAATTATGCGAGAGGCTACGAACTGCCAGGCCCGATCCGGCTCGTCTTGGACAATAGCCTCATTCAAGCTTACAAGCATAAAAAAACTGACCGATCACGCGGGATCGACGCACTAGCCTATACCGCATTCTGCCGCTTCGTGTCAGGTTGGAGCGATCGCTCAGTTTGTCTAGTGTTGTCGCCGATGGCAATCTATGAGCATCTCGGTCGGCGCCTTCCGGCATCGCTTAAGGCGCTCGAATGTGCTGTGGAAGAGGTGTTCGGGCTGTTAAGCGACACACGCCTGCCAGTCAGGCTATTAGGGTTCGACGACGGCGAATCCCTTCTTGCCACCCTGACTGATATTGCCGCCGATGAGGCGTATCTGACCGACTTCGTGAAAAACCTCGACAAGGCCAACTGGCAGGCCGATCTCAAAGCACCAATCGGAGTCAAAATTCCGCTCTCCATAGCGATGAGCAGCCTACCCGAGTCCATGCCTCTTTGCTATTTCAGCAAGCTTTACGTGAATGAAGTTCTGGCATCACGAATCGAACAACACATCGTCCGACAGTCAAATCATGATCCGGCAGCCAGGCCAATCTGTAGCGGCGAGTTATCAAAAAGTCTGGCTGCCCTGAACACTTTCAAAAAAAATGGTCTGTTCAAAGGACTGGGCGATATTGATATTTTGTCGATCTGCGACGTTAGCCGCCAGTTTCAGCAATCGGCCGGCGATGTCTGGATAGGACAGACTCTCGATAAGGGGTTGGCCGAGGTATTGGTGCGCCGACACATCTATTCGGTGAGTCGGGGTGTGGATATGGGACACCCGGAGAAGGAAAAGCAGATCAGCGCCATGTTGGAGCTGATGCGGTCCAACCCATTTTCCGAACAGGACAGGCTTGCCGAGAGACTTCGGCCAATGATCTTGAATTTCTTGGATACGCTCGTCGATGTGTGCAAGGCAGCGACTCTCTAGCTATGAATCGCCATATGGGCCAAGCTAGTTGGGACGATTTTGCCCAGATGAATGACAAATAGTTTGCCTTGGGCAAGAATTGCGTCTTTCCTTTGAACAATGAGCCCTCCGTGATCGAGTCCAAATACATTTCCGGCGCAGCTATTCCCAAGTCCGATTCTGCGGTTTCAGAAATGGTTGAGGATTACGGTCTTGAGGGTGGTGGCAAGGACATGGAAATAGCCATCGAAAATCCCGAGGGCAAGCTTTACCGTGTGCTGACTACAACCGGCATGGGCGCTTTCATGCATGTGACTCAAGGGATGCTCGGTTTCGGATTTGTAGACAAGCTTGTAAATGACTTCAGTGGCAAAAGCCGCTACGACGCCTGGTTTGTTTCAACCCCGCTAGTTCTGGCAATTCAATCTCCCGAGACTGCAGCGAAGCCGGAAATCAACGCTGCAACGGACATTTTGGATGCACTAGAGACGCTTGAGCAACTCCCTGAGACTGAACGGCAAGCGGTTATTTTGAGTCGGGTCGGTCAAGGAAAATTCCGCGATCAATTAATCGCTTATTGGAAGAAATGCGCGGTCACTGATGCTGCTTGCGTCTCTCTACTCAAGGCGTCACATATCAAACCTTGGCGCGATGCGAGCAATGAGGAGCGCCTGGACCCGTTCAATGGATTGTTGTTGTCACCAAATATCGATGCAGCTTTCGATGCCGGCTATGTGACTTTCGATCCCAACGGAAAAATCGTCTTGTCCCACGAGATAGAGGGAGCGACAGCGTACCAACTGCACATAAACGGTAAATTGCGGATTAACGCCAAGCTTCTGACCGACAAGCATCAGGCATTTCTTGAATATCATCGGGTTCACGTGTTCCGAGGGTAAGGCCGCCGCTTGCAATTGGCAGAGTTTCAGGTGCCAGAAATTAACCTAAAACCTTCGTAGACAATCTATGACGAAAGCAATAAATTTGCGTTTATCATAAGCCGAACGGCTCATGAAATGCTTATTTCATAACAAGTCGGCTGTAATGAAATATGAATATCCTTGGCGACCGGACAAGTCGAAAGGGATTGCTCATGGACCGCCAATATTTCCTGGTCACAGCGTTACTGATGGCGGCCGTGAGCCTGCCGAGTCATGCCGTGACCGTCGATGAGGCGCGGGCCAAGGCACTCAAATGGTTGGTCCAGACTCAGAAGGGGGACGGTTCTTTCAGCGGTCTCCAAGGGCTTGATACCCAAGCTACCGCCGCTTCGGTTGAGGCAATGATTGCCGGCGGCATGAGCAAATCGCCGCAGTATGGCCGGGCGCTATCCTGGCTGGCCAACGCGCCCGGTGCCAGCGTCGATTCCCGCGCTTGGCAGGCGATGGCCCTAGTGGCTGCTGGCCGCGATGCCACGACCGTCGCGGGAACGCTTCGTGACGAACGTAACACTTCAGTCGCCAAGGCCGGGGCTGTCTCGACTGGCGTAGCCCTTTGGGGGCCGTTCCCTGGATATTCTGCCAGTCTGCCGGATACAGCGCTCGCCTATGGTGCCATTCGCAGTGCCGGCGTTTCCTATTCAGGCGATACCACCGAGTTGACGGTCACCGTCCTCTGCCAGACACTCAATGCGCAACTGACGACGGCCCCGTGGAGTGGTAGCTGGCCGTACGCCCTACCCGAAAATGGTCAACCGTCGCACGCCCTTAACGGCTCGCTTAGCGCGACCGCACTGACCCTGTTTGAACTCAAGAAACAGCGTCAGGCCAATCGTTTTCTCGGGGGCAGTGCCTGTTCACGGACATCGCCGTCGGCCGTCGATACCGGCATCACCAATGCGAAGACCTGGCTTCTCGCCCAAGCCAATGGCGATGGTGCTTTTGCCGAGCGAAGCCCGCAGAGCGGCACCTTGGAGACCCCAAGTCCGGTCGCGACGGCACTAGCCGTGCGAGCACTTGCCCTGTTCGCCGCGGAAGGGGATGTCACTGCCGGCACCGCTGTCACCAAGGCACAAACCTGGCTGGCCACGCAACAAAATACCGATGGTAGTTGGCGTGGTGATCCCTTCGTCACGGCCCGCGTGCTGGCTGCTTTGCCGGTTGCCAGCGGTGCGCAGATTGCCGATGCCGACAACGACGGCTTGCCCGATGTCGTAGAGCAGCAACTGGGCACCCAGACCGCCGTGGCGGATGCGCAGAGCCCATTGGCGACCAACGGTAATGCTCAGTCCGGGGTCACGGCAAGCTCCTTCGCTGTCGTTGCCACCTTGGGTCAAGCTTTCACCTACAGCTTGACCCCCAGCGCCGGAACAGCGCCGTTCAATTTCACCAAAACCGATGGCGTTCTCCCGCCTGGTCTCACCGTGGCCGCCAATGGCACGGTTAGTGGCACGCCAACCAGCGTCGGCAGCTACGCTTTCGATTACGAAATTACCGATGCCGCCGGGCTTAGCACCTTGCTCATCGGTCGTATCGACGTTGCCGAGTTAGTCGCCAGCGGTGGCAATGCAGATGTTCCCATCCCGGCCTGGGCGCTCGTCGCCCTTGGTGGGGCGCTGCTGACCGCCATTCGCCGCAAGTCCGCTTGAGCGGCCGCCCGACTTCGATGCAAATTTCCTGACGAGACTCCCATGCGCAGCCTGTCCCTGACCCGCTCTCTTATCCTCGCCTCGACGTTTGCCGTCGGACTCGTCCATGCTGCTCCTCGCAAGGAATTGCCGCCGATACCCACTGAAGCGCTTCAGGCCGTCCGGGTGGCGCAGCATGGCCGCGACGATGTCTTGGCAAGTTCGCTTGAGCGCCATCTTCAAGAAACTCGCGCGCTGGCTTTCAGAGGCGAAAGGACCGGGGCTCAGTTGCAATCGGGCGATGCCAAGAGCGGCCACGATGATGGCGAACTCACCAGCCGGCGTTCCGAAGCCGCCGCCAAGCGTCAGGAGATTCGCGGCTTGCGCGACGAAGTCCTGAGCCGGATCGATGCCTCGGCGCAGGCTGCGGAAGGACGCGGTGCCAAGCGGGCCGCTGCAGAAGCTCGTGATCTGCGGCGCCAACTGGTGAGCCGTTTCGACGCCCTGGACGGCGATCTGGGTTCTCTGGAAAAAGCAGATCGCGGCACGCTTGGCGCTCGCTCGCGGCAAGCCGCCCAACGAATTGATTCATGGCTGTCGGCCCGACCGGTCGCGCCGCTACCAGGCCCGAACTGGAAGCAGAGTGAGCCGCAGCCGACGAAAACTCTGCCGGCTGCGACCGAAGCGCCCCGTTTTGTCGGTGACACTCTGTGGCTGTTGCGTCACCACTACGCCTCCGCCGGCGGATTGATGCAGGTTGCCCTCCGATCCACGCCTTCCGAGGCCAGTGCCTGCGGCTACACAGCGGCCGACTTGGCTGATACGCCGGAGGCGCCGAAGAGCCATGCCGACATCCTGGCTCTGGCCAAGGAACTTGACTACAACCCAGTTCGCATCTTCGCTTGGGTCAATCAGAACGTCGTCTATGAACCTTATTTCGGCTCCCTGAAAGGCGGAGTTTCCACCTTGTGGGCCAAGGCCGGCGGCGCGACCGACCAGGCCAGCCTGTTGATTGCCTTGCTGCGGGCTTCCAACGTGCCGGCTCGTTATGTCCGTGGCACCGTGCAAGTCGTCGACAGTACGCCAAAAGGTGCCGACGGACGCGGCCCGCGCTGGATAGGTGGCAAGACCTATCAGGGGGCCGCGAAAATCCTCTCGGCCAATGGCAATCCTTCAGCCAGCTATGGCACGAACAGCATTGGCTTGGCTCATGTCTGGGTCGAAGCCTGCTTGCCCTATAGCGCCTATCGCGGTGCTGCCCTCGACGATTCCGGTCATCGCTGGGTGCCGCTTGACGCCTCCTACAAGGATCATCGCTACCAGGCGGGCATCGCAGTCGATAGCAACTTCGATTTCGACTACACCGGCTGGCTGGCCAGTCGTATTGATGTTCAGGGCCGTTATCGCCTGCCGCAGGAGAATTTTGCTGACCAAGTCGAGGCCCATGCCCGGACCAAGGCGCCCAACTACGCCAACAACACGCTCGAAGACGTTCCCTACAAGAGCGAAATCAAGCGTACTAATTTTGACATTCTGCCCATCGTCCCGCCCTATGAAGTCGTCAGCTACGATAGTTGGAGCGGCGTAGCTGGCGAGTCGGCGGAAACCGCCGCCTTGCCGGACCGCCACCGTTACCGTCTGCAAGTCTCGGTCCGCAACAAGAGCGGTACCACCCCGGAGAACTTCACCGGCAATCTGCTGGCCCAGAAAACCCTCAATCTGGCCGATCTCGCCACATCGCGCCTGACCCTGGCTTTCCGGGGCGCCACGGCCGGCGATCAGACGGCGTACGACACCTGGCTGAACAGCGTTGATCCCTCGCTGGCACCAACCTGTGCCGCCACCGCCAATGTCGTACCGGTGCTGCGTCTGGATGGGGTCGAACAGACCAAGGACGCGGGCAGCGGAAGCACTACTCTGTGCTCCTCGGATAATGTGCTGCAGCTTTCGGTGACCGTCGCAGAATTGGCGAACAATGCCGGCGTGGTCAGTTCGACCAAGTATGCCAACATCGCCGCCGCCAGCCTGCAAGCCCTGCATGCCAACGCCTGGCATACCTCCGATGCTTATTTGGCCAAGCGCACTGAGAAGCTCCTGGCCGCGGTAAGCGCCAATAGCAATCCCAATGCCTCCGAAACCGCGCGCGATGCCATTGAAGGCGAATTCCTCAATCTCACCGCTTCGAAATACAGCCGCTATGTCGTCGATGCCAATCGCGAGGTTGGGCGCCAGTTCGGCGAGTCGGGCACCAGCGGTATCAGCCTTGGCCTGACTTCGGCCCAGGTCAAGGTCAATTACCTGTTCGACCTGCCTTATGGCCTCTTTCGCAAGGGCTTCCTCGTCGACTGGCCGGGTAGCCTCTCCAGCAGTAGCAAGCTGGACGGTAGCACCGGTGATTTTCGCGCCTTCAAGCTCGGCGGCTTTGCTGGTTCTGCCTATGAAGCCTTCATCTGGCAGGAAACGGCCAATCTCGATGCGGTTTCGACCACCCGTGGCATGCAGTTTGCCAAGGAACAAGGCATCGAAATTCTGCAAATCAACAATGCAACGGAGTGGGCCGCCCAGAAAAGCAAGCTGACCAGCAATGCCAACAGCGCCCTCAATTACACGGCTTCGCATGTCGCCCAGATCGAGACGGCCTACGTCAATGCCGGCTTCAAGCTGACCATTCCCCGTAGTCTGATCCAGTATCCCGACAGCACGGGCTGGAAGGGCGCCGCTTTCTATACCGAAAACTTTACCTCCAACCCGGCGCAAGCGGGTTTCCCGATCAGCGCCTACAGCGGCGGCGTCACCGTCGAACCTTCCTCCGGTCCGGCTACCTCGGGCGACGGCAGCACGACCTACGGCGGCAGCGGTGTCGGCACCTCGGTCGGGGATATTTACAACATCGACACAGGCAGCGGCATCATCGCCGATATCAACGCTACCATCGCTGCCTGGAGCGAAGGGCGCAATTCCTTCCAGTCCGCCAACGGCAGTTGCGCGGCTGGCGCTACCTGCTCCGGCGACCCGGTCAACATGGTCACCGGCAATCTGGTCCACAACGAACGCGACATTGCCATCAAGGGTCGTGGCGGCCTGCCCATCGTTTTCGAGCGCTGGTACAACAGCAACGGTGCCAAGGATGGTCCGCTCGGCTACGGCTGGACGCACAGCTTCAACCAGTTCATCCGCTTCTACGGCGTCGAAGGCGGTGTCGCCAAACTTGGCTGGAACGACGGCACCGGCGGCGAACGCTTCTTCTCGACCAGCGGTCACAGCAGCGGCAACATCAACGTCGGCGCCAGCATCAGCGCCTCGGCCGGCATCTACGCCACAGTCGAACGTCTGGCCAACGGTACCTACCGGATTACCGAACGATCGGGGATGAAATACGTCTTCGAGAGCGTGAACGGCAGCGCCACCGACACCCTCCAGAAAGCCCGGTTGCTCTCGATCAGCGACAAAAACGGCAACACCCTGACGCTCGCCTACAACGCCACTTGTGGCAACAACCTGTGCACCGTCACTGACGGACTGAGCCGGGCACTGACCTTTACCTATGTTGGCAGCCGCATCAGCCAGATCAGCGACTGGTCCGGCCGCACTTGGCAATACACGGTGGACGGCAATGGCGACCTGACCACCTTCAAGAACCCGCTGGCTGTCACCGGCAGCCAACCCGCCGTCACCTACCAGTACTACACCGCTGCCGATGGCGTAAAGCTTGCCCACGCCATGAAGCAATACCAGTTGCCACGCGGCAACGGCATGCGCTTCGAGTACTACGCCAACGGTCGCGTCTTCCGTCACACCCCGTTCGCCAATGGCGGCGAACTGCAGACGGCCTCCGCCACCACCTTCAACTGGGCCGAATTCCGCCGCGAAGCCAAACAAGTCGACGGCCAGGGCAATGTCCGTACCTTCCTCTTTGACAAATACGGCAACCCGATCTCGATCACCGATGAAGCCGGCGCCGAAACCTCCTATAGCTACGACCAGACCACCGGCCGCACCCACCTGCGTCTCTCGAAGACCGCCGCCAATGGGCAGACCACCCAGTACGCCTACGATAGCCTCGGCAACCTGACCGACGTCACCCTGCCCAGCAGCAAGACGCTGCAATACCGTGACCACACCGCCCTCGGCCAGCCGCAACGGCTCAAGGACGCGGCCAACAACTGGACGCTCAACCGCTACGATACCGCCGGCAATCTGACCGACAGCATCCAGCTCAAGGCCGGCATCGTCCCTGTCGCCAATACTGCACCGGCTGCCGCCAACATCGTCGCCTGGACCCAATACCAGGGCGACAGCCTCGGCAATCCAAAACTGGTCCGCCGGCTGCGTGATTGGAACGCCGCCACACTGGGCAACCCGACCAGCGGCGTCGGCCCCAGTCTTGAAAGTGCCTACGATACCAACCAGCTCAACGTCAGCAGCCTGACCCGTAAGGGCGACAAGGACGGCACGCCGGGTTCGCTCGAAAGCGACATCTTCACGGATTTCAGCTACGACAGCCTCGGTCGCCAGAAGCGCGGCCCCGACGCCGCCTGGTACGCCGCCGACAGCGACTACGACAGCCTCGACCGCCCGATCAAATCCCCCGACGGCCGCGGCAACACCTGGGCCTCCACCTACGACGCCAACGGCAACCCGATCAACGTCGGCCTCACCATCGGCGGCGCCTACCTCGACGGCCACTACGCCACCTGGGACGACCTCGACCGGCTGGAACGTCAGGTCGACTACGCCGGCAACGCCACCCTCAATCGCTACAACCCTCTCGGTCACCTGATCGCCACCACCGGTGCCGACGGCTACACCCTGGGCTTTGACCGCGACCCCCTGGGCCGCATCACCGGCGCCTACAACGAAGAAGGCCACCGCGTCAGCTTCAATCTCGATGTCGACGGCCGGCCCAGAAGCCTGACCGACCCCAATGGACTGACCACCAGTTACGACTACTACGACAGCAACCAGGACGGCCAACTCAAACGCAGCAGCTTGCCCGGCATCACCGGCCAGACCCAGAGCCGCGCCGTCGAGATCGCCCAGTACGACGGGGCCGGGCGTCCGACCCGGATCAACGCCATCGCCGCCGATGGCACGATCCGCGACAGTTACCGCTACTACGACGAACTCGGCAGATTGACCCGCGCTGTCGGCCCAATGGTCTCCACGACCGATACCACCCGCCCGGTCAGCTGCACCGTCTACACCGCGCTGGGCAATGTCGCCGAAATCTGGGCCGGCAGTACCACCGACACCAGCAGTGCCACCTGCACGCTGGACGGCGTGAACGTCAAGAAACAACTCAGCGCCACCTACGACGACTTCGGCCGCAAGCTCTCCCAGACCGATCAACTCGGCAAAGTCTGGAAATGGACCTGGAACGTCCACGGCGAACTGCTGACTAGCCAGACGCCGGTTCAAGCCGCCGCTGGGCAAACGACCACCTACGCCTACGGGGCGAAGGGCGGTAGTGGTGAAACACAAGGCCAACTGAAAAGCCGCACTGTCCCCGGCGCACAGACCGCCAGCTACACCCGCAACCCGCTGGGTCAAGTCACCCGAGCCGAAACCAAGGACGGATCGAGCCAGACCGTCGTTGCCTACGACTACAGCTACGACAGTGCGCATCGTCTGCAAACCGTCACCGACAGCCGGGCCGGCAAGAGCCTGAGCTACACCTGGACCCCGGGTGGACGGCTGGCCCGGGTCGTCGACAGCGATGGCCACAGCACCAGCTTTGCCTACGACGGCGTCGGCCGGATCAGCAGCCTGACCGCGCCCAATGGCGAGAACGTCAGTTTCGTCTGGGATGCCGGCGGTAGATTGGTCGAGAAACGCCTGAACTCCGGCCTGCGCACCACGCAAAGCTGGTTCGAAGATGGCAGCCTCAAGCAGAAAACCAACCTGTTCAGCGCCAGCACGCTCTCCGGCCATGTCTACACCCTCGATAGTCAGGGCAGACGCGCCACCCACGCCGAAACCATCAACGGCAGCGTCAAGAACTGGACCTACGGCTACGACAATCTCGACCGTTTGACCAGCAGCAGCGACGGCACGGCGGAGACCACCAGCTACGACATCTATGGCAACCGGCGGACGAAGAGCAATGCCGGTGGCACCACGGCCTATCTCTACGATCTGGCGCACCAACTCAGCGAGATTCGCCAGACCAATGACACGGGCACCTTGATTGGCGGTGCGGTGCATGATGCCGACGGGCATCTGACCAAGCTCTGTGAAGGCACGAGCGCGACCAAATCGGCGACCGACTGCACGAGTAGCGGCACCGGTGCCACGACGCTCGCCCTGGCCTGGAATGCGCTCGATCACTTGCTGACGGCCACCCGCACTGGCGCCAATGCCGTGGCCGAGAGCTATGCCTACGATGACAGCGGCAGAAGGCTGAAGAAGACCAGTGCCGGCGCGACGACGCATTACGGCTACGACGGCGACGACATCCATGCCGAGTGGGCGACCACGCTCGCCGGCATGCCGGCGGCGGTCTACGCGCATGGCGTCGGTGCGGATGAACCGCTACTACGTCTGACCGGCAGCACCAGCAGCCCGGCGGCGGTGCAGACGGCTTATCTGCAGGATGGACTGGGCAGCGTGATTGCTACGGTCAACAGCGCTGGAAGCCTGATTTCAAGCCAGCGCTTCGATGCCTGGGGGAACAAGGGCACGACCACTGGCACGACACCGATCTATGGCTTTACGGGAAGAGAACCGGACCAAACCGGGCTGACCTATTTCCGGGCGAGGTATCAGCATCCGGGGATCGGGCGATTCCTCTCACGCGATCCGGCCGGGATGGCGGATGCGGTGAGTCCGTATGCTTATGTAAGGAATTCGCCGACGAACTTGATTGACCCGATGGGCTTCTTGGCCACCGATCCGGTCAAACTGGCTGATCTGTCGGGGCTGGCAAGCTATTGGGGTGCAGCTGGTGAAACGATTGCCGACTTCCTTCCAGAAGGTGCGCCAATCGTTACCATCGGCAAGGCGATGGGCGGAGTCGGAGCCTATATTTCCGGCGAAATGACCGGCAATCAGTCTTTGAAAGACGCCGCGTTGCAAGGCCTGGCCGACACCAGCCAAGAAAATACCAATGCGCTGATCTTACTGGGAACAATGGGGCGCGGTGGTGCGAAGACCTTTCAGACCTATACCCGAACCAATCCAACTACCGGGGAAGTGTATTCGGGACGGACAAGTGGAACAGGAACGCCTCAGAGAAACGTGGATGCGCGCAATGCGAGTTCGCCACTCAACAATCAAGGTTTCAATGATCCAGTTCTGGATCGCTCTTCTTCCAATGCTGCTGCAATCCGTGGTCGCGAGCAGCAGTTGATCGAGCAGAATGGTGGCGCTCAATCCCAGGGCGGCACCTCAGCCAATAAGATCAACGGCGTCTCGCCAAGCAACCCGAATTTGCAGAATTACCTTGACAAGGCGCTGCAGGAATTTGGTAAGTTGTTCGGACTATGAGCAAACCGCGCAGAAGCAAGTACCGCCTGCTGGAAGGCGACATCGTCCGCATCGATCTCGGTGAGGGCTGGTTTAGCTTCGGCCGAAAATTGCTGGCTTCGGTGTGGGCCTTCTACGATTTCCGCAGCCGCGATGAGATAGCGCCTGAGGAAATTGTCAGACAGCCCGTACTGTTCAAGGTCTGGGCGGGGGAAAGGGCCGGGCTTGAGAAGGGCACTTGGAAGCTATTGGGGCACATTCCACTCACAGATGAAGAATGCAAGCCTGTGCCCTTCTTCAAGCAGGATATTCTTGATCCAACCCATATTGCCATCTACATGAGCGATAGCCTTGGTCTTGACAGCGAGAAGGAAGAGATTCCCGCTACTTGGGAAGAGATACAGGGGTTGGAGAACGTAATGGTTTGGTCTTCTCATGTTGATGACCGCCTCCGTGATCATTTCGCAGGTCGGCCGTGCAAGTGGATACAAGCGCCAAAGCAACCTAAGGCTCCAACGGGGGCTTCGGTTCACTGACTGAAATTTCTCTTCAATATCTCAAAAATGATGAAAGATTTCTTTGGGTTCTGATCATGGATGACTCCCTTTCTCAGCAGCAACATGAAGTTTGTCAAAAATTCGGAGCACCGTTTTATGGTTGTGACCTCAACCTCAAGGTTGGGATATCCCGAAACGTTAAAAATGGTGAGTGGCCGATTCATGCTCTACGAAGCAAGCCCGAGCATGGTACGAGCGGTTGGTACATCTGGGCCGGAGATTATTCCGAAGCCCCGGATTTCTTTGTTCCCTTGCATGGAATTCACTTGGAACAATGGACCCCAATAGTTATGCCATATTTGGCCCTTGGTCCCGGGTGGCGGCTCTTGCTGGCACCAGATTGTGAAGACGTTTGGGAAGACATTGAACTCAAACAACGATCTACTTAGCATTGTGACTGCTCGATTTTGGTAAGTTGTTCGGACTATGAGCAAACCGCGCAGAAGCAAGTACCGCCTGCTGGAAGGCGACATCGTCCGCATCGATCTCGGTGAGGGCTGGTTTAGCTTCGGCCGAAAATTGCTGGCTTCGGTGTGGGCCTTCTACGATTTCCGCAGCCGCGATGAGATAGCGCCTGAGGAAATTGTCAGACAGCCCGTACTGTTCAAGGTCTGGGCTGGAGAAAGGGCTGGACTTGAGAAGGGTGCTTGGAAACTGCTGGGGCACATCCCACTCACAGATGAAGAACGCCAGCCAGTGCCTTTCTTTAAGCAGGATATTCTTGATCCGACCCATATCGCCATCTACATGAGCGATAGCCTTGGACTTGATAGTGAGAAGGAAGAAATTCCCGCTACTTGGGAAGAGATACAGGGGTTGGAGGACATGGGCGTTTGGTATACGCCATATGTCGAAGATCGCCTCCGTGATCATTTCGCAGGTCGGCCGTGTAAGTGGGTACAGGGGCCAAAGCCACCGAAGATACCCACAGGAGCGGCTGTTCACTGACTGGTGCACCGCAGCATCAGTTGGATAAAAATGGGCCATGCTTGAAAATGAACGAATCGTTCGACCAGTTCCTCAGCCGCACCAATCGGCCCCAGAAACCCCTGCCGGCATGGGTATCTGCGCTGGTGTTCATCTCCGTGTTTTTCATCCTGCAGATGAGTTATGACGCTTGCCGGGGAAGTGATTTCGAGCATTTCATCCTAGGTGATCTAACCGTTGCCCCCACGGCCGCAGTGATCAATCTTCTGACCCCTGCAGTAAACGTCAAAGCGCTGGGCAACCAGTTGATAGCACCCGGTGGCGGCATTACCGTTCTCAAGGGCTGCGAGGGAACCGAGATCATGTTCATGCTGTTGGCGGCTTTTGCCGCCGTCGTCATGCCCTGGCGGCGCCGGCTGAGCGGACTGGGGTTCGGCATCCTGCTGGTGTTCTGTCTCAATCAGATGCGGTTGTTGCTGTTGTTTTATGTCTATCGCAGCGAGCCGTCTCTGTTCAATCTCTTGCATGGGGCTGTGACACCCATCGTGCTCGTCCTCTGCGTCGCGCTCTATGCTCTTTACTGGATGGGCGATAGTCGTGAGGAAGCTCAGCCAAATGCGTCAACAAGTCCGTAGTTTTACAATCCGGCTCGTCATCCTGGTCGCGATACTGCTGACGCTGGGTCGCGTCTATGGCTCGACCATCGTTACCCCCATGCTCCCGGCGCTCATCTGGGTGATTCAGGCGGTTGATGACCGCCTTCGGGTGGATCACGCGATCATTGTTAACCGGTCGGCGGATACCGTTATCCAATTGAAGGTGACGCCGATCCGCATGCTGTTCCTCGGTGATCGCTTGCTGATGCCAGATGCCAAGCTTCATTTTGACCCGACCACACTGCTTGGCAGCGTGCTGCAACCGGTTATCCTCCTGCTAGCGATCATTTTGGCCTGGCCAGCTGCTCGCCTGCGGGCATTGCCAGCGCGACTGCTTGTCGCGGTACCGATGGTTGTTCTCCTCCTGGTCATCAATGTCCCGCTGGGTTTTGTCGGCGTGATGCAAGATTTTCGGGAGTTCATTCCGGCAGCCCCGGTTACCCCGATGGTTTACTGGAACGATTTCTTGCAGACCGGTGGCCCGTTGGCGCTGGCGATTGCGGCGGGCATTCTCGTGGTGTCGGCGGCAGATCGATGGATGCGTGTGCTTGTGGGATCGAAGGCCGGTACGGGCCTTCGCATTGGGAAGCGACATGTTTCCTGACCGCATGCGCGCCAGATTACAAGTAGCGCCTTACGCCACGAGGTAAGCCTTGTCAGCCACATCCATTTTGTGCAAATGCTCGTTGAGGTAGCTCAGGGAGAACGTCTGTAGAGCAGTGCTATTTAATTCGCCTGCCGCTGCGGCATACAAGAGGTCGGCCATTTTTTCCAGGTAGGAAATGTGCGCTAATTTGTGGGCTGTCAGATTAGGGCACCGGTTTTTCTCCAGCATTGATTCTTCAAAGGCGAAATGCTGTTCGAGAAGTGCCGCCAGGTCATTCAGAATGAGGTGAAACTCGCTTCGCCCTTCGCGAGTAACGGTCGAGGCACATCGAGCCGCTCGGCTACAGAGCGCAATAACGTGCCGATGCCTGTCGTCAAGTTGAGCGTTACCGACGCGAAGGCTCTCTGACCACCCTGGTATTTTATACATACAACATATGTTTTTTGGTTTTTCAGGCGAATTGTATCGCTTTGGGATGGTGCTTCGCTTTAATGCAGTTCAAATCTGGCTGAGCAACGGGTGCCGTTGGTTTGCGGAATCGTTTCTCAAATGATGTTTTATTCACTCGAAAAACAGCATCTCAAACCAAAAAATATGTGCGTTGAACAACAGAGGACCGAAGTCCCCTGTTGAATTCGCATCAGTTACAGTTCCTCAAATCCTGCATCTGTAGCTCACTCTTTTTTGCCCAACCGACAAACTTCCCGCTTTCAGCAACCTTCAATCCAACGTACTTGTCGGCCGACTGAGTAACGGTGTACCCAATGTATTCAGACACCGCTCCCGCCTTGCTAGCACCGCTCTGATCGACATAGGCACTCACACCTGGCTTGGCCGCAACCACGCACTGACCTGACCATTTGTCCTGGACAGGCGCAGGCGCGGCGACCGCCGCAGGCTTGCTGGTATTCATATAGCTCAGCGTCAGTTGGGCAACATACGTATTGAATTCCGACATGGTGTCATTGGAGCATTTCCAGTTGGAACACGATGCCGTCTTACGATCGATGTACTGCGCCTTGGCTTGCAGTTCAGCGAACTTCTCCTGCATGAACTTCGGGTTCTGCTTCAGGTTGTTGATCTGACGTTGAATGTTGTTCAGCATTTCAAACGTGCAGTTTTCAGCGTTCCAGTTACAAGCCTGGGCTGCCGTGACAGATAGCAGGCCACACAGGGCAGCTAACAGATGTTTCATGGGTAGTACTCCTAGAGTCGAATGCGCTACATTCGGGGTTACTTCATGTATTTGACGGTGACCGTGCCGGCCAATTTGTTTTTGCCGATTTCGTAGTCCGGATTGATGGTCGCCAAGTTATGGGCAGCCATCCCGATACCTGCCATCCAAGACAACGGCGCCGTTGGCGCAAGGAATGATCCGAGTAACGACGTAGCCCGATACTCGGTAAAGATGCGGCAGCGCAACCCGCCTTTCTCGATCCGGCCTTCGATTTTCTCGACGGTGGAACCGATGTTGGAAACGGCTACAACCTGAAACGATTCGCGACGCATAACAAGCGTATCGAGCTTTTCAAGCGTCAGTTCGTCGGCCGTAAATTTCTGAATGTCTATCGACATGATGATGTCCTTGAGGTTGTCAGTAACGTGTTCGGCTAGATAGTCCGATTACTGCGCTTGGATTTCGCTGGCCAGCCTGCCCTGATGCTTCATCCATTTCCCGTAAGCTGAAACGGCGAGCACCGAAAGGGCACCAGCCACGAAAGTAATGGCGAACGAGGCCAGGGTTTCAAGTGGGGATGTAGGGTTCATCGAGGTGCTCTTTCAAAAAAATCTGGCAAGAAATCCATACCGGAAGGGTGTGTTCCAACTGAACTGCAATGGAAATCTGCTGGCATAAACGAAAACGATACTAAGTAATCCTTAGTATCGTGTCAATTGAGAAACTAAGAGTCTCTTAGGTCTTGAATGGACCGAGAGACCGATGCCGGATTCGACCTATTTTTCACGACGCCTGCGTGAAGCGCGACAGAGAATCGGCTTGTCTCAAAAAGCACTCGGCGTAAAAGCAGGAATCGACCCATTCAGCGCCAGCCCCAGGATGAACCAATATGAGAAAGGAAAGCACTTACCTGACCTTCTCATGATGGAACACCTGGCGAATGCAACTGGCGTCCCCGTCGCTTATTTCTTTGCTCAAAATGACTGTCTCGCGGAACTGCTGCTGCTATGGAGCGAGATGGATGAAGCCAAGCGTTCAGAACTACTCATCGCGGCGAAAAACCTAGTGGGCTTGTAGCCGCCCCTCAAGCTTCTCGGCCAGACTCTGCGAAGCAGGCATACAGGATTTATCAACAGCGCCAGGTTGTTCGGGAATTCCTCTGTCGGTTGGAAAGAACTCCTCAACCACCTCGTCACCTTCATCCTCGCTGTCCTCAAACGCACCATTGCTGAGACCTTGACGCGCAGCCACTTCCAGTGCCACTTGGTCGAAACCAGCCGCCTGACGCACTTCGTCAATCCGCTTGGCCTCCAGCAAGGCATCCTCCAGAGCAACACCGGTTCGCACGGTGAGATCGACGTAATAGATCGGTGTTCCATGACTCTGCCGTGTCGACTTGCCTCGTAGCCGAAGCTCCAAGGGCAAACAGGAAAGCCGATTCCCAGAGATAGCCTGGAAGTACTGCAGCCTCGCGGCCAGCGTACGGATGCTGTTGAACCCCGTCGTGCGGAAGACAAAACTACCTAGTGGATCGTCATCGCCGATACTGACGTTGAGCCGGCCATAGGGCTTACATGCACCACCTTTAGCCAATGGACAGCCATCCGGTGATGGGCAAGGAAGAGACTTGATGCCTTCCTCGGATTGGCGCTTGCAGGTTTCTCCATTGCCAACGCACAAAGGCCGACCAGTATCACGATTAAACAGACTGTACTCAGCCCTGAAGTTGAGATCGGGATCGTTGAAGAGCAGCCGAATCGGAATACTCCGGGTTTTTCCACCCTGCTCCTTTCGGAAACCCTCATCGAACGGATGGGGCAACCAACCATCCTTGCTTTGCACCTGAGAGGTGATGGTGAATTGATCATCTTTTTCCGGCAGACGCTTGCCTGCCTTCTCGACGACCTTGCCAATGGAAATTCTGCCCAATACTGGTGGTGTGATGGCGAGACCTTTAAGCATGGTGACGTGCTCCTATGAACAAAAAAAGAATGCCCACACCGCACCGGATTGTTCCGGTGACGGTATGGGCAATGCGGGTTGAGATTCAAACGATGAGAAAGCGCCGGCTACCGGGTTTGGTCGCGGCATAGCGTTGTTGTAGTTCCGGTTGGTCCTTGAGCAGACGGGTCATATCCATGACTACGCTGTCCTTGGATTTTTTCCAGGTCACGCTGCCGGTTTCAAAGTCAGCCCGACTGGCCTCGCCCATGGCTTGCTGCAGGGTTTGCTTCAGTTGGGCTTCGAGCTTTTCCTGTTCGGCAATCGACTGGCGCACGGCTACCAGATCGGCAAAGCAGGCTGACAGATTGCGTTCATCCTTGAAGTCCACGGTTTGGCCTTTGTCTTCGGGATAGAGGCAACGCAAGGCGGTATCAGCCGAATCGGAGCCATCGGCCGGTGGTGGCGTATCGGTCTCGACGAAGTGCCAGAATTGCCTCTCCAGTTCGATCAGGCGAGCGATCAGGGTTTCGTCACGCTCGATACGATGGATTTCCAGATGTTGTCCACCCAGCAACACTGCGACATCGGCAGCCTGCTTGCCGGTGACTGCCAACTGGTGATGCACCTGCAGTTGAACATACTCGGGTACGCCTTCCTTCCAGAGACGAGCGCCATTGATGCCAGCCGTTTTGCATTCAAGTATCTGGACATCCGGTGCGCCCGTGACTTCTCGGTCGATATTGGCCAGCATCCAGGGCAGACTCGGATCGGGATGCTGCAACACTGCGTTGATGCGCCGTACCCGATTGCCAGTACGCCGGGTGTAGTGTGCAGCAACGATCGGCTCTAAGACATTCCCCCAAAACATAGGGCTCTCTTCGTCGTGCGGATCGGCCTTGGGCAATCCACCATCACGGCCCGTTTTAATGAGCCACAGTTCCAGTGGCGACTGATAGGGATTAAGGCCAATCGACGTAGCAGCGTCGCTGCTGCCGATACCTTGCTTGCGAACGGCCAGCCAATCTTCTCGGGGGAGTTCTTTTGTCTTGACCAGACGGAGTGCCGGACGCGGTTTGGCGGTCGGGAGAGTGGAATTTGCTTCGGGTTGCATGTTCTACCTTTCAGAACGAAAAATACCCAGTCAGCCGAAGCTGTACTGGGCATTCATCAGGGCGAAGAAAAACGAGGTTCGGTATGTCAGGCGACGAGTTGCAGGGCCGTATCGAGTGCTCGCTGTTTGAGCACTGCGCCTTGGCCAAACCATGCTGAGTCAATGCGATATTCCGTGCTGCGAGCACGGCGTTCGTGATCCACGTATTCCGTCACGGCGTTGAGCAACCCCCAGGCAGTTCCCTTGGCGGCATCGAGCTCAGCACCTCGACCTTGGCCGTCGTACAGGCTTTGTACTTTCTTCAACGCACGTTCATTGGCCAAACCAGCCGACTCGACATTGCCAGGCTGGACATCGCAGAGCACTCGGAGGAAGTAGTTCATGGCTTCATGCGACTTCACCTTGCGTTCGGCCAAGGTGCGCATGCGGTACATAAATCCATCAAACTGCGCGACAGCAATTCCGAGTTGCTGCTTGACTGCCTGCTGATCGAAACGGGTGGAGTGCGGAACCTTGATTGCTTGCGTGGCGCCATTCACGGCGATGGTCAGGGTGTTATTACACACGACACGGATCGTGGTCGGTGTGGCTGTCGTCGCCAAAGTACCGTCACAGGAAGTGGCGAGCAGCAGATAGCCGTTCACCTGATCGTTACCCTTGAGCGTGGTGGATTGTCCGGTCTTGGCCAAGGCCCAGAACTTCTTGCCACCTTTCAGGACGCCAGCCGTTTCCAGATCGTAACCCGACATCTCGGTCAGGTCACGGTAGAACTCCAGGACTTCACGCGGTTGCACGACTTGATAGCGCTGGGACACAACCGACAAGGCTTCCTTGCTGTCGGAGCGATACAGAACCTTCTGATCGGGAAAGGAGTGGATGGTGCCGAGTGTGCCGATGGTGTCGGCCATGAAACGAACCGGGGTTTCTTGAATCGTCCAGTCCATGCCCGCTTCTTTTTGCCAGACTTCGAGTGGTTGTTTTGCGGGGAGATGATTGCCGAGACCGTGCCAAGGTTCGGCGCCGACATAGGCCATTTGTTGAACGAGGTGTGCCATGGGAATTCCTTTCAATAATTTACGGGCGTGACAAATCTGCTGAGGACAAACAGCGAAAGTCAGCACGAGGGGATGAGGAGAGACTGCGAGAAGTGGAGAATCAGGTCTGCACAGGACGAGACAGACGTTTGCGGATCAGGCGAGAATGGCCTGCTTGCCGTATTGCGTGTTACTCAAATTGAGCTTCAACAGGCTGGCTGCTGCTGAAGGTAAAGCGGCAGGCAAGGCAGAGATAGTTGTCGAGAATCCGTTGATCGACGACTTCTCCTAGCTGGGCGCCAGCCAAGCCACCAGTGGCACCACCGAACATTGCGCCGATGAGGGCACCAAGAAAGCTACCGACGACCATGCCTGGCGGGCCAGCAACCAGGCCGACTGTCATGCCAATTTCGCAACCGGAAATGGCACCGGCGGCGCCGCTCACTGCGCCACCGACGGTGCCAATGAGACCACCGGTCTTTTTGGCGCGATTACGGGTTGTGATACGTGCAGAGTGACAGTTTGGACATCGAATGTTCATTGTCTGACTCCTGAGGATGGAAAGGACGAACGAAATCAGCGAACACCATTGCTGGCATTCGCTGATTTGAACGTGATTGGGAGCGAGGTGTTACACGGCCAATGATTTTATCTGGCCGATCTGCCACGTTTGGAGGCAGTCGATCACCTTCTCATGGAGGTGATATGTGACTGAAAGATTCTGGAATCACGTCAGCAGAGCCATTATTTGGCCCGACAAACCTTAGCGTGCTCCAAAATATTTGTTATCGAACGCCTGTGCAAATTCGGGCACGGTGCCAGATAGTGGTTAAAGCTAAAACTGGCCGGTGCGGTGATTGGCCGCTAAGGGATTCGACGGCGAATTCACACTCCCGACCAGGAGCCTTCGCCCAAGAAATCGCTTCAAAGCAGACACAGGCGCCGTCCGTATGATTTCTGATTGAAAAGGAGATCCGAACGGGATAATCTCCATGTCATTCAAAATCCTCTTGGCGATTCTATAGTGTCCGCATTTTTAGCAACAGCCTGGACGTTTCAGCGACTGAATAACTGCTGGACGCCAGAATGACTGGCTTCGTTTGTGCCACTTGCGGGCAACATCACGATGAATTGCCAATGTGCTTTGGGGCGGCCGCTCCCGAGCTTTGGCTTACGCTGCCCGAGGAAGAGCGCAACACTCGCGCGGAACTGACATCCGATCAGTGTGTGCTGGATGGCAAGCACTTCTTTGTTCTCGGACGAATTCTTCTGCCCGTGATCGACGGGCCGGGACCGTTCATTTGGCTGGCCTGGGTATCGCTGGGCGAGAAGAACTTCCTTCGTGCCTGCGAACGCTGGCATAGCCAAGGGCGCGAAACTGAACCTCCCTATTTCGGCTGGTTGCAGAGTGCACTTCCGTATGAGCCAACCACGCTGAGCCTCAAGACCACTTTGCAAGCCATGCCCGTTGGAGAGCGGCCCACCATTACCCTGGAACCCACTGATCATCCGCTGTCACTTGAGCAGCAGCACGGCATCACAATGGCTCGTGTTCAGAAAATCGCCGAGGCTGCTTTGCATGGCTAGCCTGACGCTCAATCGGACCACCGAGAAGCCAGACTTCTCAGTTTTCTTCGTGCTCCACGCTCCAGCAGCCGGATACCTTGCACGTTAGTGCGCCCCATATTTCTTGCCATGGAACAGCGAAACGAAACCTTCCCCAATGCGTTCGAAGCGACCTTTCTGGTCGTTGGACTGTTCCTCGTCGAGTTCTTGATCGGTGCGGCGCTGCATGACGTGAAATCGATTTCTGGTATCGATCCCCGAGATGTCTTGGGTGTCATCGCCGTGCTAGGTAACGGGGTCTTGTTCAGTGCGCTGCTTCACCACAAACGAATGAGCTATGCAGCGCTGTTTCACTCGTCCAAAACTTCCATAGTGGCGACGGTGGGCATCCTTGCTATCCCAATTCTTTGCATCGTCCCGGGGATAGGGCTCGCCGTATGGACACTTCAAAGCGTGCTTGAGCAACTGTTCCCGCTGGCACGCTGGCAACAAGCGATGTTCGACCAAATGATGTCGAACGGCCTAGCATCGGTTGTAACCGTATGCCTAGTCGCCCCGGTGCTTGAAGAAATGCTATTTCGCGGCATCATCCTCCGTAGTTTTCTCCACCAGTACCCGCGTAGGAATGCAATCCTGGCTTCCGCATTCCTGTTTGGATTGGCACATCTCAATATTTATCAGTTTGCCGTCGGTGTTGCTCTTGGCTGTTTCTTAGGCTGGCTGTACGAACGAACGCGTTCGCTGTGGCCGTGCATACTTCTTCATGCGTCATACAACTCTCTCGTTACCGCCATCTACTTTGCTTTCCTGAGTCAGGAGTCGGGAGCGGTGTGGCAGCCTTCGCCTGCCTTCTGGGCCATTGCATTCACCTTTGCTTTTCTCGGGACACTTCTACTTCAGCGGCTTCTTGTCCCTAGGCGGGCTGCATCATGAACGATACCAAAATCCGACAATGCACCAGACCTGCGCGAGAACGGGAAGGCGACCAGTGGCGGGCTGGCGACAAAATGCCAATGGTACAATCGTTATATCCAAAATGACTTAACAGGGAGAGGCAAGATGTCTGAAGCCACGCTGGCAGCTAGCGCGCATACATTGTCGATGAACGACCTCGTTTATCCGAAGGAAAAAACACTGGGGATGATCACGCTGGTGCTGGGGCTACTGGCCTGGGCCGGGTTGATTGTCGGGACAGTCGGTGTTGCGCTCATCGGCCTGGCCGTGGGCTTTGTTCTTTACCTGTTTCTCCAATCTACGCTGATCGCCTACATCAAAGGCAATGGCGTCGAGCTGACCCATGAGCAATACCCAGACCTCTACGAGCAGTTCGCATTCTGTTGCGACCGCCTTGAAATTCAGGATCGCCCACAGGCCTACATGCTGAACGGCAATGGCGGACTGAACGCCTTTGCAACCAAGTTTCTCGGTACCCAATATGTGGTTTTACTGTCGGATGTGGTCGATGCCATGGCCGACCACCCGGACGGCGTGCGTTTCTACTTGGGTCACGAACTTGGCCACCTGCGGCGCAAGCATCTGACCGGCCATCTTTTCCGCTGGCCCATTCTCTGGCTGCCGCTGCTTGGTGCTGCCTATTCCCGTTCTCGGGAAAGTACTTGTGACCGCCATGGCCTTGCCTGCTGCTCGACCCCGGAACATGCCGCTCGTTCACTGTCTGCACTCTCCGCTGG
The DNA here is from genome assembly GCF_020510625.1 of Ferribacterium limneticum. NCBI lineage: Bacteria > Pseudomonadati > Pseudomonadota > Betaproteobacteria > Rhodocyclales > Azonexaceae > Ferribacterium > Ferribacterium limneticum. Next base: position 3,120,728 of record NZ_CP075191.1, on the reverse strand, counting down.
TGCCCTCCGCTGGCAGGATCTGGATATGAAGGCCTACCTGAAGCAAATGCACCATACGACCGGATTCTGGATGTCCTTCCACGAATTGACGGCGGGTTACCCCTGGCTGACCAAGCGCGCTGCACGGGTGATCGACCATAACGCCGAACTCCCTTCACGCAACGGTTTCGCCTATTTGCTGGCGGCGTTTATTCCTTATGCCGGCCGCCTGGGCGGCGGGTTTGGTCTGTTGATGCTGATATACGTGGTCGGTCTGTTGGCAGCGATTGCGATCCCTGCTTACCAGGACTACACGGTCAAGGCAAAGCTCACCGCGACTGTCCAGCAATCAGAGGTTGTACGGGATGCGCTCGGGAAGTACTACCTGAGCCAACAGAAGATTCCCGCAAGCCTTGCATCTGTAGGGGTGGCCGACGAACTTCCGAATGGCACTGTCGTGCACATGGATAGCAATACCATGGTGCTGACCCTGACAACCGCTCATGGCGACCTGATTTACGCGCCTTCGCGTGGCGCCAATGGAGAAATTATCTGGAATTGCACGAACGGCAAAGGGTTGAAGGCCACTCAACTGCCGCCGGTGTGTCAGGCAAGCCCGAATCGCTGACACGCCCATCAAAAGGTAAAAGTCGAGAGCTAGGGGTTCAGGAGCGGCATTGCGCCGCTCGGTTAGACGTTTACAATCGTGCGGTATTCAACGCTCTCGCTCAGGCATTCTTTTAGTGACCCTTGCCTGTCTTCTGTGCAACACCAACGGCGCCCTTGCAGGCAGTTGTTACTACGCTGTAATACACCAACTTATCCACAGGATTACCCACGGATTCTGTGGATAACTACGTTGTTGAATAACGCAGTTCTGACGCTAGACAACGGCAAAGGAAAGGTAGAACATCACCCGCTCTGGGGCTATCAAGCATATAGCCTCTCAGGTACAGAGCCTTCTTTACCAGCGAGAATCAGCCAATGGAAACCGTTCGCCCGCTTCCGGAATACGTCGATAAAGCCAAAGCCTTACCTGCCGAGGTCAGAGACAGGCTGTTAGCAAAAAGCCAGTCGAGATTTTCGAAGACAGGCGGGTATTTCATGCTCCAGCCGGTTGAAAAAGTGGCGTTGCAGCTTCACTTCGAAGAACACGCCCTGATAGAGTGGCAAGACAGGGTGTTGGCGATGAGAAGCGCTTCCGTCAACTAGTACCCGAAATCGTAGCTTTGGGTCGGTCTGTTGAAACGACCGGTTGCTGCTCAGATTGAAACCAGATTTCGATTCTTGGTATTTGGCCAAGTACCGCCACTGCGGCCTCTCGTACATTCCCATTTTCAAAGCGGAACCAGGAATCGGTACCGCTACCCGAAAGCGGCTGAATGCGATGCCTCCAACTTGACGGCAAATCCCAGGTAGTGACCTTGTTTGAGGGAATCGTCTTTCCCCAAGTGGTCGTGAACCCCTCTTGGGAACAACGTGCCACCTCGATCACGAAGCCGCCACCATGCCGATCGAACTGAAATGTCAGTACGTCAAGGCCGTCTGAGGCCAGGCGGCGAAAGTGCGGCAGCGAGCCCTTGAAGCCGAGGGCATGCAGTTGGGGAAGAACCAGTTTCCTCAGCGCCTCATCCATTGCTTTTCGTTCGTCGTTCATAAGACTTATGAAATAAGGGAACCGCGACCGGAGCTCAAAGGGTACGCCTTCGGCGTTGATCAAGCGTTGGCTTTGGCCGCCGACGGCCTAGATTTTCTGGCGACTGGCGTTGGTTTTTCGCTCAAGGACTGGAGCAATTTTGCGTACGCTTCCGGATTTTTCTGCTGAAGTGCGGCAAGATCACCACAGATTTTCGCAGTAAGCGGATTGGCCATGAGCTCCTTAATTTTATTCACGTCGAGATATAGCTTTTTGAGCTCTTCTAGCGCATCTATGTCTTCCGTCTTGGCGGGATTGTTCCCCACCGTTATCAGTACATTGAGTGCATCAATTACCTTGCCAAGTTGTTTCCCGTAGCTGACTTGCGATTGAATTGCCCCTTCGGTTTCCGGGGATGATGAGTTCTGCGAGTTGACGGTGACATTTTGCGCAAAGATCCAACCGGGCAGGATGGATTGCCACAAACGGTGTGGTGCCAGCGCGATTGCTGGGTGGCTCAATAGATGTTCAGCCGAATCCAACCAAAACAACCAAGGCGAGACAAATTGCTGAGAGAGCTTGCTGGACATTGGACTTAACCTCCAGTTCAGTATCTTGATGGGCTGGCCCAATCCCGCAGGAAAGCATCTTGCGACATCGAGCATCTGGTAAGCATACGTTTACAGTTGTTATACTGTGATGATGGCATAAATTAAATCGGATTATTCTGCAGCTGAAAATTTGGCTAGTGGTGCTTGAATCATCATGCGCATCCGCCATTGCCAGACGAGCGACTGGCCGAGATGTACATCGACCGTTATGCGTCAGTTCCAGCCATCACTTGACGTTGTGCGCATGGAGGACACAGAAGGTAGAGATCATTTCGGCATCCATCTTGAACGAGTCATGGACATTCTGCACATCGAGAGTTCTGACGGATTGTTGGGTTTTTATTTGTGAGTGTGTTGCCGCACAACAAGGCGTGCCAGCCGAACGGCCAAAGGCAGCTCTTTTGTCGCCTATGACGTTAGAAATTGATCCGCGATGACACGATCCGCCGCAATTACCTATGATGGACTACATGCCAGAACCAAGTCCTTGCCCGTAATGCCTGGAACAGGCAAGTCATTCTCAGCGGTGACTAGATAGCTCGTTGGGTTTTGAATGGTGCTCATATTCAAGCAAAAATTTTGACAGCTTCTTGTATCCAGCGCTCCTGAACCACACCTGCTGCGCATTTCGAGATCAGTTTCCACACTGGATGACATGGATGCTCGCTGCCAAGACTATCGAGAGTCTGGCTGTATATCGTGTACTGATCTAGGAATAGGTCTTTCCTGGCTGTCTGCGGGTTGCGTAGCTGCTCTTCGAGAACATCTGGCTGCGGCAGTACCATACCAACGAGGTTGGGGAGCAGGGAGGCGATGGCAACGCCCGCCGGGTCAGCATCCATGAAGGCTAGCACCGGCAATTCAGCCTGCGCCAAGAATCTTAGAACGTGATCAAAACGGCTTTCATGGGGGTCGCCACGATACACGATCAAGGGCGAACGGTATTCCACAGGCAGTTTGAAAGTCGTTTCGTGAATCCGGTTGAAGTTTTCGTAGTTCTCTACCAGCAGGATGCAGCGATGCCCAAGGGCGTCTGCAATCTTCTTCCAATCGGCATCCAGATGGGTTTCAGCAGGCAGGTTGATCGCTTCGCCGCCAATGACCAGTGATTGGCCAGCCAACGCTTTGATTGATACACGATTGCGCTTTACAGTCTCACCACCGGCCTTCTCGTTCGGAGACAGGGCAAGGCATTCGCTTCGTGTCATGCCCGATAAATTGACTTGCTCAACTGCAAAACCTTTGGCCTGCAACCAAGAACGAATTTCTTCCTTGTCCTTGGCAGTGAAGTAAGCAGATCCGCCTCTCTTCGTGCCGATACCAGTTTCGATAAGAGCCTCAAGTGTCTTGGTCAGCTTGAAGCGTTCTTCGTCCTTGGACAGAATGCGCTGCATGGCTTCAGCGAGTTTTTGATCGAGCATTACGCCGCTCTCTTCAACACAGTTACGTCGTTGATCAGAATGTTCCCGTCGAACACTGGGTCTGGCCGACTGATCAAGCGAATTGCCCAGCCGCTATCCTTGCCCTTGTTGTCATGTTCGGCCAGGACGCGGAGAAGCCAAATTTCTTCGTTGATGTTGCCCATGATTGAAGGATTGGCAGCCCACCATTTCCTTGCCGAAATACCTTCATTCGACATCATCGCTTTTCGGAAGAAGATTCGAACTGCTTTCCGAATGGGAGACTCAGGCGGTTTGATCTCCTCGTTGCCGGAGTCCTCTTCAATGCGTCCAGCAGGCCTTGTCGTTCTAGTCTTACTGGCATCGTACGCCGGAATAGTGCGAGCGATCTCAGCCAGGAGTTCTTCGCCTTCCGGTGCATCAACGTCCGGGTAGCAACGAAGTTCCAAAGGCGTCGCACAACTTAACCAGTCTTGCGGAACGGCAACCTCATCCCAATCCTTTGGCTCCCAATCGAGATTTCGATTGAGATGCAGGGCAAAGGCACGAACACGCTTTGCACGTTCTTCAATTTTCCGGAACTCAAAGAGGTATTGCTTCAATATTTCAAGAATCGACCAAAGGGATTCTCGGAAAGCAGGAATGCGATCAAGCAAAAGCGACTTGAATGACAGTGATAGTTCTTCATGACAGCTAAGCTGAGAGTCGATATCGGAAAAATGGAAGCTCTCCAGCAAATCCACCAATTGCTGCGTTCGCCGCTGGTAGTGAATGTTTTGCTTCTTCTTCTCGGCAATGGTCGAGACAGTCGCAAACTTTGTGGCGACATGGGATTGGAGTACCGTCAGTTCGTCGTCAATGGCATCCGCGATGTCACTGATTGCCTCACGGGTTTCCACCTCGTAGCGTTCGCAATCTGCATCTCTGCCTTCGTTGAAGGCCACGAAGTATCCATCAACCAGCTTTGCAAACCGCTCAAAGCGTTCTCCAACGTTGGCACCAATCGAGAATAGGCGCTCGGTGTTGAGTGCCGCATTCAGGAACTGGCGGAAGCTGGCGCGAAGCTGATATTCCTCGCGAATGTAGGGCGACAGAAGACGATTTTGCAACAGCTTGGCGATGTCTCTGGCGTTTTCATCAGTCTTCTGGATACTGCCATTATGGTACGTAGCAGCAATCGTGGCACTGGAGCCATGGAGCTTTTCAAGAAGAAGGATGACTGGATCGATGGCGCTCAAACCAATTTCCTTTGCTCAGGATCATCATCTTCTTCGGCTGATTGGTCAGAAATCCCTTCGTTTTCCATCAAGAAATCGATGACCTGATAGTAGTAGTCGAGCTTGCCTGTGAATCGATACAACATCTGTTCGCGGCTGATCAGAATCAGGTAGCCCCAGCCCTCCATCTGTTTGATTACTTTGTCGAGCATCGCTTTGGGGCCGGAGTCAGAGACGATGAAATCCTTAGACCTGGAACCAAATTCACGAAGCATTGCCTGGATGTGCTGATTGGTTGTTACAGCACTCAGCATCATCGCGTACTCAATCCGATCTCCTGAAACCGGGCTGCTATCCTTCTTTTCAATCTCCATGCACAAAGTCAAAAATTGAATCAAAGGCCAGATGGTCTGCTTGATGCTGGAGAACACCTTTTTTACCTCGGCACGTTCAGGCGGGCCAACGCGCTTCCACGTCACGTAGTAAGCCTGCGCATTCGGCGTCTTGGTCAGACGTCTGCCAATTCGATCAAGAAATGCTGAGACATCCTGCTGTGCCTGTTCCGTATCCAACCAGCGAAAAGCTTCAGGAACCGTCGTTGCACAGACGAAGTTTCCTTCAAGAAGCCGGGTCGTGACTTGTTCAAACATGTGCTACCTCGTCCTCTTCATCCTGATCTGTTTCTCGGTCGAGACTGATTGTTGCGATCTTGCGGTCAGATTGAATCTTGTAGTTTTTGTCGAACAACTCTGCCAAATCGAGATCAACGTCCGGGAAGGCCGAGATCATGGTGATGTTGTTCCGTGTCATCAGGTTGAGCAGTGTCTTGGCGTTCGGGAAGCTCAAGTCCTTGAGTTCGTCGACCACGAATGGCACCACCACGGGTTCAGTTCCTCGAATACGATTCACGAAGCCAATCAACACCACACAGAGGATGATGTAGGAGAGGCCGTTACTACTCATGTTGGCTAGTTCATGTTCGTTGTTGGCCGTCTTTGTGCCTTGGTTATTAACATTCGCGCTGATCTTCAAACTGATCAGATCAACGGGGTCGGCCACCAAACCGCTTTCCTCATTGATCACCTTGGCGAGATCGCGGGCTGCGGCCACAAAACTAGCTGGCGGCAGCGATTGAGAACCCTGAGAGTGCCAGGCGTCGTATTCCTTATGAAGGTTACCAACAGCTTCCCAATAGTCCTGCGTATCAACGTGCGCCCTGATATCGGTGCTCACGTCAGCAATGCTATCGAATACGGTGCCTTGCTCAAGGTTAGCGCGAAGCTGTGTCGCAAAGTTGCCAACGTTTTTCTTGAAGTCGTTGAGGCTGTTCCAGAAGGCTGAAATCTTCAGCGCCATTGTCTTACCTTGCTGCAAAAGAGATGTCCGATTGCTGGCGTGCTCATCATTGAACCAGCTTCGGAATACTTCCAGCCATTCATATTCCCTACCTGGTCTTGGAAAACCGATCCGGGTCAGTGCGGTTCCATAGAATTTTTCCGGCCCTGTGGCGACAACTGACGACATCTGGCGACGAATCTCATCAACACCGCGACGGATAATTTCCAGATGCTCTTTCTGCGAATCCTGAAGGCGTTTCCGTTCGCCGATCAGTTGGTCGATATCCACATCTGGAGTGTCGCCAAGCCCGGCTTCCAGTGTCTCAGGGTCTTGCGGCCAGATGGACAAATCCTGCGTCTGGTTACGTGCCTTGATCTGCAACGCGTAGTCAGTATCGATCTTCTTGCTTATGGCTTCGATAGCGGCGTTCTTTTGCTTGAGAACTTCAGCACGTTCTTCGATTAACACAGCAGCTTCACGCTTGTATCGCTTGTCTTCGGCATCAGCGGATTGCCACTCCTGCTCTTTCCCATCCTTCTGAGACCATGAATTGTCACGCCATTCGCGATACTGGCTGACCTCAGCGCGCAAACCTCTCGCCTCGGCAATCCGAACATTCAAAGCAGTAATGCGACCCCGAATGCCGTCGAGAACATCGGTGGAAACGCCCTTGTTTTTCAGGCTCTCGTTCCTGTCCTTGGTGATCTGAGCAATTTTGCGCTGCAACTCAGTATCAATCGACGTTTTCTTGGTTTCAATTTGGAGGAGGTTCGCTGTCTCATCGGCTTTTGCCTGCGACAGCGCTTCTGAATATAGCCTCTCAGCTTGCGCAAGTTCCTTTCGTTGCTCTTCCTTTGTTGCAGAGACAGCGGCAATAGCTTTTGACAGGCTGGTTTGGCAAACGGCCAGCTTTTCCTGCGCTTTAACTGCTGCCATTTGTTTGCTCTGGGCAACCTTGCGCTCAGCAGAGAGAACCTTGTCATCAGAAGTCTTCTTCGTGCTCTTGGCAACGAGAAGGTCAGCTTCATGCTTTTGCTGAGCCGCCTTCGATTTATCGAGGGCAACCCTTTTCTTGGCGAGTTCTTTCCGGTCTTCAGTAACCTCGCCAGTTCGCTTTTCCAAGCGATGCCGAACCAACTTGATTTCCTGCTGAATAGCTTCTTCGGAAGAGAAACGGCCGGCTTTCAGTTTTTCTAGATCAATCGCCACGCCGTACAAATCATTGCCATGACCAACCATGGGTGAAAGGTCCGTTCGCAACAGCGTTTCGGGATCAATCAATTTCCCGATACTGGCAGCCCAGTCAGGCTTGTTGCGGCGCAAGAAGCCGATTAGGGAGTCTTCGCTGGCATTATCGGCCTTCAATAGTTGATCAAGTTCCTCTTGGGCAATCTCAATCGCCGTGTCGCCAGCGTTGATTTGGGCCTCAAGATCTTCAAAATCACGTACGATAATTTGGTGCGATTTTCGTAGCGGCTCGGCACTTTCACGCAAGCGTTCCAATGCTTCATTGGCCTCCGTTTGCTTTTGACGCTCGATATCCAAAGCTTCCTGAACGACCGGATCAGCCTGTGCGTTACGAACCTCAACGTTCAGCCCGGCCTTTTCGCCTTGCAGTTCAGTAACGCGTGTAGAGACAACATCCAGCTCAGTTTCGTGTCTCTGACGAATCGTGCTGGTGTTCTGCTGGTGGGCCGCAGCCAGTTCATCTTTTTGATTCGATGACGCCTCAAAGACATTGCTGCGAGCTTGTGTCAATTCAGATTTCTGGTCTCTGGCGAGATCCTTGGCTTGAGTTTCCATCTCATCGAAAACCTGAGTAATCGATTTAACTTCGCTCTCAAGGTCGTCAAGTTGCTTGGCCAGCGGCTCCAGTTCAACCATCAGTGAATCCAGCGAATCAACCTTGGCTATCTTTTCAGCGATGGAGGATTCGTCGTACTCACGCTTCCGTTGATTTAGCCGATCAAGGAACTGCCTTGCTGTCTTGGCACGTGATTCTGCTTCAATCCTCTTGTCCGAAATAGCCTGGAGGCGATCTTTGTAGCTGGCCTCAGTGTTCGCCAATTCTTGCTTGGCGGCCTTATCCAGCGCTTCGCCGTCAATGACTTGTTGTTGAAAATGGTCATATAAAAGCTTGAAACGGGCATGCAGCTTGGCGAATCCTGCCTCCGCCATACGCCGATTGTGATCAGATTGCTCAAGATCAGTCATCAACGGCGCTTTGGCCATCAGGGCGAAATGGGCCTCGTATTCATTGACCCAGTTGATCAAATCGCGTTTCCCGGTACGCAGGGCGAAGCTTTCCTCGTTGCTAAGCACTGAAGAAACGATCATCTTCTTCAGGTCAAGAAATGTGGTCGCCCGTTGCAGGATGCCAGTGACCACGCGTTCCAGATGAGTCAGCCTGCCGGTGCCACCAACAAAGGAGAATCGCGCAGCCAGGTTGCGCAGATCGCGCCCGGCTGTATTCTGGATGATCTGCTGGTAGTTATAGAGCGTCAGCGGCTTGGAGACATAGATGCCTTGCTTGTCGATATGCCGGTAGATATCCTTCGTCTGGACAACTTGACCGTTCTCCTTGAACAGTTCGGGCTTGTATTCGCTGTCGATGAACCGATAATCGACGCCATCGCCGCTCTGGCCGTTTGCATGAATGACGGCAAGTGCCTTCTGATCACGGCGCTGGTATTCGAAAACCACATATGAGGCAGTGCTCGGGAAGTAGTAGCGGCCAAAGCGCTCGGTCACAGCATCGCCACGAATGATTCGAGAGGGCCGCTCACCGAAGAACATCGGTAGCAATCGAAGCAAGGTCGTCTTGCCCGCCCCATTTTCGCCATTGATAGTGATGTGATTGCTGATATCCAGTTCGGCAATTCGGCTGGAGCAGTAAGCGTCAATGAGGATGATGCGGAGTAGTCGAAAGTCCAATGTCTCGCCTCTTTGGTGGTACGATGTTATCGTTAATGATGTGTTATCATATTCGATAAATGCCAAACGCACAACGGATTAAGTATGTCAAACAAACCGTCACTTAGGGACCACCGCCTCAGAATTCTGGAAGGCGTTCTCGCTTGGGAAGGTGAAATTGGAAACGCACGAGTGCGTAGGCTTTTCGATATCCAACCGGTGCAGGCCAGTCGCCTGCTGGCTGAGTTTCGATCACTCATGGATGGACGGATCGTTGAGGATGGTCGAGCTAAGGTATTACGACCGGCTTCGCCAGAAGGTATCGAGACCGAGATCTCACTGAATGAATATGCCCGGCAAACACTGGCAGCTGAAGACGAAGCTTCCTGCATCATTGACGCTAGAGTTGATCTGACCGAGGTAAAGCCAGTTGTATTTGCCCTGCTTCGTAAAGCCTCGCTGGGCAGAACCGGAGTAGTCATCAGCTATGCGTCGATGACGAATCCGATATTCGAGGAACGGACGATATTCCCGCACTCAATCGTTCAAGTTGGCCGTCGCTGGCATGTTCGTGGCTGGTGTGCCAAGCGTCAGGATTTTCGTGATTTCACGTTGGGACGGATCAAGTCCGTCTCGCCGGTTTCCGATCACGCCCCACAAACGATTGATCACGATCGGGCTTGGCATGAAGTGGTGATGATCGAGCTAACAGCCCACAGTAAGCTCTCCATCCAGCAGAGAGAGGTCGTTCGGGGTGAGAATTTCGGATGTCTCGAAAAACGCTGCTTGCCCGTTCGAGCTTGTCTTGCACAGTACGTCATTCAGGATTTACGAGCGGCAATTGATCCTGAAAAGGAAGTGCCTCCTGAGTTTCAGATCGAAGTCACCAATGCAGCACAACTTGAAAAGATTTTGTTTGCTCGCTGAGGCCTTGCGCCAGAACGAGGAGAAATACGATGACCTACTTGGTCGGAGAAGAGATATTCCCCACTAAAGAAGCACTCAAACAACGTTGTCGCGCAATTCTAGAAGCCACCGTCGACGGCGACTCGGTTATTGACGAATCCCAACTATTTTTGATGGCGCTCTTTCAGAATCACGATGAGTGGTCCCAAAAGGCAAAAGGTGGCGTGAGGGATATAACTACTCAGCGGACCAGCCAAGGCACGCGGTGCTTTGTACTTCGAAAGCATGATCGGTCCGAAATTGACATCTCATTTCCGCATGCGATTCGGCTGATGCCAAGCACTCGCTCAGCGAATCTCATGCCGCAAGCCCTCCGCGATTTCAGAAATGCTGCCCGCAATGCGATCCAAGGTCAGATTTTCACATTTCGGGATCAAAATTTGCCGAGTTGCCCAAGCTGCCCACTCACGGGAGAGCCGCTTTCTCGATTGAACGTTGCAGTTGATCACATTCCTCCGGCTACATTCGATCAACTGCTATTCGACTTCTGTGTTCAGCATGCTCTGAATCCGCTGATCATCATTGTTGGCTCCGAGAGTGGAACAGTTGCCATCCTTGAAGACCAGAATCTACTTTTCGCCTGGCAGGACTATCACGCAGACAATGCCAAGCTTCGTCTGCTCTCTAAGCTAGGTAACCTTCAATTGCCAAAGGCAATGGTTTCCTGGGATCGCTTGTTTTGGTAGTCCTAGAACCCAATCTATGACGAGTCTGCGAGTCGTCAATGCCACATAAAGACGGCTACTGATTCAGGTTTTCTCCTCTTCATCGCGTGGCCTTCCAGCATTAGATTTCTCAGGTACTTTGCCCATGCCATAGCATCTATCCTTTCCCAACTTTTTCAAATGCAAGCACTGATCGGTCTTGGTCAGATAACCAACGACATCTTCAACTAGGATCTTTCGCTTCGCATCGTTCTTACGGGTGATGGTTCCTATTCCCCGTCGAATGTATCGATCCTTATCCCGATTGCAATCGTGTGATTGGCCGATTCCTTTGGTTATTTCTTCCCAGTACTTGCAGAGTTGATTTGACCAGTAGGAATCATTGCAGACATACCTGCCGTTGTAAAAGAAAATAAGGTGGAAGTGATATCCCTTATCTGGCCCCCATTCCAGTTTCCAAATGTATGTTATAAAGTATTTAAATAGCGCTTTGTTATGCCTGCGATTGTTTAGGAATCGCTTAAAACATGCTCTGGCTTGTTCTGCTGTTATATGTTCAGCTTCTGGGTATTTGAAAGCGAAATCAATTCGCAATGCTTCAACGCTTGCGTAGTTCTCAAAAACTTCGTTAATAAGATCTTTGCTACTTTCAAGTCTGTGAGCTGATTTGTATCGTTGAGATGAAACTCTGGATCGAAACTTCTGAGTTCTCGACTCAGTTCGTATGAGCTCAATCAATTCATTGTAAATTTCAAACTGCCTAATCGGTCTGGCTCCATAGGCAAGAGGACTTCGCAGATATTCTTTGCCAAGCTCCAACTTAAAGCAGCTTTTAAAGAATAGCTCTACGTTCGGACTGTATTCGTACTCTGATGAAACAAGTTCGAATAACTCAGTAATTGAGCCAAAGTATTTGGCTAACGGATGTCGTATCAGGATTGGTTTTCCGTTTCTGATATCCTTTATAGAAAATCCGAGAAGATTGCTTGAGGTGATGAGATTGACTAAGTCTTCAATCTTTAATAGTTCAAAAATATAATCTCGGTGTGAGTATCCGCCTGGCGATTCACTATGCACATCGATCGTGCAGTCAGTATTGATTCCGGCTTCGTATGCCATCCTGCGATACAGTTCTTGAACTCTTGAGTGTTCATGGTTTTCTGATTTAGTCATCTTGATATTCCATGATTGATGTTGTTTGATATAAATATATATTTAATTATATTTAAATCGCCAATTATTCATATTCTGAATGTCGTGCGTTTTGAATGTGTTTTGGTGTACAAATTGATTGTTTTGGATTGTTTTTGTCTTGTTTGATTTGGTTGCAGTGGATGTACAAAGTTATCAATATCTATTGATGTGTTAAGTAATATTTGTTTTGTGTTTTTCTAAGGTATTTTAGTGATGTGGTTTGTACAAGTTACTCATATTATGTGTGAGTATTGCGATGGCCAGTGTTTAGTGTTCTAGGGTCAGTCTAGTTGGCCGTGGCTACAAATAAATGGTGGCTATTCCGGCTATCGTAGCCATAGTAGCCAGCGTTGTTTTTGCTTGTGCTTATATCCGCATGCTTTTGATTGACAAACTTGTCGTTTAAGATCAATAGGTTGTCGATTGTTTTTGGCTGTTTGTTTGTGTTTTCGGTTTTGCAATCAATTTTGGTGAATTTATGGTGGCTCCTCTTTGTTTATTTTTGAGGAGGTGATCCAAATGGACGATTATTTGGTTTGCAACGATGAAGTTGTAAAAATCGGAAAATTTAGCAAGGCATATTGGTTTGATGTTCAAAACCCACGTAGCCCGAGATTTGATCCAAGCGTGCCCGATAGGATTTACATTTCACAGCGAGTTGTACGCTATTGGCATCGCGAAATTGTTTTGTGGATAGAGTCGAAACGCAAGGTTAAAGCCAATGAACGCTAATCCCTTGCTGTGCCCAATATATTCAGTTCCATCCCTGTTTTATCAAGCAGGGTGCAACGTGGGGACAAGATTGAAATGCGCTGATGAGATTACTGTGCAATGCATGCAAGCAGTGGTCTCGGCAGCTGTGCAGTCCAGTATTGAAGTCGATGTGCCTGTGTTTGGTGTATCAACGACGAATTTGTGGATGCTTACGGTGGCTGGCAGCGTCGAAGGAAAGGATATGGTGAGCAAACTACTCGGGAGTGGGTTTGATCGCTTTGCCATTGAAATAACGGCCCGCGATGAAGATCATTGCAAACGCTATGCAGCAAAACTAGATACGTGGCGTGCCGAACGTGACGGTCTGAGAAATCGCTTAAGTCGTTTGGCTAGTCAAGATGAGGATATTGAAGATATTAATGAACTGCTAATTGATCACCACTTAAATAAACCGATTCCGCCGATTTCACACTGCCTAAGTCTTGATAGTTTCGATGCAAAGGCGCTTATTAGCAGTTTGGCATTGAAAAGTAAGTTTGTATTTGTCAATTCACCCGAAGGGGGTTCCGTATTAAATAGTAAGGCCGGACCAAATATTCCGTGGCTTTTAAAAAGCTTTTCTGGCGAACGAATAGTATTTGGGTACGGCTCACCAAATCTGAAGAGCTATTCGGTACAAGGTGCATTGACGACGATGAACGTCATGATACAGCCGAAGCCTTTTAGTGATCTGCTCGAGGATAAGCACCACCAATTAATTGGAAATGGCTTTCTTCCTCGGTTTTTACCTGCTTATCCGTTGCCGCAGCGTGGTCGTAGATTCATTTATGATGAGGCGATAAACTCGGATGGGTTGGATGCATTCAATCAGCGCGTCTACGATGTGTTGAGCGAATCTGCCTATTTTAAGAATCTGAACAAGAAGAAAATAACGATGTCGTTTTCTCCTCAAGCACGCTCGCTTTGGATTGATGTAAGAAACTCCATTGAGGCAGCGATGGCACCAGGGGGTGGATTATTTTCTGTGCCGGAATTTGCTGGTCGGGTAGCGAACAATGCAGCACGAATGGCTGCGAATTGGCAATATTTCCAGCATGGCAATTCAGAAATAAGTGCTGAGACGTTGTCGGCTGCTTTTGAGATTTGTAAATGGCACGCTAGCGAATTCGTGCGAATGTTTTCTGAGGATGCTCAGATGCTGGAACCGGAGCGTGATGCGATTCGCTTGGAAGGCCATTTGCGGCGTTGGTACCTTAAGTGTAATTGCTGGCATTGGGAGTTTCCAGTGTTGCAGCGACTTTCACCAAGACCGATCCGGGGCAATAAATTCAAACTCATTGGTGCCTTGAATATTTTGGAAAATCAGGGAAAGATCATAAGAATAAATCACGGTTCCGGTGAAATAATTCAATTAACGGCTTTATTTATTAACTCCCCAATATTTAATAGCCAACAGCAACTACTTCCGCCTATCTAACAGATTACAACTTGCTTTTTCTGCCGCGAGTAATGTTATCTGGCTGAATTATACGCGTGGCCTTTTCTGCAGCGGTTACGTTTAGGTTATGTTCCCTAATTAGGAATTCTATAATATCACTCCGCTCGAAATTTTCGCCATATTGCTTAATGTCGAGATTGGCCCAAAAGTAATCGCTAGCCTCGATCATGGCAATAATTCCTCTGCTAATCGGAGAGACAAACCATTGCGTGGATTGACCTGTTGTGAACTCAGGGCGAATTATTTCTGATATGGCGATATCTAGGTTCTTTAGTTTTTCACCAGTATAATATTCAGATCGGTAGATTTTTTCGAGCTCATTTTTTGCGGCAATACATGATTTTATTTTTAATTTGTCGAGCATTTTTCTTTCGGTTAGTGCTTTATCATTTGTTTTTTCATAATTATTTTTCCAGATGTCGCTCCAGACCTGTAAGGCTATTTCAAGCTTTTTAGATGCGTATCGATATACTGGGAGCACTAGATTAGACGCAATGCTAGTTGGTGAGTTTAGCGTTTCAGATTGAATGTAGACTTCGTCTAGCGGGATAAATTGTGCTGCTGGCGGCAAGTTTAATTTGTCGGTCAAGCAATAAATCGCATCGAATGCAAATGGCTCAATACCAGAAGCGGGTTGTTTTCCGAACTGAGGTTTGACTAGTTTTAAGCCGTCTTTTGATGGTTGAAGACCTTCGGAGAAGTAATGAAGAAGGCAATGGTTGCTTGCAAATAGTGTCTCGTACTGGCTCGCGGGGATTCTCAGCCAAACAATTCCTTGGGCGGCTTCGGCTTGTTCTATTCCGCCGCTTAGGTTGTGAAGTCGGAGTTCGGCTGTTGTTGCACCGCGGATAAGTAAATTCAAGAATCTTCTAGAAGCGATGAAAGTATCTTTGCCATCGGGAACTTTGAAATACAGGGGGATTTTCTCCCGGTTAATCCAGCGATGGAGGCTATTTTTATCCATCTTGGATCTGCTTTGAGCCTCTTTCAGGCTGATAATTGAATTCATTTTTATTTAAACTTTGTTTTAGTCTTTGATCCGATTATCGACTTGTCCCTTTGGTGCGCAATGATCAGTCCATGCTTGCATCATCGGACGGCGTTGTTCAAGTAGGTCTGTTCGGTGATAGGCCGCTTCTACTTTATTAGCCACCGTGTGAGCTAAAGCTCGTTCTGCAAGATCGCGTGCGTACCCTTGTTCGCTACACCAATCACGGAAAGAACTTCGGAAGCCATGGGCGGTAGCAACACGGCCTGCTGTGTCGCTGAGGGCTTTTTCTCTGCGCAGAAACGATGTAAGGATCATATCGGATAACTCGACTTGATCGCGAGGGGATGGGAAAACGAGTTCCTTATGTAAACCTTTTTGAGCTTTTAAGATATCTACTGCTCGATTTGAAAGTGGAATTCGATGCGCTTGTTTTGCCTTCATTCGTTCTGCAGGAATAGTCCAAATCCCCTCGTCAAGATTTACCTCAGACCAGCGGATGCCTCGTATTTCACCCGAGCGTACTGCAGTAAGAATCAGCAATTCCAACATGGGCCGTGTCTGGTCGTGGCTACCAGTTACCCTTAGTTTTTCGGAAATGAATTTGGGTATTTCCCGCCATGGCATTGCGGGTTGATGTTTTGTTCGAGCAGCTTTACCCAGGCGTTGTGGCAATAAGTGATGTACTACATCAACAGGATTGGCGGAGCAGTGTCTGTGCGCCCATCCCCACGACATAACGGCATGAATTCGCTGTTTTACACGTCCAGCTGTTTCAGCTTTACTTAACCAGATTGGTCGAAGCACATCCGCAATGTGTCGTGGTTGAATTTCATTTAGTGGTAGCGCCCCGATTTCTGGAAAGACAAATTTTGTTAGCGTGTTGATCCATTGCTGTCCATGCTTCTCGTTTTTCCAGCCAGGTAGTAATTCGGTATGTAGAGTTTTTGCTGCATCTTGAAAAGTGGGCGTGATTGGCTTGCTGCTTTCGTTCCTTTTTGCTTCGAGAGGATCTGTGCCAGCAGCAATTTTCTCGCGCATACCCATTGCGAGCTTGCCTGCTTCCGCTATTCCTGTTTCGGGGTAGCTTCCCAGGCCCGCGTTGCGACGTTTCCCTGTTACGGGGCTCACAAAGCGCAATACCCATTTCCCATGTCCTTTTGTCTTTGCTGGAATGAGGATAAGGCCAGTTACGCCGCCATGTGCAATTTGTCCGTCATCGGGCTTGATGTTGCGGGCTTTTGTGTCGCTTAGGATTGCCATGGCACACTCCGTACAGTATGCCGATCAGTATGCCATAATGTGTCGGATTGGGTTGGAGTCTAATGGGCTTTCGGGTACTTAAATACAATAAAATCAATTTGATAGAGCGTTGTTTTGAACTGTGGTGGATTTCTATGGATCATAAATTGGCGGTCACCGGACCCGCCAAAATCCCTTATTCTGCGAGGGATTTCGGGTGGATAGAATATTCCACCCATCACCTCCCCCATCGTTTGCGATGACATGTAGTGAGATGGTCTGATCGGACCTTCAACAGGTCATTTACTCTGAATTCGGAGTTGCCGGCTTGCCGCCCTGATCGGCAACGCCTTGTTCAATCGTCATCTTCGTATCCGTGTTCAGATTCAAGTTCCTGGGTGAAGCGAGCGGTCAGGTCGGTTCTGCCCTCTTTTGTCTTGATCTGCTGCAGCAATCGTTCGAAGACTTCATCGTCGATTGCGCCTGAGGCTCGATTGACGGATAGGAAATGGATCAGAAATTCGATATTTTCCAGATCTTCGTCACTGCCTGCCGTGTTACCCAAGGCCATGGTGAGCGCATTTGCCAAAGAGTTCGATTGCTTCGTTGTCGCTTGCGGCCTGATATCGTGATGTGCGGCTTGGACGATTCGGATCATGTCGGGGTGGTCTTCCGGGAGGCACTGTTCCATGGAGCGGTCTTTTTTGAGGTGGATGGGCGGATAGTTTCAATCTGATGAGTCAACGCGGCAAGCAGGCGAGTTTCGGTCAGCTCGCTGTTCTTCGCTTCTAGAGATCCAGGAAGTCACCGACCTCCTGTGAGCGGGCCATTGTGTCGGCATAGCCCAGATCGATCAGAGCTCGCGTATAGGGCTTCTCAAACAAGAGGTAGCTGGTCAGCGTGCCGTTGCGGCGGTTCATGCCGCCTATTCCACCAAGCATCATCTTCATCGCCCAAGGCAGGGCATTGGTGTGTTCGGTGGCGATCCGCTCCAGTCGCTCGGATGGGGAAATGATCAGGGTGCGGATCGGGCGCAGGGGGATGTCGCTGACTTTTCTGGTTTCGGGTGGAATGGCAGATAGGGTGCGGTTTATCCGCTGCATCCGTTCAATGTCGACGGCCAGACTATCTAGAAAAATGCTGGAAAGTGCGTGGCCGGCGATTTGAGCCAGCGAGGGGTGGCCATCGACGCGCCGCCTTTCTTGATGTTCATTCTTGCGGCCGGCGCCGACGATCAGGACGCGTTCGGCGCCAAGATGGATGGCCGGTGAGATTGGCGCCAATTGGCGCATCGATCCGTCGCCAAAGTACTCGCGATGAATTTTGGTGGCAGGAAAAATGAACGGGATAGCGCTTGAGGCAAGCAGATGGTCGACCCCGATCTCGGCGCGGATGCCAATGCGCTGGACACGGCGCCATGGTTGGGCCTCAGGATTGCCCTGAAAGAAATTGATGTTGTCGCCCGATTCATAACCCGAGGCCGAGATGCTTAGAGCGTGCAGGGCGCCATTGGCAATGGAGCGTTCGATGCCGCGGAAGTCGAGGTGTCGACTCAAAAGTTCGCGAAGCGGGGCATTGTCGAGCAGGGAGCGTGGCGGGTTGCGGAGCAGCCAGCCCATGGTCAGCGTGGATAGCCAGCGCGCGCCCGAAAGGCCTATACCCAGAGGGTCGGCGCGGTAAATGTCACCCGCATGCATGTTGCGCCAGAAGGAGGCGAGAACCGAGACGGCCTTGCCGAAGTTGTCAGCCAGGCAGGCGATGCTGGCAGCGTTGATGGCCCCGGCCGAGGTGCCGCAGAGAATGGGGAAGGGGTTTTGTCGTCGGTTGTTGGAGAGCTTGGCAACGGCCAGTAAAACGCCTACTTGATAGGCCGCTCGCGCTCCGCCGCCGGTTAGCACCAGCGCTGTGTTGGGGGTGTTGCCGGGGGGCTGGGTCATGGCGATCCGGTGCCCCGTTTGGGTGAGGCTGTCCCGCGTTTATCGGCGGTCTTCTTCTGCATCTCACGCTCCCCGGCATCCGGTGATGCCTTTGCTCTATTTCAGCAGTATAAGGGGAGATGTTTTTCGGCTCAATCCAGCTTGGTGCGTAAAGCGTCGGCCCAGCAGTTGGGCGTTTCGTAGAGTCTGACCTGCTCAAGTTGAAGGTGATTGCCGTAGGTGTCCCGGTAAACCGTATCAAGTCGCTCGAAGGCAATTCGGGCCAGATTTTCAGCGGTCGGCACGCGATCGAGGATGATCGTCTTGTGGCCGGGGAGCGACGACAGGAAGTCAACAATAGCCTTGTCGCCAGCGTAGGCGAGGAAGGCGTGGTCCCATTCGTTGACTAGGTGGGTGTTGGCCAGATCCTTGACCTGCGAGAAATCCATCACCATGCCATTTGCCGCATCGCCGGCTTTGTCGATGACGCTACCTGATAGCGTGATTTCGATGGCGTAACGATGCCCGTGCAAATGGCGGCACTGACTTTTGTGGTCGGGGATGCGGTGCCCGGCATCGAATTCGAGACGGCGGGTAATCAACATGGGCGTATTGCTCGACAAGGCGGTCGCAGATTATACAATGCGCCATGCTCTCCATCGATGATCACCGCCGGGATAGTGCCGGTTTGCTCTACGTCTACCCCGTTATGTCGCGTCGCGCCGGCGGGGTGTCGATCGGCATCAATCTCAATCCCAACAATGCGTGCAACTGGGCCTGTCTGTATTGCCAGGTCGAGAACCTGACCCGCGGTGGGCCACCACCGATCGATCTGAATCGTCTGGAAGTCGAGTTGGCTACTTTTCTCGACGATGCCTTGCATGGCGACTTCATGCAGCGGCAGGTTCCGCCAGAAGCGCGTCGACTGATGGACGTGGCTTTTTCCGGCAACGGTGAGCCGACCAGTGCCGCTGAGTTTCCGGAAGCGGTTGCCCGGGTTGGTGAAGTGCTGAACAGGTTCGGTCAGGTCGGCAAACTGGTAGTGCGTTTGATTACCAACGGCAGTCTGATGCATCGCGCCGAGGTTCAATCGGGTATCCAGCGTCTGGCGGAACTCGGGGGTGAGGTCTGGTTCAAGCTTGACCGTGCCAGCGCGAGCGAGATCGCTGAAATCAACGGTGTGCCCGGGCTTCCGGAAAAAGTGGCGAAAAACCTGGAGATTTGTGCTGGTCTGGCCCCCTCTTGGGTTCAAACCTGCTGGTTTGCGCTGGATGGCATTGCGCCTTCGGCTGAGTCACGAATGGCTTATTGTGATTTCCTGCGTCCATTGGCCAGAAAGTTGGCTGGAGTGCACCTCTATGGCCTGGCCAGGCCTTCCTTGCAGCCAGCTGCGCCGCGTCTGAGCGCCTTGCCAGTCGCCGACTTGGCGGCTTTTGGCGAGCAGATAGAAAAAGAAACGGGCATCCGGGTCAATGTCTCCCCGTGATGCCCGCCATTGCGCTTGACGCCCACGTTCGGGCGCTAATCAAGCGGCTTTTTTTGCGTGGCTGCGAGCCGATTTCTTCAGGGACTTGAACAGCTCGGGTTCCTGCGACTTGAGATACTCGATCACTTCCCAGTCGTCACGCTTGATGTTCTTGATGTCGACCTGCTCGACGTGAACCAGGCGCAGCAGTTCGCGCACCGGCTTCGGCATGCTGCGACCGCTTTCATAGCGTGAGCCACCGCTCTGCGTAACGCCCAGGGTGGACCAGAATTGCTGTTGGTTGAGGCCGAGCTTGCGGCGGATTTCGCGGGCGTCGATCTTCTCGATGGTTTTTACAGTGCTCATCATCCATTCTCCATACGCTAGTGTATTAGGGTTACCCAAGCATCCTAGCGGCGTATGACTTAGGTAATACGACAAAGTATATATATGCCTATGACGTTGTGCAAGTGCCAATTTCATTAAAATCGGTAAATGCGGTGATGATTTTTTATGCGATTGATAGTCTTGCATTTACGTTTGACTGCCTCTTCCCGGTGGGGTGCCATTGTTCTTCCCGAATTTCGGCGGATGCTCTAAGATCAATCCGGTCAATCAAACATTAGTCGGGAGAAGGCGATGCAGGTTCGGGAAATCCTTCGCGTCAAGGGCGGCACGCTTTTTACGGTGACGCCACAGCAGTCGTTGGCTGTCGCCATTGACTCCATGGCAGATCTTGATGTCGGGTCACTGGTGGTGATGGAAGCCGGAAAGATGGTCGGGATGCTGACCTTCCGCGAGGTCCTGTTGGCCCTCAAGCAGCATGCTTCGAGTCCGGAGGGCATCACGGTCGGTGATGTCATGGTGGCTAATCCGGTGACGGCCTTTCCCGACATGGAGGCCAATGACCTGCGCCGCCTGATGATCGAAAAGCGCTCGCGTTATCTGCCGGTGGTGGATGGTGAGACGCTGATGGGCGTGATTTCCTTTCTCGATGTCGCCAAGGCGGTGCTTGAAGAGCAGAGTTTCGAGAACAAGATGCTGAAAAGCTATATCAAGAATTGGCCGGGCGAAACGCCTGCCGCCTGATGCGGCGATAGTTCGAACTGGAGCGGCTCTGGCCGCTCTTTTTTATTGGTGCGCTGGAGTTTGGCGGCAAAAGGCAGCCGAATTTCACGGCGTGATAAACTCAATGCCCTGATCAAAATCCTGTCCATCCATGTCCGGCAATACATTTGGCACTTTATTTACCGTTACTTCTTTTGGTGAGTCGCATGGCCCGGCGATCGGCTGCGTGGTTGATGGCTGTCCGCCGGGGCTGGCTCTTTGCGAGGCCGATATCCAGGCCGAGCTGGATCGCCGTAAGCCCGGCACGTCTCGCCATGTGACGCAGCGCCGCGAGCCGGATACCGTCGAGATACTCTCCGGTGTCTTTGAGGGCAAGACGACGGGCACGCCGATTGGTCTGCTGATCCGTAATCAGGACCAGCGCAGCAAGGATTACGGCAACATTGCCGATACTTTTCGTCCTGGTCATGCCGACTATGCCTATACGCAGAAGTACGGTTTTCGTGACTATCGCGGGGGCGGTCGTTCGTCGGCCCGCGAGACGGCAGTGCGTGTGGCGGCCGGGGCGATTGCCCGCAAGTGGCTGAACGAACGCTTTGGGGTGACGATTCGCGGTTGGATGAGCGCGCTTGGTCCGATTGAGATTCCCTTTGTTTCGGCTGAGCATATCGACGACAACGCCTTCTTTGCGCCGAATTCCGCCATCGTGCCGGAACTGGAAACCTATATGGACAACCTGCGCAAGTCGCTGGATTCCGTGGGTGCCAAGATTACTGTGACCGCCATCGGCGTGCCGCCAGGCTGGGGTGAGCCGGTGTACGACCGGCTCGATGCCGAGATCGCCTACGCGATGATGGGCATCAATGCCGTCAAGGGCGTCGAAGTCGGTGCAGGTTTTGATTCAGTGGCCCAGAAAGGCAGCGAGCACGGCGACGAAATGACGCCGCAGGGCTTCGCGACCAATCATGCCGGCGGTGTGCTCGGCGGCATTTCAACGGGTCAGGACATCATCGTCAATATGGCGATCAAGCCGACTTCGTCAATTGCTCAGGCGCGGCACTCGATCAATCGGCAGGGTGAGGCTATTGAAGTGGCGACAGAAGGTCGCCACGACCCCTGTGTCGGCATCCGTGCGACGCCGATTGCCGAAGCCATGCTGGCCCTGGTGCTGATGGATCACGCCTTGCGTCACCGCGCCCAGTGCGGTGATGTGGTATGCGCGACACCGCGCATTGCCGGGAAAATCGCGTAATATTTCTGTTTTTGCCGCGTTGGCGGCAGGTCAATGCAATAGGGAGAGAAAATATGCAAGTTGATCACCACGATCTGTATCAGGAGTTTCCGGAATTCAAGGACGGGATTGATGCGCTCAAGTCCGGCAACGCCTATTTTGCCCGGCAGTTCGCTTCCTATAACCGTCTGACCGGCAAGGTCGAGGATCTGGAAGAGCACGACATGCCGGTTGCTGACTTCACCATCGAAGACATGAAGAAGCAGCGCGTCAAACTGAAGGATGAGATCTACCATCTGCTGCTCGCCTTTCGCGCCGGCCAGCAATCCGTCAAGGCCTGATAGCGCCTTTGCCTGACGCTGCATCCGGTAAAATCGCCGGATGCATGCTTTGCCTTACTGGCGCCTCTCGGGCTACTACTTTTTCTACTTCGCCTTCATCGGCGCGTTCTCGCCCTACTTTGGGCTCTATCTCCAATCCCTGAGTTTTTCTGCCTGGGACATCGGTCTGCTGATGTCGCAGATGCAGTTGATGCGCTTGTTTGGCCCCAATCTGTGGGGCTGGCTGGCTGATCGTTTTGGTCAGCGCGTGGCGATCATTCGCTTGGCGGGTGCCATCGGACTGGCTGGTTTCACCGCATTTTTCTGGCTCGACAAATTGCCCGCCATGCTGGTTGCGATGGCTGTATTGGCATTCTTCTGGAGCGCAGCGCTCCCATTGGTCGAGACGCTGACTTTTGACCATCTGCGTGAAGAACGCGGTCGTTACAGTCGCATTCGTCTGTGGGGTTCAATCGGTTTCATCGCCGCCGTCATGGCGACGGGGGCTTTGCTCGACGTGGCGCCGCCGGTTGCTGTGCTCTGGGTGTGCTGGGTGATCCTGGTTGGCATCCTGGTCTATGCGCTGACCTTGCCGGAGGCGCCACCAATCCCGCATGCCCGGGACGCCCAGCCGATTGGCGACATTCTCCGACAGCCCAAGGTCGTGGCGCTGATGGCGGCTTGTTTTGCCATGTCGGCGGCGCACGGGGCGTTCTATGTTTTCTACTCGATCCACCTCGATGCCCATGGCTACTCGAAGACAGAGGTTGGCTTGCTCTGGTCGCTCGGCGTGGTGGCGGAAATTATTGTTTTCATGTTCATGGCCCGCCTGTCGAAACATTTTTCATTGCGGACCATTTTGCTCGCCTGCTTTGCCGCAGCAGTCATACGGTTCTTGTTGATGGGCTGGGGCGTCGAGTCTGCAGCGGTCATGGTCTTCGTCCAGTTGCTGCATGGCCTGACCTTTGGCGCCTATCACGCGTCCTCGATTGCCGCCGTCAATCAATGGTTTCCAGGCAAGGCTCAGGGGCGCGGGCAGGCGCTTTATTCCAGCTTGTCCTTTGGTGCCGGTGGCCTGCTTGGTGCCTTGATCAGCGGGCGAACCTGGGAGTGGCTGGGGTCGGGCTGGACTTTTACGCTTGGCTCGGTATTCGCACTGATTGGTTTGATTTTGATCTGGGGCTGGGTTGGCGGCAATGCGGTACTCGAAGCCTCGGAACGGGAAAAAACCAGCGATCCTGTGCAATAATTCAATGCTTTACGGCTCACTAAAAGTTCCATGTCGAAGACCCTTTACGACAAGCTCTGGGAGAACCACGTTGTGCATCAGGAAGCTGATGGCACGGCGCTTCTCTACATCGATCGTCACCTCATCCACGAAGTGACCAGCCCGCAGGCTTTCGAAGGCCTGAAGCTGGCTGGCCGCAAGCCGTGGCGCGTTTCCTCCATTGTCTCGACGCCGGATCACAATACGCCGACCGATCATTGGGACGAAGGCATCAAGGATCCGATTTCCCGTCAACAGGTGGAAACGCTGGATGCCAACATCCGCGAGGTCGGTGCCTTGGCCTATTTCCCGTTCAAGGATCCGCGCATGGGCATCCTCCATGTCGTCGGCCCGGAAAACGGTGCCACCTTGCCCGGCATGACGGTCGTTTGCGGCGACTCACATACGTCGACGCATGGTGCGTTTGCCTGCATGGCGCATGGTATCGGCACTTCCGAGGTCGAGCATGTGCTGGCCACCCAGTGCCTGCTGCAGAAGCGCTCCAAGACCATGCTGGTCGCTGTCGAAGGCAAGCTCGGCAAGGGCGTGACCGCCAAGGATGTGGCGCTGGCCATTATCGGCACCATCGGCACGGCCGGTGGCACGGGCTACGCCATCGAATTCGGCGGTAGCGCCATCCGTGGCCTGAGCATGGAAGGTCGCATGACCTTGTGCAACATGGCCATCGAAGGCGGTGCACGTCTGGGCTTTGTGGCGGTCGACGACACGACGATTAATTACCTCAAGGGACGTCCTTTCTCGCCGGTCGGCGAGAGCTGGGACCGTGCCGTCGCCTACTGGCGCACCCTGCATTCCGATCCCGGCGCCCAGTTCGACCGCGTTGTCACGCTGAAGGCCGAAGACATTCGCCCGCAGGTGACCTGGGGTACTTCACCTGAGATGGTTGTTTCGGTGGATGCCGTGGTGCCCGATCCGGCCAAGGAAGTTGATTCGGTCAAGCGCGAGGGGATGGAGCGGGCGCTGCAGTACATGGGCTTGAATCCCAATACGCCAATCAATCAGATTGCTGTCGACAAGATTTTCATTGGCTCCTGTACCAATTCCCGCATTGAAGATCTGCGTGAAGCCGCATCGGTACTCAAGGGACGTCATGTCGCCGCCAACATCAAGCTGGCACTGGCTGTGCCAGGTTCCGGTCTGGTCAAGCGCCAGGCCGAGGCAGAGGGTCTGGACAAGGTCTTCGTGGCGGCCGGTTTCGAATGGCGTGAGCCGGGTTGCTCGATGTGTCTGGCGATGAATGCCGACCGTCTGGAGCCGGGCGAACGTTGTGCCTCGACCTCCAACCGGAACTTCGAGGGCCGTCAGGGCCCGGGTGGTCGTACTCATCTGGTCAGCCCGGCGATGGCGGCGGCGGCGGCGATTGCCGGTCGTTTTGCGGATGTCCGGGACGTCCTGTAATCGGTGATGGTCATGCGTTCGATTTCAATTTTGCTGCTGGCTCTGGTCTTTGCCGGGTGCAACACCGCGCAAGGCGTCAAGAAAGACGTGGCGATCGGTGCCGAGAAGACCGGTGAGGCTCTCCAGAAAGGTGGAGAGGCGGTAGGCGGTGCGTTGAACAAGACTGGCGAAGTGGTCGGCGAGACCCTGAAGAAGGGTGGCGAGGCCGTGCAGAAGGTGGTGAATTAATGGAAAAGTTTGTGCGTCTGGAAGGTCTGGTTGCTCCGCTCGACCGTAGTAACGTCGATACCGATGCAATCATTCCGAAGCAGTTCCTGAAGTCGATCAAGCGTTCAGGCTTTGGCCCGAATGCTTTCGATGAATGGCGCTACATGGATGTCGGTCAACCCGGACAGGATAATTCCGGCCGGCCGAAGAACCCGAATTTCGTGCTCAACCAGCCGCGTTATCAGGGCGCCGAGGTGCTGCTGACGCGTGCTAATTTCGGTTGTGGCAGTTCGCGCGAGCATGCTCCGTGGGCGCTGCTCGATTTCGGTTTCAAGGCAATCATCGCCGAGTCTTTTGCCGATATCTTTTTCAACAACTGTTTCAAGAATGGCATCCTGCCGATCGTGCTGCCAGCCACCGAAATTGAAGCGCTGTTCAAGCAGGTCGAGGCGACGCCGGGCTACAAGCTGGTGGTCGATCTCGCAGCTCAGGCGGTGGTTCGTCCGGACGGGCATGGTATCCCGTTCCAGATTGACGCTTTCCGTAAGGAATGCCTGCTCAATGGCTGGGACGACATTGGCCTGACCCTGCGTCACGCCGAAAAAATCCGTGAATTCGAGGCCAAGCGCCGTGTTGATCAGCCCTGGCTGTTCTCCTGACAAGGAATAAAGATGAAGATTTGTGTTCTGCCGGGTGACGGCATCGGTCCTGAAATTACCGCCCAGGCGGTGCGTGTGCTGAATTCTCTCGATCTGAAGTTCGAGATGGAAGAGGCTTTGCTGGGCGGTGGTGCGGTTGATGCGACCGGTACGCCTTACCCTGAAGCGACGCAAAAGCTGGCCCGCGCCGCTGACGCAGTGCTGCTCGGTGCCGTTGGTGGCCCGAAATGGGATACGCTGCCGCGCGAGCAGCGCCCGGAGCGTGGTCTGCTGGGCATCCGCAAGGACCTGAACCTGTTCGCCAACCTGCGTCCGGCCATTCTTTACCCGGAACTGGCGAACGCCTCGACGCTGAAGCCGGAAGTCGTTGCCGGGCTGGACATCCTGATCATCCGAGAACTGACTGGCGATATTTACTTCGGCCAGCCGCGCGGCGTGCGTGAGGAAAACGGCGAACGCGTCGGCTTCAACACCATGGTCTATAGCGAGTCGGAAATCCGCCGGATTGGCCATGTCGCCTTCCAGGCAGCTCAGAAGCGCGGCAAGAAGCTGTGCTCGGTCGACAAGATGAATGTGTTGGAATGCACTCAGCTTTGGCGTGACGTGATGATCGAAATTGCTCACGATTACCCGGACGTTGAACTCAGCCACATGCTGGTCGACAACGCCGCCATGCAACTGGTCAAGGCGCCGAAGCAGTTTGACGTGATGGTCACCGGCAACATGTTCGGCGACATCCTGTCCGATGAAGCCTCGATGCTGACTGGTTCGATCGGCATGCTGCCGTCGGCTTCGCTGGATGACAAGAACAAGGGGCTTTACGAACCGTCGCACGGTTCGGCGCCGGATATCGCTGGTCAGGGCATCGCCAATCCGCTGGCGACGATCCTGTCGGCCGCCATGATGTTGCGCTATACGTTTGGTCTCGAAGAGCAGGCACTTCGTGTCGAAAACGCAGTCAAAAAGGTTTTGGCGCAGGGTTATCGTACGGGTGATATCTACGAGCGTGGCACGAACAAGGTCGGTACCAGGGAAATGGGCGACGCCGTGCTGGCGGCGCTGTAAAAAGAGCACAGATTTTTCACGGAGAGTGATGTCATGAAGAAGGTTGGTCTGGTTGGTTGGCGCGGTATGGTTGGTTCGGTCCTCATGCAGCGCATGGTGGAAGAGGGCGACTTCGCCCACATCGATCCGGTGTATTTTTCGACCTCTGCCGCTGGTGGCAAGGCGCCGGTATTCGGCGGCAAGGAAGCTTCCCTGCCGTTGCAGGATGCATCTTCGATCGACGCCCTGAAAGCTTGCGAAATCATCATCACCTGCCAAGGCGGTGATTACACCAAGGAAGTCTTCCCGAAGCTGCGTGCTGCCGGCTGGAACGGTCACTGGATTGATGCCGCCTCGGCGCTGCGCATGGCCGATGACGCCGTGATCGTGCTCGACCCGGTCAACATGAACGTGATCAAGGACTCGCTGGCCAAGGGCGGCAAGAACTGGATCGGCGGCAACTGCACGGTTTCCCTGATGCTGATGGGCCTCGGCGGCCTGTTCCAGAATGACCTGATCGAATGGGCGACGTCCATGACCTATCAGGCCGCTTCCGGTGCTGGCGCGCAGAACATGCGTGAACTGATCTCCCAGATGGGGGCTATCCATTCATCAGTGGCCGATCTGCTGGCTGATCCGGCTTCGGCCATTCTCGATATCGATCGCAAGGTGGCCGAAACCATTCGTTCGGATGCCTTCCCGAAGAAGAACTTCCGCAATACCCCGCTGGCTGGTTCCCTGATTCCGTGGATCGATGTGCCGGTTGATGGTGGGCAGTCCAAGGAAGAGTGGAAGGGCGGCGCTGAATGCAACAAGATTCTCGGTCGTCCGGCTTTCCGTTCGCCGGGTTCGATTCCGATCGACGGCCTGTGTGTGCGTATCGGAGCCATGCGTTGTCATAGCCAGGCGCTGACCATCAAGCTGAAGAAGGATGTGCCGCTGGACGAAATCAGCGACATGCTGGCCAAGGCCAATCCGTGGGCCAAGGTGGTGCCGAACGATCGCGAAATCTCCGAGCGCGAACTAACGCCTGCTGCCGTGACCGGCACGCTGACCGTACCGGTCGGCCGTCTGCACAAGATGGCGATGGGTCCGGAATACCTGGCCGCCTTTACCTGCGGTGACCAACTGCTGTGGGGCGCTGCCGAGCCGCTGCGTCGCATGCTGCGCATCCTGCTCGACGCCTGATTGCTCTTTCTGGGCAAAAAAACCGGGGCTTCGACCCCGGTTTTTTATTTGTTGGGAATATGCAAAAAGGCAACTGATTAGAAGTCGGTTTAGCTTGCATTGCTAAATACATGATGTTAATTTGAAAGTCCCAAATTCCACACTCAGGGTTTCGCTGTGAACGAAACTAATCACACCAAGTTCAAAAAGCGTGCGGCAGCCCTTGCCGTCGCATCATGCATGTCGCTTGCCCCATGGTTTGCCGAGGCCGCTGGGCTAGGCAAATTGACCGTGCTATCGGCGTTGGGGCAGCCCCTGCGGGCTGAGCTCGATATCGGGGCCACCAAGGATGAGTTGGCCGGGATGACCGCTCGTCTTGCGCCGCAGGATGCTTTCAAGCAGGCTGGGGTAGATTTCGCCACTGTCCTCCTTGATCTGCGTTTTGCGGTTGAAAAACGTGCCAACGGACAATCCGTGGTCAAGGTGTCATCGGCCAAACCGATCAACGAGCCTTTCCTCGATTTTCTTGTCGAGTTGAACTGGCCGGCCGGTCGCCTTGTCCGGGAATATACCTTCCTGCTTGATCCTCCGGAAATAGCCGCCACTCAGGCGTCACGCCCGGTTGCGGAGGCGCGGATTGTCGAAACGGTGCGCGGTGGCGGTGCGGCCGATGACAGGCCGGCACCCGTCAGGGCGGCGGCGCGTCCGGCACCTGCGCCAAAGGTGGCGGCCGAGCCGAAGACAGCCACGGAAAACAACGGAACCCGGGTTGTTCGACAGGGTGAAACGCTGCGCAAGATTGCCGACGAATCAAAATACGACGGTGTGTCACTCGAGCAGATGCTGATTGGCTTGTTCCAGAGCAATCCGGATGCCTTTATCGGACAGAACGTCAATCGCCTGAAGTCAGGCGCCATTTTGAATATTCCGGAAAAATCTGCGGTTGAGGCGGTTTCTCCGGCTGAAGCCAAGAAGATTTATGTCGCTCAGGCGGCTGACTGGAATGCCTATCGCCAGAAGTTGGCAGCATCCACCGCCAAGACGCCAGCCAAGGATGAAAGTGCTGGTGCCCAGGCCAGCTCCGGCAAGATCACTGCCAAGGTAGAAGAAAAGACTGCCCCTGCCGAGCAGTCCAAGGATCAGGTCAAGGTGGCGCGCACCGATGCGGCAGCCAAGGGGGCGGCGGCAGCGAAGGCTGCTGAAGCTGCCGACCAGGTTGCCAAGGACAAAGCCCTCAAGGAAGCGCAGGATCGGATGGCGGTCCTCGAAAAGAACGTCAATGAGTTGCAGAAGCTTCTGGAAATGAAGAACCAGAAGCTGGCCGAACTCCAGCAGCCGGTCAAAAAAGAGGAGCCGAAGGCGCCTGAAGTGGTAAAACCGGTCGAGCCGCCGAAGCCCGTCGAGGCAGCCAAAGCAGCGCCTAAAGTCGAGGAGGCACCGAAGCCGGTTGAGCCGCCGAAGGTGGTCGAGGAGACCAAGCCTGTCGAGCCGGCCAAGCCCGCAGAGGTCAAACCCGTTGAGCCACCGAAGGTCGAAGAAAAACCGAAAGCGGTAACCCCGCCGCCGGCTCCAGTGCCCGCACCGGCTGTCGAGGAGGAATCGTTGCTTGATGATCCGCTTCCTCTGCTTGGTGGCGGGGGCATTCTGGCGCTACTGGCGGGCTATTTCCTGCTCAAGCGGCGCCGCACCCAAAGTTCTGCGCTTGAAACAACAGCCGCGCCGATGCCATCCAGCCTCGGTCCCAACTCAGTCTTCCGCATGACCGGTGGGCAGAGTGTCGATACAGGTAATACGCCGCCGCAAACTGGTGAATTCAGCCAGACCGGGCCGGGGACCATTGATACCGATGAAGTTGATCCGGTAGCCGAAGCTGATGTCTATATGGCGTATGGCCGCGATACCCAGGCTGAGGAAATTCTCCTTGAAGCGCTTCAGAAGGATCCGCAGCGGACAGCGATTCACGCCAAACTGCTTGAAATCTATGCCAACCGGCGCAGTCTGAAGCAGTTCGAAACGCTGGCCAGCGAGTTGTATGCGCAGACGGCTGGTATCGGGCCGGACTGGGAAAAGGTTGCTGCTTTGGGGATGGGGCTTGATCCAAATAATCCCTTGTACTCCAATTCGCGTAAGTCGGAGGCTGGTGATGCAACGATGGTTGTTGCCCCGGTCGCGGCACTCGGTCTGTCGGAGGCGATGCCGGAAGAGTTGCCTCTGATTCCTGAAGAGCCAGAAGCTTTGCCGGAGATCGGCTTGCCTGATGATTTCGAGCGGGACACGATGGTCTTGCCGAAAGCGACAGATATCCCAAGCGAGCCCGTCGCAGAAGTTCCTGCGGTTGCTGACATCTCCTTGGGTTCTAATGCCATGACGCTCGATTTCGATCTGGGCGAACAGACTGTTGCTCCGGCGATCAAGGCTGCGGCTGAAGCGCCGGCCGATGAAGCGCTGAATCTCGATGCGGTAATTGGCACTGATTCCAATGCACTGGATTTCGACCTCGGCAGTGAAGAGCCTGTACCCGAGATTGTTGCGACAGTGGTTGATCAGCAAGGGGCATTCGACAATCTCGAAGCTGACGTTGATTTTGGCTTTGATGTTGTCGAGCCGCCAGCAGTTTCTTCACCGGACTTTTCTCCGGAGGGGACGCTGGTCATGCCGTCGGCTACCGACAATGAAGATCTCGACGTTGGATTGGGCACCTGGGTTGGTGCCGATGGTGAGCCGGGTATCACGACGAACGAAGAGCCGTCAGCTGAGGCACCTGCAATCGGTGGCGGGGTGGTGGATACCGATACGCTGATGTCCCAGACAATCGTCAATCCGCTGGCCGGAACCGATACCCTGGTTAGTGCCGATATTCTGAATTTTGGCAGTGAAAACGATAATCCTGCGCTGTCCAGCACGGTGGTCAATCCAGGTCTTGTCGATGCCGACTCGCTTGAGTTCGATGTCAAGTTGACCGATTCCATGTTCCTTGGGGAGCCGATGGTCCCGCCTGATTTCGATATCGGTTCGATCAACCTGGATTTGTCCGCCGAGCCGGCCGCGGTGCCAGTTGAAACGGCAGCCGCTGAGGAGGCGCCGGCTGATGATGTGGCTCCGCGCGATGCTCAGTGGGAAGAGGTTAATACCAAGCTTGATCTGGCCAAGGCCTATGAAGAAATGGGCGATCTCGAAGGGGCGCGCGAGCTTCTGCAGGAAGTGGTTGGCGAAGGCTCGGTTGATCTGGTTGAGCAGGCACGTACGATACTCGGCCGAATAGGCGGGTAAAATTCAGGCTTGTGATCGGCACATGGCCCCGCAAGGGGCTGTGTGCATTTTGGGAGCCCGGTTTGCATCCTGCTTGTGCATTGATCGTCTGGCTGGCTGCTGTTCTGGGCTTACAGTTTGTCGGATACGCCGGCTTGGCGTTTTTGTGGCTTGGGGTTTTTGTGCTGGCGCCGGCTTCGCTGGGTCGCTGGCTGGCATATGTGCGCCGGGCTCGCTGGTTGCTGCTGACGCTGTGGCTGATTCTGGCCTACAACACGCCGGGTGAGGCATGGCAGGACTGGCCGTGGGCGCCAACCTACGAGGGGATCGCCGAAGCCAGCTTGCAGGCGGCTCGACTGCTGATCATGCTGGCCTGTCTGGCCTGGCTTTTTGTCAATGCTGACCGCGATGGAATGGTCGGTGGATTGTGGTACTTGCTAAAACCTTTCCGTACGCTGGGGCTGGATATCGAGCGTTTGGTGGTTCGTTTGTCGCTGGTTCTCGAAAATCTGCAAACGGTTCCAGAAAAGGGGGCATGGCGGCGAATGCTGGCGGTCGACGCTGTGCTGGCCGGCGGACCTGAGGTGCTTCATCTGAAAGTTTTGCCCTGGTCCGGTCGGGACGCTGTTGTGCTTGGGATGGCGGTTATCGGCTTGATGGGAGCGGTATTGTTGTGAGAATTGCGCTGGGGATTGAATACTGCGGTACCGCATTCCATGGCTGGCAGAGTCAGGCTGGCGGCGGAACGGTGCAGGATGCGCTGGAAGCCGCCTTGCGCGGGATTGCGGGTGGGCCGGTCGGTGTGCTCTGCGCGGGGCGGACCGACGCGGGGGTTCACGCAACGCATCAAGTTGTCCATTTCGATACTTTGGTTGAGCGTCCGCTGACCGCGTGGGTTCGTGGTGTCAATTCGCATCTGCCGGAAGGCGTGGCCGTGCGCTGGGCGCAGCCGGTGGCCGCAGAATTTCACGCCCGTTTCAGTGCCCGAGGTCGGCGCTATCGCTATCTGCTGCTCAACCGTCCGCAACGTCCCGGCTTGTGGCAGGGGCGGGTGGGCTGGTTTCACTGGCCGCTGGATTTGGCTGTGATGCAGGCGGCTAGCGCACGACTGCTCGGTGAGCACGATTTTTCTGCCTTCCGGGCGGCAGACTGTCAGGCCAAGTCGCCGATCAAGACCATGTCACGCGCAGAGGTGCGCCAATGCGGCAACATGTTTGTTTTTGATTTCGAGGCCAGCGCCTTCCTGCATCACATGGTTCGCAATCTGGTCGGTACCCTGGTCTATATCGGCAAAGGGACGCAGTCACCAAGTTGGGTCGATGAATTGTTGCAAATGAAGGATCGCAAGCTGGCGGCGCCGACGTTTTCGCCGGATGGCCTGTATTTTCGCGGCCCGGTTTACGAGCCGCATTGGGGATTGCCTGACCCCGATGATGATTTTCTCGACGGGATGTTGAAATGAAGACCCGAATCAAGATTTGCGGATTGACTCGTGAAGAGGATGTCGATGCGGCGGTGGCGGTAGGTGCCGATGCGATCGGATTTGTCTTTTATCCACCGAGCCCGCGCTATGTGACGCCGCAGCGGGCAGCCGAGCTGGCCAGGCGAATCCCGCCGTTCGTCGATGTCGTCGGCCTGTTTGTCAATGAAACGCCCGAGCTTGTTCAGGCTGCCTGCGGTGCCCTGCCGATCAACATCTTGCAGTTTCACGGCGACGAAGATACGGCGTATTGTCGCCAGTTCTCCCGCCCCTATCTGCGGGCGGCCCGGGTGAGGCCGGGGCTTGATCTGGTAGAATTCGCCAGCTCGTTCTCCGATTCCCGGGGGCTGTTACTGGATGCCTTTGTCGAGGGCTACGGTGGCGGTGGTCATGTCTTCGACTGGACGCTGATTCCGCCTGACCTGCCCGGCTATCTGGTGCTTTCAGGCGGTTTGACCGCGGACAATGTCGGTGATGCCGTGCGGCGCGTGCGCCCGGTGGCGGTCGACGTGTCTTCCGGAGTCGAAATGAGCAAGGGAATCAAGGATCACTCGAAAATCGCTGCCTTCGTGGCGGCAGTACGGAAAGCTGATGAGTCAATATAACTTCCCCGACGCCAAGGGCCATTTCGGCCCCTACGGTGGCGTTTTCGTGGCCGAGACGCTGTTTGGCGCGCTTGATGAACTGAAGGCTGCCTACGAGGCTGCACAGGCCGACCCGGCTTTTCGGGCCGAATACGAATACGAGCTGAAGCATTTCGTCGGCCGGCCGTCGCCGATATACCACGCCAAGCGCTGGTCGGAAATGCTCGGCGGCGCCCAGATTTACCTGAAGCGCGAAGACCTGAATCATACCGGCGCCCACAAGGTGAATAACTGCATCGGCCAGGCCATGCTCGCCAAACGCATGGGCAAGCCGCGTGTCATCGCCGAAACCGGCGCCGGCCAGCACGGGGTCGCCACCGCGACGGTTGCTGCCCGCTACGGCATGGAATGCGTGGTCTACATGGGTAGCGAGGACGTCAAGCGTCAAGCCGCCAACGTCTATCGCATGAAATTGCTCGGCGCCACCGTCGTCCCGGTCGAGTCCGGCTCGAAGACGCTGAAGGACGCGTTGAACGAAGCGATGCGCGACTGGGTGACCAACATCCACAACACCTTCTACATCATCGGCACGGTGGCTGGTCCGCACCCGTACCCGATGCTGGTGCGCGATTTCCAGAAGATCATCGGCGAAGAATGTCTGGTTCAGATGCCGGAAATGACCGGCCGCCAGCCGGATGCCGTTATTGCCTGCGTCGGCGGTGGTTCCAACGCCATGGGCATCTTCTACCCGTACATCAATGTCGAGGGCGTTCGTCTGATTGGCGTCGAAGCCGCTGGTGACGGCATGGAAACCGGTCGCCACTCTGCCTCGCTGACGGCGGGCGTGCCCGGCGTACTGCACGGCAACCGCACCTATCTGCTGCAGGATGAAGATGGCCAGATCATCGAGACGCATTCGGTGTCGGCCGGTCTGGACTACCCGGGCGTCGGCCCGGAACACGCCTGGCTGAAGGATTTGGGCCGTGCTGAGTACCAGCCGGTCACCGACAGTGAAGCGCTGGCTGCCTTCCATACCCTGTGCCGCATCGAAGGCATCATCCCGGCACTCGAATCCAGCCACGCGCTGGCCTATGCTGCCAAGCTGGCGCCGACCTTGGCCAAGGACAAGATTTTGCTGGTCAACCTCTCCGGTCGGGGTGACAAGGACATGCATACCGTGGCCGAAAAATCCGGGATCGTTTTCTGATGTCGCGCATCAAGTCCGCTTTTGACCGCCTCAATGGCGAAGGCCGCAAGGCGCTGATTCCCTTCATCACTGCCGGTGATCCGGATGTCGCCTTGACCCTGCCGCTGATGCATACCTTGGTTGAAGCCGGCGCCGATGTCATCGAACTGGGTGTCCCGTTCTCCGATCCGATGGCCGATGGCCCGACCATTCAGCGTGCTTCCGAGCGCGCACTGGCCAAGGGGATGACGCTGCGCAAGGTGCTGCAACTTGTGGTTGAGTTTCGCAAGACTGATGGCAAGACACCCGTTGTGCTGATGGGGTACGCCAACCCGATTGAAGCGATGGGTCTGGAGCAGTTCGCCGCCGCCGCCGCTCAGGCTGGCGTCGATGGCGTGCTGGTTGTGGACTACCCGCCGGAGGAGGCAGCCGCCTTTGGTGCCGCCATGAAGGCGCAGGGCATGGATCCGATCTTCCTGCTGGCCCCGACCTCATCGGCCGAGCGCATTGCGCATGTTGCCGAAATCGCCAGTGGTTACGTCTATTACGTCTCGCTGGCCGGGGTGACCGGTTCCGGCGCGCTGAACGTCGAAGCGGTGGCCGAGCGCTTGCCGCTGATCCGCGAAAAGACCGGTCTGCCGGTAGGCGTTGGTTTTGGCATCCGCGATGCGGCAACTGCAGCGCGCATCGCCGCTATTGCCGATGCCGTGGTCGTCGGCAGCCGGATTATCGAAGAAATTGAAAAATCGACGGCTGAAACAGCCTGCGCCAATGTGAAAACCCTGGTCGCAGACATTCGCCGTGGTGTCGATGAGGTGAAAAAATGAGCTGGCTGACCAAACTACTGCCCCCGAAGATCAAGCGTGAACAAGGCCCCCAGCGCCGCGGCAACCTGCCGGAAGGTTTGTGGAGCAAGTGTCCGTCCTGCGAGGCGGTGCTTTACGCCACCGATCTGGAAAATAATCTGCAGGTCTGCCCCAAGTGCGGCCATCACAATCGCCTGAACTCACGCCAGCGGCTGGATCTGCTGCTCGATTCGGAAGGTCGTTTCGAGATTGGCGCTGAGGTTCTGCCGGTCGATAGCCTGAAATTCAAGGATTCCAAGAAGTACCCGGATCGCCTGATGGAAGCCAATGAGTCCACGGGCGAGAGCGATTCGCTGGTTGTGCTGCAAGGTGCCATCAAGACCATGCCGGTTGTTGCGGCGGCTTTTGAGTTCGACTTCATGGGTGGCTCGATGGGCTCGGTGCTCGGCGAGCGCTTCGTCCGTGGCGTGCAGGCTGCGGTCGAACAGAAAACGCCCTTTATCTGCATTACCGCCTCCGGTGGGGCGCGGATGCAGGAAGGTCTGTTCTCGCTGATGCAAATGGCCAAGACGACGGCTGCACTGACCAAGCTTTCTGCGGCTGGCCTGCCTTTCATCTCCATTCTGACCGACCCTACCATGGGCGGCGTTTCCGCGTCCTTCGCCTTTGTCGGCGATGTGGTGATTGCCGAACCGAAGGCGCTGATCGGCTTTGCCGGCCCGCGTGTGATCGAACAGACCGTGCGCGAAACACTGCCGGAAGGCTTCCAGCGCTCAGAGTTCATCCTGGAAAAGGGCGCCATCGACATGATCGTCGATCGTCGCGAACTGCGCGATCAGGTCGCCCGCGTTCTGGCCCTGCTGCAAAAATTGCCGGCTGCCGCTTGAAAGCCGAGTGGCTAGGATCGAGTTTGCCAGCCCCGCTGGCGTGTGCGCTTGCCTGCTTGATCCTGAATCCCAACGACTCAATCCTCAATGAATTTAACTGACTGGTTAGCCCATCTCGAAGGTCTGCACCCGAAAGGTCAGGCCGGCATCGAACTGGGCCTCGATCGCATTCGGCTGGTCAAGGATGCGCTTGGACAGACGCAGCATTGTCCGGTGATCATCGTTGGTGGCACCAATGGCAAGGGGTCGACCTGCGCCTATCTGGAAACCATCATCGATCGCGCCGGTTACAAGGTGGGTTGTTACACCTCGCCGCATTTGCTCGCCTATAACGAACGCGTTCGCCTGAATGGCCGGTCGGCCAGCGATGAAGCGCTGTGTGCGGCATTTGCCCGTGTCGAGGCGGCGCGTCAGCAGGCTGGCGATGTCGCGCTGACCTATTTTGAGTTCGGTACGCTGGCGGCCTGGGAGGTCTTTGCCGAGGCCGGCGTTGAAGCGGCGATTCTCGAAGTCGGCCTGGGCGGTCGCCTGGACGCGGTCAATGCCTACGAGCCGGACGTCTCCATCGTGACGACCGTGGCGCTCGACCACATGGATTGGCTGGGGCCAGACCGCGAATCGATCGGTTTCGAGAAGGCGGGCATTTTCCGCGCCGGCAAACCGGCCTTGTGTGCCGACCCGCAGCCGCCACAAAGCCTGCTCGATCATGCAGCGGCCATTGGCGCCGATCTGCGCCTGATCGGTCGCGATTTCGGTTTCGAGCGACCGAGTGCCGAAACCAACGAAAACCGACTGCAATGGCGTTGGTGGTGTCGTTCCGGCACGCAGTTGATAAAACGCGCCCTGGCTTATCCCGGCCTGCGCGGCCCGACGCAGCTTTACAACGCGGCGGTGGCCCTGGCGGCACTGGATGCCATTGCCGACAAATTGCCAGTGACCATGCAGGCCATCCGTCCCGGGTTGATCGAAACCGAATTGAATGGTCGCTTCCAGGTTATTCCGGGCAAACCGGCCATCGTTCTGGATGTTGGCCACAATCCGCAGGCGATTCGTGTGCTGGCCGACAATTTGTCGAGCATGGGGTTCTTCGACAAAACTTTTGCCGTCGTCGGCATGCTCAGCGACAAGGACATCGCCGGCGCGCTGGCGCCGCTCAAGGGTAAGGTCGATGTCTGGCATCTGGCGACCCTGGGTGGCCCGCGCGGTACCGCCGCTGAAAAATTGGCCGGCATCATCGCCGATACCGGGCTGGGTGGCGAGGTGGTTTGCCATCCTTCGCCGCAGGAGGCCTTGCAGGCAGCCAAGGGTCAGGCTGCTGAAAGTGATAGAATTCTGGCCTTTGGATCTTTCTATACGGTGGCCGGCGCGCTTGAAGCGCTTCGGAAAAAGCCCTGATCATGGACGACAACGACGCCCAGTTGCACCTCAAGAAACGCGCCCGCCGCCGTCTGGTCGGGGCGGTTTTCTTCGTTTCCGTGGTGGCCGTAGTGCTGCCCATGGTGATGGATCACGAGCCACGCCAGACGGTGCAGGATGTCGAAATCCGCATTCCCGGTCAGGAAGAAAAGCCGTTTGCCCCCAAGTTTGCTGCTGCACCGGTCGAGAAACCGGCGGCCAGGCCCGCCGAGCTGCCTGCAGAAAAGGCGCCGGCCGTCGTAGCGCCTGAAGTCAAGCCGACGGCCCGTGTGCTCGAGGTCGTCAAGGCGGATGACAAGCCAGCAGAAAAACCTGTTGAAAAGCCAGCACTGAAAACTGAAAAGGCCCCGGAAAAACCAGCTGCCAAGCCGGCTGAGAAACCCGCCGAAAAGGCCGCTGAAAAGCCCAAGGCCGATGATGCCAAGCGGGCAGCGGCGATTCTGGCCGGACAGACGGCTGAAGCCAAGCCGGCAGCCAAGGGCGGCGAATATCTGGTGTTGATCGGTGCTTTCTCCAATGAGGCGAACGTCAAGACGCTGAAGGCCAAGTTGACGGAGCAGGGCATCAAGACTTTCAGCGAACCGCTCGATACGCCGCAGGGCAAGAAAACCCGCGTTCGGGCCGGCCCCTTCGCCAGTCGCGAAGCCGCCGACAAGGCGCTTGAGAAAATGCAGCGTATCGGTGTGTCCGGAGTCGTTGCTGCCAAACCATGACGGGATTTGACTACGTTGCGATCGGCATCGTCGGCGTGTCACTGGTTTTTGGCTTGTGGCGTGGCGTGGTGGGCGAGATTATCGCGTTGGTCGCCTGGGTGCTGGCGATCTTCGCTGCCGTGGAGTTCGGGGCTGTGGTTGGACGGACGGCGTTCGCCGGCTTGTCCGATCCGGCATTGCGAACGTTGGCGGGTTGTGTGGTGATATTTGTCGGTGTGCTGATCGTCATGGCCTTGTTCAGGATGGCGGTGCGCAGCATGGTCAAGGCGCTGGGCCTGTCCGTGTCGGACCGTATTCTCGGCATGCTCTTCGGCCTGGTCCGTGGTGTGCTGGTATGCATGGTGCTGGTCGGGCTGGGGGGCATGACCTCGGCGCCGATGCAGGCTTGGTGGCGGGATGCGACCTTGTCGCCGCCTTTGGAAACCGTCGTCCTGGCAGCCAAACCCTGGTTGCCGGACGATTTGGCAAAACGAATTCGATTTAGCTAGGCAGGAAATACTATGTGCGGGATTCTGGGTGTAATGGCGACAACGCCGGTCAATCAGCTGCTTTACGATGGTCTGATGGTGCTTCAGCATCGTGGCCAGGATGCAGCTGGTATTGCGACGGCGGAAGGCAACACCTTTCACCTGCACAAGGGGCCAGGGCTGGTGCGCGACGTATTCCGCACCCGCAACATGCGCGCGCTGCCGGGCAATTGCGGCATTGGCCACGTGCGTTACCCGACCGCCGGGTCAGCCTACAACTTCGCCGAGTCGCAGCCCTTTTACGTCAATTCGCCGTTTGGCCTGGTGCTTGGTCACAACGGCAACCTGACCAATGCCGAGCAGCTGAAGGGCGAGATGTTCCGCCTCGATCGCCGGCACATCAATACCAACTCTGACTCCGAAGTGCTGCTCAACGTGTTGGCCCATGAGCTTCAGTCGTCGGCACATGGCTACGAGCTCGACGTCGATGCCATCTTCCAGGCGGTTGGCGGCGTGCATCGTCGCTGCCGTGGCGCTTACGCCGTCGTGGTGCTGATTGCCGGCTACGGCCTGCTCGCTTTCCGCGATCCGCATGGTATTCGTCCGCTGATCTACGGCCAGAACGAGACGCCGGAAGGCATGGAATATCTTGTTTCTTCCGAGTCCGTTGCCCTCGACACCCTTGGTTTCAAGATGGTGCGCGACATCGAGCCGGGTGAGGCGATCTTCATCGACTTCAATCATCAGTTGCATAGCCGCCAGTGCGCTCAGCAGCCGATGTATGCCCCGTGTATCTTCGAGTATGTTTATCTGGCCCGGCCGGATACCGTGATCGACGGCGTTTCGGTTTACGAAGCGCGTCTGGCCATGGGCGAACTGCTGGCCGAGAAGGTCAAGAAGCATATTCAGATCGAGGATATCGACGTCGTCATCCCGATTCCCGATTCCAGCCGCCCATCGGCCATGCAACTGGCGCAGGTGCTCAACATTCCGTTCCGTGAAGGCTTCGTCAAGAATCGCTATGTCGGCCGGACTTTCATCATGCCGGGTCAGGCGATGCGCAAGAAATCGGTGCGCCAGAAACTGAACACCGTCGGCCAGGAGTTCAAGGGCAAGCGCGTTCTGCTGGTTGACGACTCCATTGTTCGCGGTACGACCAGCCACGAAATCGTTGAAATGGCGCGTGCGGCTGGTGCCGTCAAGGTCTATTTCGCTTCGGCGGCGCCACCGGTGCGCTTCCCGAATGTTTATGGCATTGATATGCCGACCCGTTCCGAACTGATCGCGACCGGCCGGACTGATGCCCAGATTGCTGCCGAAATTGGTGCCGATGCCCTGGTTTATCAGGATCTCGACGCGCTGAAGCAGTCGATTACCAACCTGCGGGCCGACCTGACGGTCTTCGATGCTTCCTGTTTCGATGGCTGCTACATCACCGGCGATATCGATGACTATTACCTCGATGCGGTCGAAGGCAAGCGTGGCGGCAAGCCGGTTAAGAGCGATGACGACGGCGATGGCCGCTCCTCGCAGCAGATGGTGCTGGGCCTGGCGAATGGTGGGCAGGAGTAATGGCTGTGCAGCCTGACTACCGTCCGGAAACGCTGGCGGTTCGTGCCGGTCAGGAACGTAGCCAGTTCGGCGAGCATTCCGAAGCCTTGTACCTGACGTCCAGTTTCGTCTTCAAGAGCGCGGCGCAAGCGGCAAAGCGTTTCTCCGGTGAAGAGGAGGGCAACGTTTACGCACGCTTCTCCAATCCGACCGTCACCATGTTCGAGGAGCGCCTGGCTGCACTGGAAGGCGCTGAGGACTGCGTGGCCACGGCGAGCGGCATGTCGGCGATCATGGCTGCCGTGCTGGCGCATCTGAAACAGGGCGATCACATCGTTGCCTCGAACAGCCTGTTCGGTGCGACGGTGCAGTTGTTCAACAACATCCTGTCGCGGACCGGCATCACGACCACCTTCGTGTCGCATACCGATCCAGCGGCCTGGGCTGCGGCGATCCGCCCGGAAACGAAGCTGTTTTTCCTGGAAACGCCGTCCAATCCGCTGACCGAAATTGCCGATATTCGGGCGCTGGTCGCCATTGCCCACGCCAAGGGCATCCTGGTCGCCGTCGACAACTGTTTCTGCACGCCCATCCTGCAGCGGCCGCTTGATCTCGGTGCCGATCTGGTGATCCATTCGGCCACCAAGTTCCTGGACGGCCAAGGGCGCGTACTGGGCGGTGCCGTCTGCGGCCCGAAGAAGCTGACTGAAGAAGTCTTCAAATACCTGCGCACGGCGGGTCCGACCTTGTCGGCCTTCAATGCCTGGGTGCTGCTCAAAGGGCTGGAAACCCTGAAGTTGCGTGTCGAGGCGCAGTCTGCCAATGCCGCTAAGCTGGCGGCCTGGCTGGAAGCGCATCCGAAAGTGGCGCGTGTTTTCTATCCCGGTCTGCCGTCGCATCCGCAGCACGAACTGGCCAAGACCCAGCAAAAATCCGGTGGCGCCATCGTTGCCTTCGAAGTGAAGGGCACGCGCGAACAAGCCTGGCAGGTCATCGACAATTGCCGCCTGCTCTCCATTACCGCCAATCTTGGCGATACCAAGACCACCATCACCCATCCCGCCTCGACCACGCATGGCCGCATTTCCCCGGAAGCCCGGGCCGCGGCCGGCATCAATGAAGGGCTGCTGCGCATTGCCGTTGGCCTTGAAGCGGTTGAGGACCTGCAGGCCGACCTCGAACGGGGCCTGGCCCTGATCTGATCGGCTGAATTTTCACGCGCCGACAGCGAGGGGGCGCAAACAACCGGAGCAGGGTATTTCCAGCATCAATCGGAAATATGCCAAAAACTGTTCCGGTTTCTCCTGACCCTCGCTGTTTCGTTGCTCCCTGGCCGCTCCGGTCAGGTTTTATCCAAGGATTTCCATGCAATTTACCGATCTCGGCCTCAAGGCCGAACTTCTGCGCGCCGTTGCCGACCAAGGTTACGATACGCCGACCCCCATCCAGCAGCAGGCCATTCCGGCCGTGATGACCGGTCGCGACCTGATGGCCACGGCTCAGACCGGCACCGGCAAGACCGCCGGCTTCACGCTGCCCATCCTGCACCGCCTGTGCAGCGGCCCGAATGACCGCCTGACCCGGGTCGCCAAGACGCCACGCGTGCTAGTCCTGACGCCGACGCGCGAACTGGCCATCCAGGTCGAGGAAAGCGTGCGCACCTACGGCAAGCACCTGCCGGTCAACTCGCTGGCCGTTTTCGGCGGTGTCGGCATCAACCCGCAGATCGCCAACCTGCGTCGTGGTGTTGATGTCCTGGTCGCCACCCCAGGCCGCCTGCTCGACCACGTCCAGCAACGCACCGTCGACCTCTCGGCCATCGAGATTTTCGTCCTCGACGAAGCCGACCGCATGCTCGACATGGGCTTCATTCGCGACATCCGCAAGATCATCGCCTTATTGCCGAAGCAGCGCCAGAACCTGATGTTCTCGGCCACCTTCTCGCCGGAGATTCGCGAACTGGCGGCCGGTCTGCTGCACAATCCCGCTTCGGTTGATGTGGCAGCACGCAACACGGCGGCCGAAACGGTGGCCCAGAAAGTCATCGAAACCGACCGCGAAAAGAAGAAGGAATTGCTCTGCCACCTGTTCGCCACGCGCGGCTGGCATCAGGTGCTGGTCTTCGCCCGTACCAAGCACGGCGCCGACGCGCTGGCCCGGACACTGGACAAGGCCGGCATCAAGTCGGCGGCGATCCACGGCGACAAGTCGCAGGGGGCCCGGACCCGCGCCCTGAGCGATTTCAAGGATGGCAAACTGGTCGCGCTGGTCGCCACCGATATCGCGGCGCGCGGCATCGACATCGATGCCCTGCCTTACGTGATCAATTACGAGCTGCCCAATGTGCCGGAAGACTACGTCCATCGCATCGGTCGTACCGGCCGGGCCGGCATGGAAGGGGAAGCCATTTCGCTGGTCTGCCACGACGAGCGCGGCAACCTGCGCGACATCGAGAAGCTGATCAAGCGCAATCTCGAACGGGTGATCATTCCCGGCTTCGAGCAGTCGGCGACCGCTGCCCCGCGTCCGCCCCAGCCGCCACGTGGCGCTCGCAAGCCGCAGGCCCAGCCGAGGTCGCAAGCGCCCAAAGCCGGCAAAAACTCCGGTCGGCCGCAGCAGCACCACAACGGCAATCGGCATCGCTGATTTGCATCGATTTACCGACAACTCGCCGGAAGGCGACTTGTCGGCCCCCCGAAAAACGTCTACTGTGGAAACTTAAGCCGTTACTTCATATTGTTAACGGCGTTTCTTAAGGTGTTTTGGAGGTCGGGATGCCCCCCCCGCAAAAAGTCCGCCTCGGCGACCTGCTGATTCAGCAGGGGCTGCTGACCGACGAACAACTGAAAATTGCGCTCGATGAGCAAAAACGGACCGGGCGCAAGCTGGGGCGCGTCTTTGTCGAGAGCGGCTATGTCACCGAGGAAGGCATCTCGCAGGCGCTGGCCCGGCAGTTGCGGATTCCCTTCGTCAATCTCAACAGTTTTACCCCCAAGCCGGACCTGATCAAGCTGCTGCCCGAGGCGCCGGCCCGGCGTTTCCGGGCGCTGGTGCTGGACCAATTGCCGGATGGTCGCCTGCAGGTGGGTCTGGCTGACCCGACCGATTTGCAGGCCTATGACGAGATCACTCGTCTTGT
This sequence comes from Ferribacterium limneticum, assembly GCF_020510625.1. Classification (NCBI taxonomy): domain Bacteria; kingdom Pseudomonadati; phylum Pseudomonadota; class Betaproteobacteria; order Rhodocyclales; family Azonexaceae; genus Ferribacterium; species Ferribacterium limneticum. Next base: position 3,077,126 of record NZ_CP075191.1, on the reverse strand, counting down.
TCGGCGGGAAATCGATCTTGCGGTCGTCACCGAAAGCCAGTTGCTGGCCATGGTCGACCGCGTTTATCACCGTGGCGAACAGATTACGGGCCTGGCCAAGGAGCTGACGGCCGAACTGGGCGATGTACCCATCGAGTTTGGCGACCTGCTGGGCTTGAACCCGGGCGCCGAAGATGCGCCGGTCGTCAAGCTGCTGCAGACGGTGTTCGAGGAAGCCATGCGCCTGCGCGCTTCCGACATCCATTTCGAGCCGCAGGAAAAATCACTGCGCATCCGCTTCCGAATCGACGGCGTGCTGCACATTCAGACCGAAGCCGATGCCAAGATTTCATCGGCTGTTGCCCTGCGCCTGAAGCTGATGTCCGGTCTGGATATTTCAGAAAAGCGCCTGCCGCAGGATGGTCGTTTCAATATCAAGGTCCGCGCCAATCCGGTGGATGTGCGGATTTCCACCTTGCCGACACAGTTTGGCGAATCGGTGGTCATGCGACTGCTCAACCAGAACACCGGCCTGCTGGAGCTTGAAAGAATCGGCATGCCGGAGCGTGTTCTGGAGCGCTTCCGCCACGCGCTGAAGCGGCCGAGCGGCATGGTGCTGGTTACCGGCCCGACCGGTTCCGGCAAGACGACGACGCTCTATGCGGCGCTGAATGAACTGAACAGCCCGGAAAAGAAGGTCATTACCGTCGAAGACCCGGTCGAATACCGGCTTGGTGGCCTGAATCAGGTGCAGGTGCACGAAAAGATCGATCTCTCCTTCTCGCGTGTGCTGCGGACCGTACTGCGCCAGGACCCGGACATCGTGCTGATCGGCGAAATGCGCGACCAGGAAACAGCGGAAATTGGTATGCGCGCCGCGATGACCGGCCACCTGGTGTTGTCCACCCTGCACACCAATGACGCCGTATCGACGCCAATCCGCCTACTCGACATGGGGGTGCCGCGCTACATGGTTGCGCTGTCGGTGCATATGGTCGTTGCCCAGCGTCTGGTCCGCGTCATCTGCGGCAATTGTCGCGAGGCCTATACGCCAACGCCAAACGAACACGAATGGCTGCGCTATGAATTGGGCGATCAGGTCGATAGCCACGGCTTCCATCATGGTCGCGGCTGCGCCCACTGCGCCAATACCGGCTATCAGGGGCGGACCGGGGTTTACGAGTTTCTGGAAATGAGCGATGCGGTGGTTGAAGCAATCAACCATGAAGACCCGGGTGAGTTCATGCGCGTCGCCAGGCAGCAGATGGCCGGCGAGACCCTGCGCCGGGATGCCGTTCGTCTGGTGCTGGCCGGCAAGACCAGCGTCGCTGAAGCCATGCGCATCAGCAATCAGTTCGAGGAATAAGGCGGCGTGGCCAACTTCGCCTACAAGGGACGGGATGCCGGCGGCAAGCTGATCGAAGGCGTGCTCGAAGGCGCGTCGGCGGGCGGCGTGGCCGATCTCCTGCTTGGGCGAGGCGTGACACCGGTTTCCATCCAGGAAACCTCGGCGAAGGCAGGGGCGGTCAGTCTCGGTGGTGATTTCAACCTGTTCAAGCCCAGCGTCCAGCACGTCGATATCCTGCTTTTTTCACGGCAGCTGCATACCCTGCTCAAATCCGGCGTGCCGATCATGCGCGCGCTGAGCGGTCTGCAGGAATCGGCGACCAATCCGGCGATGAAGGAAGTCATCCGCGACGTGCGCGAGAGCCTTGAGGCTGGCCGCGAGTTGTCGGTGTCGCTGGCCCGCCATCCCAAGGTCTTCAACGCTTTCTATATATCCATGGTGCGGGTCGGCGAGGCCACTGGCCTGCTCGACGAAATTTTCCTGCGCCTGTTCGATCACCTCGAATTTGAGCGCTACATGCGCGAGCAGGTCAAATCGGCGCTGCGCTATCCGATGTTCGTGGTGATCGCGATGGCCGTGGCCATTGTCGTGGTCAATATTTTCGTGATCCCGGCTTTTGCCAAGGTGTTCCAGGGCTTTGGCGCCGAACTGCCACTGATGACGAAGATTCTGCTCGGCTTCTCCAATTTCATGGTGACCTGGTGGCCGGCCATGCTGATCGGGCTTGTTGTGGCTGTTGTCGTCTTCCGTTCCTGGGTGGGCACGGTCGCCGGGCGAATGCAATGGGAAGCCCTGGTCCTGCGTTTTCCGATTGCCGGCAAGATTGTCCGCAAGGCTGCCATGGCGCGGTTTGCCCGCAGTTTCGCGCTGGGCATGCGCAGTGGCGTGCCGGTCATGCAGGCGCTGACCAATTCATCGCAGACTGTCGACAACAGCTATATCGCCGCCAAGATCGAAGGCATGCGCGATACGGTCGAGCGTGGCGAAAGCGTCTTGCGCGCCGCCATCGCCTCCGGCTTCTTCTCTCCGGTGGTCCTGCAGATGGTGGCGGTTGGTGAAGAATCGGGGGCGCTGGACGATATGCTGGAAGAAGTCGGCCAGATGTACCAGCGTGAAGTCGAGTATGAATTGAAGACCCTAGGCCAGCAGATCGAGCCTATCCTGATCGTCTCGCTTGGTGCCCTGGTGCTGGTGCTGGCACTCGGCATCTTCCTGCCGATGTGGGACCTCGGCAAGGTGGCCATCAAGCGATGAATGAGCATGCGACGCTATTACGAATTCGCGTTTGTCGTCATCCTCATCGGGGTGTTGTCCTTATTCCTGATGCGATCTCTGGAGGCAACGCGGGTCGAGATGGAAGAGGCTGTCGTTCAATCCGAGGCGGCGGCCATTCGCATCGGATTGGTCGAGGTTGTTGCCCATCGGGAAGTTTTTGGTGGCGAACTGCCAAAGAGCAGAAATCCGCTCGACTGGGTTTCGACGCGGCCGGCAAATTATGTCGGCGAACTGGATTCGGTGCCGGAAAGCAAATCAGTCTGGTATTTCGACCGGCATGCCGAGGAGCTGGTTTTTCGCTTTCGCGACGGGCATCGAGCCCGCTTTCGTTTCATTCGCGAATCGGGGAGCGAGCAGTCAAGAGCGTTGCTCGTCGGGGTCGGTCTGTCACGTCTTGAAGATCAAAGTGAATAACGCTTGAGAAAGAAGGTTCATATGTCTAAAGTACTAAAATTTGCAGCCGTTAATGAAAATATGAATAAAACTACCGTTTTCGACAGGCAAGGCCAGCGTGGCTTCACGCTGATCGAACTGATCGTCGTCATTATCATTCTCGGCATCCTGGCTGCCGTCGCCCTGCCGCGTTTCGTCAATTTGCAGCGCGATGCCCGTATCGCCAAGTTGCAAGCCGCACGCGGCAGTGTGCTGGCAGCCTCGGCGCTGTCGCATGCGACGATCCTGGCCCGGGCTGGAGTTACGGATACAGGGCCTCTGGCTCCCTGCCCAGGCGGTGGCGGTACCGCCAACAACACCGTTTCCGGGGCTGGTACGGTGTGTACCGAAAGCGGGATCATTAATATGACCAACGCCTATCCGGCAGTCACGGCGATCGGGACAACGGCCGGTATTCTGTCGATGGCTGGCCTGACAGGTGTCTTCAATCCGTCCGCCGCACAATTGCAGACTGAAGGCTATACCTATGGTGGTGCCGCAGGTGGGACCGCTACTTTCGGCGTGGTCGGTGCGACGACTCCCGGGGCCTGTATCTTCACCTACGCGCCAGCTGTAGCCAATGCTGCCCCGACGATCAGTGCTTTGACCACGACCGGGTGCTAATTTTTTAATTTAAGGAGTTGGATATGAAAACACTACAAAAAGGTTTCACCCTGATCGAACTGGTCGTCGTGATCGTCATTCTCGGCATTCTGGCTGCGACCGCATTGCCGAAATTTGTCGATCTGTCGGGCGATGCCCGCAAGTCGGTGATCAAGGGAGTGGCCGGTTCGATGGCTTCTGCCAATGCAATGATTTATGCCAAGGCCCAGGCTGCCGGTACCCTTGGTGACTCGACAACGCCGGTTTCGATGACAATTGGCGGTGTTAGCGGCGTTACCGTTGAGTATGGCTTTGCCAATAGTGCGTCATCGTTGGCGAAAGTCATGGATTTGAATCCTCCCGGCGATTTCGAAACGACTGTAGACCCCGACATCCGCCTGGTTAAGGCACCGACGCCCGCGAGTTGCAAGGTTGCCTATACCAAGGCCGCAGCAGGTGGTGCTCCGTCTTACGCTATTACCGATTCGGGTTGCTGATTTTTCGCATCGGCTTGACGATGACCCCCTTTGACGGAAGGCCTGGCCTGAAAGCCGGGCCTTTTGTCTTTAATGCCGAGCCCACAAACCGGACGAGCAGCGCTGGGTTCAGCCTGGTCGAACTGGTCGTCGTCATCGTGCTGCTCGGCATTATTGCTGCCGTGGCCATACCACGCTGGCAGGGCGGTAGCGGCTTTGAAGAGCGTGGTCTGCGCGACCAAGTTGTTGCCGCATTGCGTTACGCGCAAAAATCGGCGGTGGCGGCGCGGAGGACGGTCTGTGTCAGCTTTTCCACGAGCCCGTCTAAGGTAGATTTCTCTATATCGAGCACTTATGGGGCGGCTGATTGCAGCACAGGCACTTCGCTGACCGGGCCTGACGGGACGAATCTGAGCGTGGTGGCAAGTGGGGCGAGCACCATCACTTCGTCGGCGAGCAATTTCACCTTCGATGCCGCCGGGCGCCCAAGTGCGGCTGCCAGTATCAGCGTTTCCGGCTTGCCGGCAGCGCTGGCGATCACCGTCGAAAACGAGACGGGTTATGTGCATTGATTGGGGCCGCATTCGTCAATCCGGCATTTCGCTGGTTGAGTTGATTGTCTTCATCGTTATCGTCAGCGTCGGTGTGGTCGGCCTGGTTTCGGTGATAAATCCGCTGGTGCGTTTCAGCGCCGATCCGATGGATACCAAGCAGTCTCTGGCCATTGCCGAGTCCTTGCTCAACGAAGTCTTGCATCAGCCTTTCACATGGTGCGATCCGGAAGATGCCACGGCATTGATGGCTCAGTCGTATGCGGATTGTGCAAACCCGCAGAATGTCAGCGGAGCTACACCGTCCACAGAAACAAGTCGCTACGGCAGTGGGCCGGGAACGTTTTACGACAATGTGGCGGACTATGGCGGATTTTCGAAGGCCAATATTGATGATGCCTCCGGGGGGAACGCCATGACTGGTTATACGGCTGACGTCGCGGTTGCGCGGGTCGGAACTGCTCTCGGTCTAGCCGACGACACCGCTGCGCTGAGTGTTACCGTGACAGTGAGGCGTAACGGGCATTCTTTTTCCATGACGGGCTATCGTTTCCGCTATGCGCCGCGCTACTGAGTTTCATCCCGTTTCGGCTGACGAACGCGGCTTTACGCTGGTTGAAGTGATTGTCGTGATTGTTATTTCCGGGATAGTGCTTGGTCTTGTCGGCATGTTTGGGTGGCGCCAGGTCGATGCCTATGTCGATGTAAGCACTCGCGCCGAGCTGTCCGATGGGGCTGATACCGCTTTGCGTCGCGTTGCCCGCGACCTTCAGTCGGCGTTGCCGAATAGCGTCCGGCAGTCCGGTAATTTTCTCGAATATGTACCGATTCGCGATGCGGGGCGGTATCGGGCCGATGTCGATAATGGCGGCGGGGGAAATCCACTTGATTTTACGAATGCCGCTGATAACAGTTTTGATGTGCTCGGGCCCGCGGTAACGATTGTGGCGGGTGATCAACTGGTCATCTTCAACCTCGGCCAGACCGGTTCCGACGTATATGCCGGAAGCAGTCGGCGGGCGATAGAGACTGCACCAGGTGGCGTATCAAGCATTCAGTTCACGTTGGGAAGCGCGCCGAATCAGCAGTTTCCGCTGGCGTCGCCGAGCAGTCGCTTCCAGATTGTGGGCACGCCGGTGACTTACGAGTGTGCGGCAAACGCTACCAATCCGGAGCTCGGTACCGTCATCCGGCATTCCGGCTACGATTTCCAGAGCGGCATCGCTACGGCGCCGTGGGCCTACGGCGGTAGCTCGGCGATATTGGTCAACAACGTTTCGGCCTGCTCGTTCGGTTACACCCCCGCTGTATTGCAACGAAATGGCCTGGTGGTTCTCCGTCTGACCTTGACGCGTAACGGTGAGTCGGTCGATTTGCTGCATCAAGTGGATGTTTTGAACACGCCATGATGCCATTTGCCTCGCGGTTCCCTGTCCAGTCGCGCCAATTAGGCGCCTCGGTGATCTCGGCCATATTTTTGTTATTGCTGATGGCAGCCCTGGCGGCAGCGATGGTCTCGGTTGTTTCGACGGCGCATGTCAACCTCGCTGCCGATATCGGTGGTGCCAAGGCGTATCAGGCCGCGCGCGCCGGCGCCGAGTGGGGCATGTATCAGCTCGACCCCAACGCGCAATCCCCATCGTTGCCGACGTGCCTCGGCGGGACGCCACCGATTCCCGATCATGCCGTCACTGTGACTTGTTCCCGTTCGACTTATACCGAGGCAGGCCGCCAGATCGGCATTTACCGGATTGTTTCTGTGGCGACCGCCAGTGTCGCCAAGGCGCCAGGAATTGAACGGAGCGTTGAAGTGACGCTGGAAAAGTGCCGGGATTCGGCGATTACGGTAGCGCCTTATGACTGTTAAAAGACCACGAGATATGAGGGGCGAGCGGTGAATACAAAGATGGTCCAGTTCAGGCGTAGGCTTGCGGCGACGCTGCTTGTCGTGTTGAGCAGCTTTGCCGGAGAGGTTCTGGCGGCGCGGACTGTTACCTCGGCGACGGTCAATGGCGGCTCGGTGACGACTGTCGCTCCCGGGGCATCGATTGCTGCCGTGCTCAATGTCACGACTTCGGGCTCGGACAATAATTGGCAGTGCTCCACTTGGGGTATCGCGACCTCGTTACCGGCTACTCCGACAATCGTCGATCATTCCAATCACAATAATTCCGGTGGGTATTCAGAAGCCTTCACCATGACGGCGCCCTCGGCAGCGGGAACTTATAACGTCTATTTTGTCGCCTACAACAACGATGCGTGTACCAGTGGTACAACGAGTTATACGCTTGCGTCGTCCGTGATTGTGGACGCCAAACCCAATGTGGTTTCCATCAGCCGTTCGAGCAGCAATCCGGCGGCCCCCAGTACAGCGGTGACTTGGCTGGTAGTTTTCGACAGGTCGGTGACTGGCGTGGATTCAAGTGATTTCTCCCTGGTTCAGGGCGGCGGTGCAACCGGGGCGAGCGTCACTGGGGCAAGCGGTTCTGGTACGACATGGACTGTGACTGCCAATACGGGCACTGGCACGAGCGGGACGCTGCAACTTAATCTGCTCGATAACGACACGATCACCAGCAGCGCCGATGGCACAAGGTTGGGCGGGACGGGAGCGGGAAATGGCAATTTCTCCGGTCAGGCTTATACGATCATCTCAAATACCTGCGGGCAGCCGGCCAATACGCCAAGTGGCCTAGTGTTGACCTGTCAATGCGATAGTTTTGGCCGTAGTGCACTGAATCCATCGCCGATGTTTACCAGCAGCAACTGGATTGTTTCAACCAGTGATTCAACCGGTATCGTGCCCTATGTGAACACTGGTACGGGTTATCTGCGGCTAACCGAGAATACTAGCAACAACGCCAAGGCGGCGACGGCTCCCGGGTTTTTCCCGGCGGCAGGAAACTATATTTCAGTCGAGTTCAAGCACTACGCCTATAACGGTAGCGCTGCCGACGGTATTGCTCTGACCTTGTCTGACTACACCATACCTGCGGTGCCGGGCGCTTACGGTGGCTCCCTGGGCTATGCCCAGAAGACAGGGATAAATGGCTTTGCCGGGGGCTGGGTCGGGATCGCCGTCGATGAATACGGTAACTTTTCCCAGAACGGCGAGGGCCGGGTTGGCGGCTTTTCCTCGCGCATCCTCGACAGCGTGGCCGTGCGGGGTTCTGGCTCTGGCACAACAGGCTATCCCTATCTGGGAGGCACGACTTCAAGCCTATCGCCCGGGGTGGACAACGCTACTTCGGCAACGCCGGCCTACGGCCATTTCTACCAGATCATCGTCGATGCGCGAAACTCTGCTTCTGGGCAGACGCAAGTCGCAGTAAACCGCGATACCACGGGTACCCGGGCCAGCTATGCTTCCGTCGTTCCTGCCTTTGATATTTTTGCTGCTTCGACGGCTGGCGGTTATTCACAGGCCGCCGTACCAGCCAACTGGCAACTGTCCTTTACAGGTTCTACAGGTGGTTCGACCAATATCCATGAGCTGGATGAGGTTCGAATCTGCGCCCAATACTACGTCCCTCCTGACGGGGGGACTGCTGGCGGGTTTAGTGCGATTGATGATGCTTACTCCAACACGATTCAGAATTTCTTGACGGGGCATATCTATACCAAGCTCGTTGGCACCGCTTTCAAGCTCAAGCTTGCCGCCCTTTCCAACAGCCAGATCCTGACCACGTATGCCGCTGGCGGCACAAAGAATGTGGCAATCAAACTTGTCGATAACAGCGATGGCGCATGTGGCACCGATGCGAACCGGGCGACAGCCTGTGCCACGAGTGCCTGCAATGGCAAGACGGCGGTGGCGGGTGGTAGTCAGACACTGGCCTTTACCTCAACCGACAAGGGAATCAAGACAAGCGCTGATTTCACGATCAACGCGGCCTATTCCAATCTGGTGGCGGTGATGACCGAGGGCGCCGCAACCGCTTGCTCCGTCGATACCTTCGCTGTTCGGCCGACCAGGTTTACAAGCGTAACCTCGTCGGCAACCAATGCCACCCTGACGGGAACGCCCAAATTCAAGGCCGGAACAGATAGCTTTACCCTGACGGCAACGGCGAATGCCGGCGGCTATTCGGGAACGCCCAAGGTCAGTACTGGCGGCATGAGCGCAACGGCTGCCGGATGGACAGTCGGCAGCCTCTCGCCGGCGACTTTCCCGAATGCGACGCCGGGAGCATCGACCTCGGTGGCTAACGGTTCCTTTACCTATTCGGAAGTTGGGAATTTCCGATTTCTCGGCTTCGACCCGGCCACTGATACGACTACTGTCCGGGGGGTCTATGACGACGACTGGGTGGCAGTAGATAGCGCAGCAACGAAGAACGATTGCGTCGCCAGCAGCTATTCCAATGCCAAGGATACTTCCGGCAAGTATGGCTGCTTGTTCGGGCTTCAGGACGCAGGGGCTTCGGCGCCCAATTCGCCCCTGTTCGGGCGTTTTATTCCCGAACGGTTTGGTTTCGTCGGGGGCAGTGTCGCTCCCTTCTGCAGTTCTGGTGCCAAGCCTTTCACCTACATGGGGCAGCCGCAAATGGGTGTGGCGTATCGTCTTCAAGCGGTCAACGGCGCCGGGGTGGTGACACGGAATTATTCGCAGGCCTTGGGTTACCCAGTCGTCTCGCCAAGCATCGTGGCCGAGGATCAGGATGCAGCCAATCAGGGCTGTGATCTGGCAAGTCGCCTGAGCGGCTTGGGTACGGCGCAGTGGGCATTGGGACTCTATGTGGTCAACGATGCCAATGCAGACAATGCGCCGGACAGTTCGGCGGTCAGCTTTTCTCGCCCCGCCTCACCCACTGCATTGAGTTCGGCGACTTGCGCGGCGAACCGGGTCAGCGCCGGCGGACCTTTCTGGCTGCTCGATATTGGCGTTGCCATCAATGATCTTACGGATGGAGTGGCGCTGGATGGCACGGACATGAACGCCGCGACATCAGGTATTTGCTCGGGAGCCGCCTGTTCGGCGCGCAAGATAGGGACCACGGGCGTTGTCTATGGACGTTTGTGGCTAAACAATGCCTATGGTTCGGAAATGCTTCCGTTGTCGGTGCCGGTGCTGGCCCAGTATTGGAGTGCCGCAGGCTGGAAAACGAACAGCTACGACGGTTGTACCGCGTTAACCCAGCCGACGCGCCAAGATACGGGGAATGCTGGGTTGGTTTTTTACGCACCTCCAGACACTGTCAGAAATGCCCTCGCGCCCGGCGAGGCTATCGCGCAAATGAATAATTCAACCTCTGCGTCTGTGGTGATGACAGGCGGAGACGCAAGATTGGTGCTGCGCAGCCCGACCTCACCCGGGATCGGTCCGGGAGCCGGAAATTTTGGTTATGTGGACGTCATTGGCAGCAAACTGACGCCGTCTGCAACTTGGTTGCCGGCTAGCGGCAACGCGCGTGCATGCTTTGGTGCTTGTGGCCCGCGCTCTCCGGTAATCTATTTGCGCGAAAGCTATTAGAAACAAAAAGCCATTGAAAAATAATGTGTTACTGGCTATCCTTCTCAAAAAACTTAAGGTGTTTGGACAATGTGGCTGAATTTCGGGGTGAAGCTTGAGGAGGGGTGGATGTCGGTTGTTCGGCACGACGATCGCATCGACCTTGCTCATGTCATCCGGCCAGCCGGCAAACCCCCTGAGATCCAGCTTTGCGAATCCTTCCGCGTCGAGAAAGATGAGCGCGATGCGCTCTCCCGTCTGGCTCAAAGCCGGGGACTGAAGCGTTTTCGTTGTGCCGCCCTGCTTGGCGAAGCCGAGTATCGGCTGCTCCAGGTCGAGGCACCGGCCGTGCCGCCTGAAGAACGTGTGCAGGCCTTGCGCTGGCGCTTGAAGGATGTCGTTGATTTTCCGGTTGATGGCGCGGCCATCGCGGTGGCCGATATTCCCGTTGAAGGCAGTCGGCAGGCCAGCATCTTCGCTGTTGTGGCGCCGCAGGCCGTGGTTGGCGAAAGGATGGCGCTCTTTCATGGCGCCAAGGTGCCGCTGGAAGCCATCGATATCCCGGAAATGGCCGTGCGCAATGTCGCGGTGCTTTTTGAGGAGCCTAACCGCGGGCTTGCCTTTCTGGCACTGACGCAGGGCGATGGCTTATTGACCATCACCTATCGTGGCGAGCTTTATTTGTCGCGGCGTATCGAGGTTTCGTCGGCGGCGTTGGCCGAGGCCGATCAGGAACGTCGGCAGCAGATGCTTGAGCGTCTGGCGCTGGAATTGCAGCGCACCTTTGACAACTTCGATCGCCAATACGGCTTCATTTCCGTGTCACGCCTGATGGTCGCTTCGGAAGCGGACTGTGCCGGCGTGGTGGCGGCGCTGGGCCAGAATCTTTATTTGCCGGTGCAGGTTGCTGACCTTGGCCAGGTTGCCGAATTCAACGCCTTGCCCGAGCTGCGCTCGGCCGAACGGCAAGCGCAAAGCCTGCTGGCAATCGGCGCGGCCCTGAGGACCGAGGCATGAGTCAGCAGATCAACCTGCTGCTGCCGGAACTGAAACCGCGCTTCGATTGGCTGGCGCTACCGGTGGTGGCTTCGCTCGCCCTGGCGGGACTGTTGCTGCTGGTTGGGCTATCCACGGTGACGGCGATGCGGGCGGATAGCCTGCGGGCAAAAGAGGCGGCGATCAAGACGCAGTTGCTCGCCCTGCAGCAGCAGGTGCAGACGCTTGGCCAGTCTCTCGGGGCGCGCCAGGGTGATGCCATGCTGGACAAGCAGATTTCGGCGGCCCGGCTAGGCGTGGCACAGCGCCAGGAAGTGCTGAGTGTGATTGCCCAGGGCGACGTGACTGGCAGCAATGCCTATTCCGGCCTGTTGCAGGGTTTCTCGCGACAAGGGCTTGAAGGGGTCTGGCTGGTCGGTTTCGGCTTTGCCGACAAGAATATTGAAATTCGCGGCCGGCTGACGGATCCCGCCTTGTTGCCGACCTATATCACCCGCTTGAATGCCGAACCGGCTTTTGCCGGCCGTCGGTTTTCTGCCCTCGACATGAAGGGCTTCGATCCGGCCGATGAAAAACGCGACGAGACATCGGGCGGCACGGCCAGGCCGAAGGTCACGGCACGCTACACGGAATTCGTGCTGCGCACCGAGCCGGAGAAGGCGCGATGAACGGCCTGCGCCGACTCTGGTCCCGGTTGAACGAAAAATATTTAGCGCTGGCCAAGCGCGAGCGGCTGCTGGTCGCGGTTGCGCTGCTTCTGGGGCCGCTGCTGATCGGTAACGCCTTGTTCATCGACCCGCAGCGCGCCCGCATCAACGGGGTGGAAAATACCATTGCGACTGAAAGTGCCTCGGCGGCCCAGTTGCAGGCCGAAGCGGCCAATTTGCAGCAACAGTTGGCGATTGATCCCGATGCCGGCAGGAAGGCGGAACTGGCTGCGCTGAACGGTGAGCGGGACAAGCTGGACGAGCAGTTGCGCCTGCTTGGTTCGGCGCTGGTCCGGCCGGATGAGATGAACGGCTTGCTTGAGGGTCTGCTGGCACGCCATCAGGGCTTGCGTCTGCTCAGCCTGAAAACGCAGGCGCCGCAAAGCGTCTTGCAGCGGGAAGAAGCGCCGAAGGAAGGTGAGGCCAAGACTGCCGAGCGAACATTCGATCTGTATCGACATGGCGTCGAGATTCGGCTTGAAGGTAGCTACGGCCTGCTGCAGGCCTATCTGTCCCAGTTGGAAAAGTTGCCGCAACATCTGCTGTGGGGGCAGTTGAGCTATCGCGTGATCGATTATCCGCGCGCAGAAATGACCCTGACCGTTTACACCTTGAGTCCGGACCGGACGTGGCTGGCGCTATGAAGCTGATCTTTCTCGCCTGGCTTGTGTGTGTCTCATCGGCCTACGCTCAGTCGAATGACCCGACGCGCCCGCCCGCTGCCTGGCTGACATCGGCCGAGGCGGGGGCTTCCGGCCTTGAGAGCGATGCCGGATTACGTCTGCAATCGGTGCTGTTGCGGCCAGGCGGGCGACCGGTCGCGATCATCGGTGGCAAGACTGTGGCGCTGGGCGAGCGGGTCGGTGGTGCCAAACTGGTCCGCCTGACAGAACGAGAAGCGGTATTGCAGGGGGCGGATGGCGTGACGCGTCTCTACCTGACCCCCGATGTTGAGAAACAAATGATAGTTACGCCCAAATCCCGCAAGACCGGGAAAGCTGGGCCAGTGAAGGATCTGCCATGAGCAAGATTTTGATAGTCGCTATGTCGGTGCTTCTGCTGGCCGCCTGCAGCAACCAGCATTCGCGTCGTGGGGATGCGTTCGACCGCGCCGGTCAGGAAGTCGGCGCCGCCGCGGCCGGCAAGACGAACCGCTCGCAAGGCGATGTTGTTGGCCAGGCCATGGTGCCGCCACTGCAGCTTGAGCAGCCGGTTGCTGCCAAGCCGGAGCCACGTTTCAATCTGGCGGTGAATAACGCGCCGGTTGGTCAGGTGCTCAATGCGCTGGTTTCCGGCACGCCTTACAGCATGCTCTTCCCGCCCGAGTTGTCAGGGACAGTCAGCCTGAACCTGAAGAACACGACGGTGCGCGATGCGCTTGAGACGCTGCGCGATGTCTATGGCTACGATTACCGTTTCCAGGGCAACCGGATTTACGTGCAGCCGAATACCATCCAGACCCGCCTGTTCAAGATCAATTACCTGGCCAATCGCCGACTGGGCACGAGCGACATGCGGGTGACCGGCAGCTCGCCGACGACTTCGAATTCTGGCACGCCCACCACGGCGAGTGCCGGGCAGCAAACCAGTGGCACGACGGGCGGCACGACAGGCGGCACCGCTCAGCGTGTCGTTGACAGCGCCCGCGTCCAGACGACATCGGATTTCGATTTCTGGAAAGATCTGACCGTGGCGCTATCGACCATCGTCGGTAACCAGGATGGTCGCAACGTCATCGTCAATCCGGGCTCCGGGGTCGTGCTGGTCAAGGCGACGCCGGTCGAGCTGCGGGGCGTGGACGAATACCTGAAGGCCACCCAGCTGGTCGTCGAGCGCCAGGTGATGCTGGAGGCGAAGATCATCGAGGTCTCGCTGAACGATTCGTACCAGACCGGTATCAACTGGAGCAAGTTCGGCGGCATCGCCAACCGTTTCTCGCTGGGGGTCGTCGCACCGAGTGCGACGCTGGCCGGTTCCGGTGCGATCAGCGGGTCGGCAGCCGGCATCTCCGGTGGCACCTCGGTCGCTGCCGTACCGGGTAGCGGCGGTGCCGTGGGTACCGGGCCGACGGGGCGCGGCTTCTTCGGCCTGACCTTCCAGTCCAACAATTTCGCCGCGCTGCTTTCCTTCCTCGAAGGGCAGGGCGACGTGCAGGTGCTGTCCAGCCCGCGCATCGCGACGACCAACAACCAGAAGGCCGTGCTCAAGGTCGGGACCGACGATTACTTCGTGACCGGCATCAGCACCAATGTAACGACCGGCACCGGTACCGCCGGCAATGTCGTGACTCCGAATATCACGCTGCAGCCTTTCTTCTCCGGCATCTCGCTCGACGTGACGCCGCAGATCGACGATGAAGGCAACATCATCCTGCATGTTCATCCCTCGGTCAGTGTGGTCGAAGAGAAGAGCAAGAGCGTCAATCTTGGCGATCTTGGCACCTACACGCTGCCGCTGGCATCGAGCACGATCAACGAGAGCGACAGCATCGTCCGCGTCCAGGATGGCAGCATCGTCGCCATTGGCGGACTGATGAGCCAGGAACAGAACACCAGCCGCTACGGCCTGCCGGGCATCAGCGGCGTACCGGGCCTTGGCCTGTTGTTCGGCCAGAAGAGTGTTTCCAACCGTAAGCGCGAACTGGTCATCCTGATGAAGTCGACGGTCATCCGGGGCGAAAACTCCTGGCGCGAGGTTGCCGGTGAATCGCAGGAGCGCATGCAGGCGCTCGACCCGCGGCAGCAACGTCACATCGAGTGGCAGTAACCTTGGCAAGGGCGGCTAGCGTTGTATCTTGATCACTTCGGCCTGACCGAGCTGCCCTTCAGTATCACGCCGGATACCAGTTTCACGGTCGTCACGCGCAGCCATCAGGAAGCGCTCAATACCCTGCTCGTTGCCCTGAATAGCGGCGAGGGCTTCATCAAGATCACCGGCGAGGTCGGTACTGGCAAATCACTGCTGTGTCGCCGATTGCTGCAGGCACTACCAGAAGGCAGCATTTCCGCCTATCTGCCCAATCCCTATCTGGCGCCACGCACGCTATTGCTGGCCTTGGCCGAAGAGCTGGGCGTCGAAGTGGATGCCAGTAGCGATGATTACCACCTGCAGAAAAGCGTCAATCATGCCCTGCTCAACTATGCGGCAGCGGAACGACAGGTAGTTGTCTGCATCGACGAGGCGCAGGCCATGCCGCTGGAGACGTTGGAGTCGCTGCGTCTGCTGTCCAATCTGGAAACCGAGAAGCGCAAGCTGCTGCAGATCGTCCTGTTCGGCCAGCCTGAACTCGATCGCAAGCTGGCCGAACCCTCGGTTCGCCAGTTGTTGCAGCGCATCGCGTTTCATTACCAGTTGAGTGGCTTGGCTCGGGAAGAGGTGGCCAAATATCTGGCCCACCGTCTGCGCGTGGCGGGTTATCGGGGTGAGGATGTTTTCGGGCCGCGTGCGGTGCGCTGCCTGCACCGGGCCAGCCGTGGCACGCCGCGTCTGCTCAATATCCTGGCCCATAAATCCTTGCTGTCGGTTTATGGTGAGGGCAAACATGCTGTAGCGGCCAGCCATGTCCGTCAGGCCGCCGGCGATACCGAAGGTGCTGCTTCGGCCGGATGGTGGTGAGATGAGTCTGATCAACGACATGCTGCGCAATCTCGAGACCAAGCGTCCCGACGATCTGGCGCGCCAGAATCTGCAGCGCGAAATCCGCTCCCTGCCGGCCGGATCGAATCGCGCTGGTCGCGGCCTTAAGTGGCTGCTGGCCGGTGGATTGATGGTGGCGATTGCTGGTGCAGTCCTTTATGCCGATGGCCGTCTGCAGCCCTTGCTGGGGCTTGAGCCAACCCCGGCTGTCGCACCGGTGCCGCCGGTGGTGGTTCCTCCGCCACCGCCTCTGGCACCCGTTGTGGCCGCCGAGTCGGTGGATGAAAAACTGCGTTTGGCTTCGAATCTTGAAGTCCTGCCGCTTCCCGCCGCGCCGGTGCTGCCAGTGCCGGATCCGGTGGTGCCGATGGCTGCAGCCAGTGGGGTGAAAACCGAAGCTGCCGCGGCGGCTCCGGATGCGCCCAAGCCGCCAGCCTCCGCACCGGCAGGACCCGTCAAGATCGAGAAAAGCCCGATAGCGGCAACCCCGCGCGATCGTGCCGATGCCGAGTACCGCAAGGCGGAAAATGCGCTGGCTTCAGGCCGCAGCGCCGAAGGCCTCGACGGCATGCGGGCGGCGCTGAAGCAGGATCCGTCCTATGTTCAGGTCCGTCAGGCGCTGCTTCGTCAGTTGCTCGACCTGCGCAAGACCGATGAGGCGATGGTCGTGCTGCAGGAGGGGGTCGAGCTTCAGCCAGCTCAGACCGGTTGGGCGATGTCCCTGGCCCGCCTGCAACTCGAACACGGTGATCTGGCTCAGGCTGATCGCACGCTGGCTCGTTCGCAGGCATATGCCGAAGCCAATGCCGACTATGCCGGTTTTCAGGGGCACCTGAAGTCCCGTCTCGGCGCCCAGCGTCTGGCTGTGGGCCATTACCAGCGCGCTACCCGCCTGGCGCCGAACGAAGGGCGCTGGTGGCTGGGGCTTGGGCTGGCACTGGAAGCGGATGGCCGGGTTCCGGAGGCAAAGGATGCCTTCCGGCGCGGCGTGGCTTCCGGGACCCTGTCGCCCGACTTGGCGGCGATTGCCGAGCAGCATCTGCATTAAGCACGCATTTTCCCGCGCGCCGGGCCGTCATCTGGCTGTCACAGGCGCGTAGAATTCCCCTGTTGGCGGCGTCGACCGCCACGCACAATAAAAGACCAGGGAGAATCAAATGCCAATCAAACTCGTCCAGTCGACGGTTTCTGCCTATCAATATCCGCTGCTCATCAAGCAATTGCTGCTGACGCCGCTGGCCATCGCGCCGGAGCAGGAGATTACCTATCAGGGCAAGCTGCGCTACAACTACCGGACGCTGAACGAGCGGATCGGCCGCCTGGCCAATGTACTGACTGGCCTGGGGGTCGAGTCCGGGCAGACGGTGGCGATGATGGACTGGGACAGCCATCGCTATCTGGAATGCTTCTTTGCCGTGCCGATGATGGGAGCGATCCTGCAGACGGTGAATGTGCGGCTCAGTCCGGAACAGATTCTCTACACCTTGAACCACGCCAAGGCCGATGTGCTGCTGGTGAACAGCGAATTTTTCGCCATCCTGACGCAGATCGCTGGACAGCTGGAAACGGTGAAAACGATCGTCCTGATCAGCGATGAGGCCGAACTCCCGGTCGCCCCGGTGGCGATGATCGGTGAATACGAAGCCCTGCTGGCCGAGGCTTCCCCGGACTACGACTTCCCTGACTTTGACGAAAACGCGCAGGCGACGACCTTCTACACGACGGGCACGACCGGCAATCCGAAAGGCGTCTATTTCAGCCATCGCCAGCTCGTGCTGCACACGCTGGGCTGCGCCGCAGCGCTCGGTGGCGCCAACCGGCAGGGGCATATCCATCGCGAAGACGTCTATATGCCGATGACGCCGATGTTCCACGTCCATGCCTGGGGCTTCCCGTATCTGGCGACGATGATGGGCGTCAAGCAGGTTTATCCCGGGCGTTACCAGCCGGAGGTGATCTGTCGCCTGATTAGCACCGAGGGCGTCAGCTTCTCGCATTGCGTGCCGACCATCCTGCACATGATCCTCAGCCACCCGCACGCCAAGACCACCGATTTCACTGGCCTGAAAATCCTCATTGGCGGCGCCGCCATGCCCGAAGCGATGGCCATTTCCGCCCAGAAGCGCGGTATGGATCTGTTTACCGGCTACGGCATGTCCGAAACCTGCCCGGTGTTGAGCCTGGCGCATCTGGAGAGCGCCGATCTCAATCGTTCCCTGGAAGAGCAGGCGGTGATCCGCGCCAAGACCGGCCGGCCGCTGCCGCTGGTCGATCTGCGTATCGTCGATCCGCAAATGGCCGACGTGCCGCATGACGGCAAGGCGAGCGGTGAAGTGGTCGTCCGCGCACCGTGGCTGACCCAGGGTTATGTCAGCGCGCCTGAGGCTTCGGAAGGATTATGGGCTGGCGGCTATCTGCACACCGCCGACATCGGCAACATCAACCCGGCCGGCTACCTGAAGGTCACTGACCGCATCAAGGACGTGATCAAAACCGGCGGCGAATGGACCTCTTCGCTGCAACTGGAAGACATCATCGCCAAGCACGAGGCGGTCAATGAAGTGGCGGTCATCGGTGTGCCGGACGACAAGTGGGGTGAGCGCCCACTCGCCTTGGTGCTGCTCAAGCCGGAGCATGTCGACCAGATCACCGAACATGCCTTGCGCAACTATGCCGCCCACGCCATCGAAGCGGCCGGCATCTCGCGTTACGGGGTCTTGTTGCAAGTGCGCTTCGTGAAAACCCTGGTCAAAACCAGCGTCGGCAAGATGAATAAGCGGCTGATGCGGGCCGACCCGGAGGCGCTCTGCATCTGATTTTCCTGGCACCCGGAAACGCCCGTCAGATGGGCGTCTTCGGGCCTTGTTTCAGCCAGGTCAGAACCAGCCCGTAAAGTGCCTGCGACTTGAGTGGCTTGGCGATGTGGGTGTTCATGCCGGCCAGCAGGCAGGCTTGCCGGTCTTGTGGGAGGGCGTTGGCGGTCAGCCCGAGAATGGGGATGTCGACGTAGCCGGGCAGAGCGCGGATACGCCGCGTCGCGTCGAGTCCGTTCAGGCGAGGCATCTGCATGTCCATCAGAATCAGGTCGTAGGCTTTCAGTGAGGCCATGTCGACCGCTGCCTGCCCGTCTTCCGCCACATCGACCTCCAGACCGACAATTTCGAGCAGGGCTCGGGTCACTTCCTGATTCACCGGCTCGTCCTCGGCAAGCAGGATGCGGCTTCCGGCGTAGCCCTCGCGCAGCCGTGTTTCGGCGTTCTCGCCTGGCGTGTCGGCCGGGTGCTCGGAATTCACCGGCTTGCCCAGTTGCACCGTGAACCAGAAGGTGCTGCCCTGGCCGACGATGCTATCCACGCCGAGATCGCCGCCCATCATCCGGATCAGGCGCTTGCTGATCGATAGACCAAGACCGGTTCCGCCGTACTTTCGCGTCATCGAGTTGTCGGCCTGTTCAAAGGGGCTGAACAGGCGCTGCTGGGTTTCCGCTGAAATGCCGATACCGGTGTCGCGTATCTCGAATCGCAGCACGATGCTGTCTGGCGTCTGTTCGATCACCTGCGCGGAAAGGTCGATTTCCCCTCGCTCGGTGAATTTGATGGCGTTGTGGATGAAATTCCTGAGTATCTGTTTCAGGCGCTGCGAGTCACCGGTAACCGCCTGTTGATCTATTTCCGGGGGAAGGTCTACGTTGATTCTCAGCCCTTTTTTCTCGGCTTTCGCCTGCGCTACGCCGAGCAGTTGCCAAACGATATCGCTGACCCGGAATTCCCGGGTGTCCAGCTTCATGCGCTCCGACTCGATGCGCGAAATGTCGAGAATGTCGCTGATGACGCTGAGCAGGTGGTGAGAAGACTCCGAGATGACTTTGAGTTGCCGCTGCAGTTTTTCGTCGGTGGCGCGGCGTAATGCCAAATCGGTCATGCCGATGATGCCGTTCATCGGCGTCCGCAATTCATGGCTCATGTTGGCCAGAAAGGCGGTCTTGGCCCGGTTGGCCGCCTCGGCCAGTTCCTTGGCCAGCGACAGGTCGGCGGTGCGGGTGGCGACCAGCTCTTCCAGGTGATCCCGATGGCGCTTCAGTTCCTTGTCGGCCAGGAGCCGTTCGGTGACATCGCGATCGACGCCGGTAAAGCCGATCAATTTTCCATCGTCGTCGAAAAGCGGTGAGGCATTGGATTCAAGATGGCGGTAGCTGCCATCCGAATGCCGGAAGCGCAACAGGACGTTTTTCCAGCCCTGTCGGGACGCTGCAGCCTGGCGCAGGATATCCATGGCGACGGGCTGGTCATCGGGGTGTAGCAGCGCGCCAAGCGGTATGCGATAGATCTCTTCCTGGCTCAGGCCGACCATGTCACGGCAACGCTCGTTGGTGTAGGTGGTCTGGCCTTCCGGAGTCATCGCCCAAATCCAGTCGGCCGAGTTGTCGGCCAGATTCCGGTAACGGGCTTCGCTGGCCTTGAGCAGGCGGGTTGAGCGCTGGCGCAACATCAGGTCGAACAAACGACCGGCCAGTTGGTTGCCAAGCAGCCGGATGAACTTGTTGTCGAGATCGCTGAAGGGCTCGTGCCGTGAGGCGACACTGAGCAGGGCGATACATTCGTCGCCTTGCATGAAGGGCTGGACTTCTATTTCCTGCAGGCCGGGACGTAGCAGGTGGGCGGGCGGTAACGGGTGGCCCTGCGCTGCACTTTCCGCTTTGAACAGACAAGGCTTTTCGCTTGCCCAGTGATGGGCGTCCCAGTCGTCGAGCCCGGCCGCATTGGCAACGGCCGCTTCGCCGCGAGCGCCGTCGATGACCATGAAGGCCGGGTCGTTCCGCACGACAAGGCGCCAGCTCGCGACATTGGCAAAGTATTTCCAGCGGGTGGCTACCCGTTGAGCAATTTTTTCAATGTCATCGACCAGCTGGATTTCTTCAAAAAGCTGGACAAGCGCTTCGTAGCGAACCAGGTTCTGATTGATCGGGGCCTGCCAGTGCTTAAATTCGCTGTTCATCAGGCGTACTGAAAAAGAGGATCAGAGAATGGCGACGTAGTTCGGATCGAGGTCCAGGCGCAACGAGCTGGTATAGACATTGAACATCGTGGCCAGGTCGATAACGGCGATGATTTCGCAAATTTCTTCCTTGCTGAATCCTTCTTCATGCAGCGCTTCGAAATCCGCGTCATCCAGACAATTGGGGTCGGAGACCACCTTGATCGCAAAATCCACCACGGTCCGGTAATAGGCCGGCAGGCCAAGGGCTGAGCTGGCATTGGCCAGGCTCTTCAAGTCGTCGAAGGCCAGGTTCTTGTCCAGGCTGAGCACGTTCTGGGCGTGGCAGGCCGAACAGTAGCGTGCGCCGTTCTTGGCCGAAACGACAAAGACGATCATTTCCTTGAGCGGCAACGGCAGCGCGCCGGAGAACAGCGTCCCCTTGGCCCGCTCCCAGTAGGCCCGCGTCAGGGCGGCGTTGTGGCCCAGGCTTTGCAGCCAGATGGGAACTGCCGTGGCACCGGTAGTTTTCATGAAGTCATCGTAAACCGCCTGGGTTTCCTTGGATGCGCTGGCGTAGTCGGTGAGAACATAGCGTTGCATGAGATGACCTCGAATAGAAATTTGTCAAATATGCGATTATTGTCGCATTATTTCCCGGGTAATGCCATCAAGATTGCCGCGAGGGATCGCGGCGCGGCAGCGGCTTAGTCCTGGCGCAACCCGGCCAACTGCCGGTCATGCCAGCGCGACAGCAGCACCATGGCTATCGTAGCGCCAATCAGGGCCATGAACATGTCCGATTGTGTGTCCCACTGATCGCCCTGCGTGCCGAGGAATTCGTCGGCGCCCTGGCCAAGGTAGAGCGCAGCGGCCCACTCGATCAGTTCATAGACGGCGCTGATCGCCATGGCAATACAAATGCAGAGGAAAGCGGTCATCTTGCGACCATGCACATAAGCGCCGCGGATCAGGATTTCGCGGGCGACCATGGCTGGCACGAAGCCCTGCATGAAATGGCCTATCTTGTCGTAAGGGTTGCGCACCGTACCGAGCCAGTCCTGCATCCAGAAGCCAAGCGGCACGCGGGCGTAGGTGTAGGCCCCGCCGGCGATCAGCACCAGCGCGTGGACGGTGATCAGTACGGTGAGCAGTGTCGTCAGCGGATAGCTGCGTCGCGTCGCGATCATCAGCGGCAAGGCAATCAGCACCGGGGCGACTTCCATGAACCAGGTCAGCCGCTCGTAGGGCGCAATACCCGAAACGACCAGTACCGCAATGACGATGGCGGCCAGCGTCGCGTTGAGGGTGTCGCGTTGTGCCATGTCAGCCCTCGTTGCGGATCAGGTCGAGCAATTCCGCGCCGTAATGCTCGATCTTGGCGCTGCCCATGCCGGTGATGCCGGCCAGCAGGCCATGGCTGACCGGGCGGACTTCGGCCAGTTCGCGCAGGGTCTTGTCGTGCAGGATGACGTAAGCCGGCACCGCCTGCTCCTTTGCGGTATCGGCTCGCCACTTGCGCAGCAACTGGAACAGTGCGTCATCGGCTGGCGACAGATCGCTGACGACGGCGCTGCTCGACGACCTGGAAGGTGTCGATTTGCGTTTGACCGGGCGGCGCAGTTGCACCGTACGCTGACCCTTGAGCACTTCACGCGCCGTCTCGGTCAGTTGCAGTGCGCCATGCTCGGCCATGTCCACATGGACCAGCCCGGCCGCTGCGAGTTGGCGGAAGACGCTTTTCCAGGCGTGGTCGTCAAGATCGCCGCCGACGCCGAAGGTCGGCAACTGGTCGTGGTTCCACTGCTTGACCTTGTCGGTCGCCTTGCCGCGCAGGATGTCGGTCAGGTGGGTGACGCCGAAGCGCATGCCGGTACGGAAGATGGCCGACAGCGCCTTCTGTGCAGCCTGCGTGCCATCCCACAGTTCCGGCGGTTCGGTACATACGTCGCAATTGCCGCAGGGCTCGCGCTCTTCACCGAAGTAATTGAGCAGCACCTGGCGCCGACAGCGGGGCGCTTCGCAGTAGGAGAGCAGGGCGGTCAGGCGTTGCGATTCGAGAATCTTCTGGCCCTCGGCGGCGCCGGATTCGGCGATGCGCGCGTGCTGCAGCGCGACGTCCTGCATGCCGTAGGTCATCCAGGCTTCCGAGGGTTCGCCATCGCGGCCGGCCCGGCCGGTTTCCTGGTAGTAGGCTTCAATGCTCTTGGGCAAATCCAGGTGGGCGACGAAGCGGACATCCGGCTTGTCGATACCCATGCCAAAAGCGATCGTGGCGCACATGATCAGGCCTTCCTCGCGCAGGAAACGGCGCTGGTTGGCGGCGCGTTCGGGGGCGGGCAGGCCGGCGTGGTAGGGCAGCGCCGGATAGCCTTGGGCCGACAGCCATTCGGCCGTTTCCTCGACCTTCTTGCGCGACAGGCAATAGACGATACCAGCCTGACCCTTGCGGCCGGTCAGGAAACCGAGCAACTGCTTCTTGGCGTTGTCCTTTTCGACCACGGTGTAGCGAATGTTCGGGCGGTCGAAGCTGGAGAGGAAGACGCGCGCCTCGCCTAGGCCGAGTCGCTGCAGGATCTCGTTGCGCGTCGCCTGGTCGGCGGTGGCGGTCAGCGCGATGCGTGGCACCTGCGGATAACGCTCGTGCAGCGCCGACAGTTGCAGGTATTCCGGTCGGAAATCATGACCCCATTGCGAGACGCAATGCGCCTCGTCGATGGCGAACAGTGCCAGCTTGCCGGCTTCCGACAGCGCATCGAGCATGGCCAGCGTACGGTCGAGCAGCAGGCGTTCGGGGGCGATATAGACGAGGTCGAGATTGCCGCTGAAAATGGCCTGCTCGACGGCCTGCGCCTCCTGCCAGGCGAGTGTCGAATTCAGGCAGGCGGCCTTGACGCCAAGCTGGATCATCGCATCGACCTGGTCCTGCATCAGCGCGATCAGCGGCGAAACGACCACGGCGCAGCCAGGGCGGAGCAGGGCGGGAATCTGGTAGCACAGGCTCTTGCCGCCGCCGGTCGGCATCAGGACCAGCGCATCGCCGCCGGTGGCGACGTGGTTGATGATCTCGGCTTGCTCGCCACGGAAGGCCGGATAGCCGAAGACGTCGCGCAGGAGGTTCAGTGCGTTGGCGTTGGCCATAGTTTCGGTCGGCACGGTTTAAAGCCGTTTTTCAGGGAGGATGGCCTCACGCGTCAGCATCTCGCCATCCCAGGCCAGACACTCACCGCGATCTTCGTGCCAGTCGGCCAGCACCCAGCGTTCGACGTGAATGCCGTCAATAATATGATCATGCTTGGCAGGTCGGTGCGTGTGACCGTGAATGAAGGTGCAGTAGCCGTGGTCGCGGATGAAGTCATCAGTCGCCGCCGGCTGGA
Source organism: Ferribacterium limneticum (assembly GCF_020510625.1). NCBI lineage: Bacteria > Pseudomonadati > Pseudomonadota > Betaproteobacteria > Rhodocyclales > Azonexaceae > Ferribacterium > Ferribacterium limneticum. The sequence goes on along the minus strand of NZ_CP075191.1, from coordinate 3,053,320 downwards.
GATCGGTATAGGGATCGGACTTGGCCCGCTGACTGGCCCGGCTGCGCCAGCGCATGAGGCGGGCCACCAAGCGGCGCAGGAAACGCGGCTTGGCCAGCATCGCCTTTTGCCAGGCCGGATCGCGAACCTTGGCCCGGAAGGCCATGTAGTCGGCATCATCAAGGCAGAGGGCATCGCCGTGCGAGAGGACGAAAGACCATTCGGGCAGGGCGAGGTCGTAAGGGTCAGCCAGCAGCTTTGCACACGTTGCGGCTGCAAACTGTTCCCCCAGCAGGAAGTCGCGGTTGCCGTGCATCAGGTAAATCTTCAGCCCGGCTTCGCTGGCGGCGCGCAGGGCAGCGACGATTTTTGCGTGATAGGGGGCGTCGATGTCGTCATCGCCGATCCACGCCTCGAACAGGTCGCCAAGGATGTACAGCGTCTCCGCCTGGCGGGCGCGGCCCGACAAAAACCGGAGGAACAAAGCAGTCGCCCCGGGTGACCGGGGCGACAGGTGCAGATCGGAGATGAAGAAGATCAAACGATCTCGGCCTTCTCGATGATCACGTCTTCAGCCGGAACGTCCTGATGGAAGCCCTTGTTGCCGGTCTTGACGGCGCGGATCTTGTCGACGACATCCATGCCTTCGGCCACTTCGCCGAACACGCAGTAGCCCCAGCCCTGGCCGGACGGCGACTTGAAGTCGAGGAAATCATTGTCGACGGTGTTGATGAAGAACTGTGCAGTGGCCGAGTGCGGATCGTTGGTACGGGCCATGGCAACGGTGCCGCGCTTGTTCTTCAGGCCGTTGGCGGCCTCGTTCTCGATCGGCGCCTGGCAGGGCTTCTGGCCCATGCCCGGTTCCATGCCGCCACCCTGGATCATGAAATTCTTGATGACGCGGTGGAAGATGGTGTTGTTGTAGTGACCGGCTTCAACGTAGGAGATGAAGTTGGCAACCGTCTTCGGGGCCTTCTCGGCATCCAGGTTGAGGGTGATGACACCGTGGTTGGTGGTGAGCTTGATCATGGGGAAACCTTACTTTTCAGAGATGATTTTGACGTTCTGGATGACAACGGGCGTCGTCGGAACATCGGTGTAGTAGCCAGCGCTGCCGGTTGGCACCTTGGCAATCTTGTCGATCACGTCCATGCCCTGGGTGACCTTGCCGAAGACGGCATAGCCCCAGCCGCGCGGGTCGGCGCTGGTGCGGTGGTTCAGGAAATCGTTGTTCTTCAGGTTGATGAAGAACTGGACGCGGGCCGAATGCGGGTCTTGCGTGCGGGCCATGGCGACCGTGCCACGGTCGTTGGTCAGGCCATTGGTGGCTTCGTTCTGCAGCGCCGGGGTCAGGGTTTTCTTTTCTTCCATGGCCTTGCTGAAGCCACCACCCTGGATCATGAAGCCATCGATGACGCGGTGGAAAATGGTCGCTTCGTAGAAGCCGTGCTTGGCGTTGTAGAGGAAAAATTCGACCGTTTTCGGCGCTTTTTCCGGGTACAGCTCAAGCGTGAATTTGCCCAGATTAGTGGTCATTTCGACGGTCGGGGCAGCCCAGACCATTGCCGACGCCAGCAGGCCAGCGGCGAGAACCGAGATTTTTTTGAACATCAGGCACTTCCTTCGTAAATGATTTTCCATTTGCCGTCTTCGCGCAGCCAGTACTGGCGCTTCTTCATCTGGTTGTTCAGGTTGTTGCTGCGGTAATCCTGATCGAAGGTGACGACGACGACTTCATCCTTGCCCGGGTTACGGAATACGGACAGGTTGTCGACCTTGACCTTGATCCATTCCTTGCCGGCATTGACCTGTTTTTTCTGGGCCGCATATTCGCTGAAATCCTGCTCGCCGGCTTTGAAACGCTTCGAGTAGTGCTTCAGATAGCGGTCGGTATCGCGACTTTCCCAGTCGGCGCGCCAGGCGTCGATGGTCTTGTTCAGTTCGCTGCGTTCCTTGGCCCAGTCATCCAGCGACAGCCACTCGACCGAGTTGCTGATGATCACCGGCGTCAGGCCAACCTGCAGGTTCTTGGCAACGACATCGAGATCCTGATTGGTCAGCACGACGCAGCCGTCGGAGGCGCGCGGTGGGCGGGCAAAGGTATTGGACGGCGTGCCATGCAGCCAGATGCCGCTGCCGCCTCGTCCCTGACGCTTGTCCCATTCGTTCGGATAGTTCAGCGGGTAAGCGCCGCTCCCGTAGAGATCGGCCAGCTTCTGCTTGGGCAGGTTGGCCGTCACGTGATAAACGCCAACCGGTGTCTTCTTATCGCCTTCGACCAGCTTTTCAGCACCTAGCTTGCCGTGGGTGATGTAGTAGTCGGCCACAAAGCGCGGCCGTCCATCGTGTTTCTTGTCGTTCTCGTACAGATACATGCGGGAACGCTTGGTGTCGACCACGATGGCGTAGCGCTGGTCCGGTTGCATCTGCAGCAGGTAGCGCGGCACGAAATCAGCCGGCGGCTTCTCGCGATAGGCCTTGAGGCGGACGAGAGCTTCGGCGCGCAGGTCGGCGACCTTGTCGGCAGGTGCGTCGTTGAGCGCACCGAAAGTCTGGATCGGCTGCGTGCGGGCAAGCAGCAGGTCACCCTTGATCAGGTTGGCCAGGCGGTAATTCGGATGCTGATGCAGCAAGGCCTCAGTCAGCTGCAGGGCGTTGCTCAGGCGATTGGCCTCGATTTCGGCAAAGATCCTGGCCAGCACCTCTTCCGGGCCGGAGTCGGAAATGGTCGCTGCGAACGCTGAGCCGGAGGCGAGCATTTCGGCGGCGCTTCTTGCGCTCGGGGCGGTCGAAACCGCTTCGAACTCGGCCAGGCGGGAGGCGTTCGGCTTGTCTGACAGTTTGGCCAGAGCACCGGCAGCCACCAGGGCTGCCACTCCGGCCAGAATGAATCTGCCTTTGACCATCAGCGGGCGTTTTCTTCCTTGATCAGCCACTTGCTACCCGAACGAACAAAAATCAAAGTCTTGGTGGTCGAGCTGCTCAAACCGGTCGCCTTGTAATGCTGACGGAACTTGACGGTCGCCTTGTCACCATTGACGGTGATTTGCGGGCTGTCAAAGGAAACGGAAATCTTGCCACCCTTGCCGGCGATGCGCTGTTCGCGCTCCTGCTCCCAGGCCTTGCGGCTCATACCCTTGGGCGTATCGAAGTCCTGGGCATAGGCATTCAGGTAAGCGCGCATATCCTTGCGCGACCAGGCATCTGCCCAGGCGCTCATGGCCTTGGTGATGTCGTCGTTGGCGCCGCTGGCCGCCTTGACCGGTGCGGCTGGCGCCGGTGCTGGCGTCGCGGCCGGTGCCGGGGCGGCTGCTGCAACCTGAACTGGCTTGGCTGGCGGCGTGGCCGCAGCGGCGCCGGGTGTGGATGTTACGACCGTGGCGCTTGCGGCGGCAGGGGCCGGAGCAGTCGGCTTGACCGCGACCGCTGCTGCCGGTGCCGCCATCGGGGCTGCTGGAGCAGCGGCTGGTGCGGTAGCCACCGGCTGCGGCTTGACGTTACCCTTGCCCGAGGTAGTGATCAGGTCGCGGATCAGGGCCAGCTTGTTCTGGGTCGTCGAATTGGAATTGTCGAGCTGCAGCGCCTTGTCGTAGGCCTGGCTGGCCAGCTTGGCATAGACATCGCCGAGGTTCTCGTAGGCGATGGCGTAGGACGGATGCGTCCGGATGGCCATTTCCAGCGCCGTGCGGGCCTTGTCGTACTGCTTTTGCTGGGCGTATAGCACGGCCAGGTTGTTGTAGGGTTCGGGCAGTTCCGGGTAGTCCTCGGATAGCTTGGTGAACACGCCGATGGCCTCGGCTGGCTTGTTCATCTCGGTGTAGATCAGGCCCTTGAGGAAGCGACCCTGGGCATCCTTCGGACGACTGCTCAGGTAGGCATCGACCTTTTCCATCGCCTGCGGGTACTGTCCCTGCTTGATCAGGCGCTGCACTTCCGGCAGGTTGTCGGCAAAGGACGGGGAAGCAAAGCCGATGGCCAGGCCGATCGCCAGTGCACGCAACGTCTTGAGCTGCTGAAAACGGGGCTGGAGCAGGGAGGTTGAGGTCATCGCTATGCTATACTTTTCGGCGTTATTTAATCCTCCGATTCTACCAAAAACGCCGGTGAATCCATAGGTTTTAGCGTGCCGGCGGCGCCCCGAATTGATCTCCGCATGCTCAAGATATACAACTCCCTCAAGCGCGAAAAACAGGTTTTTACCCCGATCGAACCGAACAAGGTTCGCATGTATGTTTGTGGCATGACGGTCTATGACTACTGCCACCTCGGCCATGCCCGGGTAATGGTCGTCTTCGACATGGTTTACCGCTGGCTGAAGGCTGCCGGCTACGACGTCACCTATGTTCGCAACATCACCGATATTGACGACAAGATCATTAAACGGGCGATCGAGAACGGCGAGACTATCCAGCAGCTGACCAATCGCTTCATCGCTTACATGCATGAAGATGCCGATGCGCTCGGTGTGCAGCGACCGGATCACGAGCCGCGGGCGACCGAATACGTGCCGGAAATGCTCGACCTGATCGGCAAACTCGAAGCCAATGGTCTCGCCTACCACGCCACGGACGGCGACGTGAATTACGCGGTGCGCAAGTTCCCGGGTTACGGCAAGCTGTCAGGCAAGTCGCTTGACGACTTGCGGGCCGGCGAGCGGGTCGAAGTCGATTCCGCCAAACAGGATCCGCTCGATTTCGTGCTCTGGAAGCATGCCAAGCCGGGCGAGCCGGCCTGGGAGTCGCCGTGGGGCGAGGGCCGGCCGGGCTGGCATATCGAATGTTCGGCCATGAGCTCCAAGCTGCTCGGCCAGCATTTCGACATCCACGGTGGCGGCCAGGATCTGCAGTTCCCGCATCACGAAAACGAGATTGCCCAGTCGGAAGGTGCCAATTGCTGCAATTTCGTCAATTACTGGATGCACAACGGCTTTGTCCGCGTTGATAACGAGAAGATGTCCAAGTCGCTGGGCAACTTCTTTACCATCCGTACCGTGCTTGAACAATTCGACGCTGAAGTCGTTCGCTTCTTTATCCTGCGCGCTCATTACCGCAGCCCGCTGAATTATTCGGATGCCCATCTGGACGACGCCAAGCGTAGCCTGGATAGCCTTTATTTCGCTCTGCGCGACGTGCCGCCAGCCGTTGTCGAAATCGACTGGAACAACGAATTTGCCTCCCGTTTTGCCGCGGCATTGAACGAGGATTTCGATTCGCATGGGGCGATCGCCGTGCTCTTCGAGCTGGCTGCCGAGGCCAATCGCCAGAAGAGTGCCGAATTCTCCGGTCTGCTGAAGGCGCTGGGTGGGGTGATTGGTTTGCTAGAGCGCGAACCGACGGCTTACCTGCAGGGTGGGGCTGGCAGCAGTGGTCTTGACGAGGGGGCGATCGGACAGATGATCGCCGACCGTGCAGCGGCGAAGAAAGCGAAGAATTTTGCCGAAGCTGACCGTATTCGTGACGAACTGAAGGCAGCCGGGATCATTCTCGACGATAGTCCGCAGGGAACCAGCTGGCGGCGCGCCTGAATAAAAATAGCCCGTCCTTGAACGGGCTATTTTGTTATTGGGTGCAGCTTATTTGATGACCTTGCCGCCGGCGCCCACCACGGTCAATTCGACGTAGCGAGATCCCAGGCGATTGTTGGCGCCATAGTTGACCTTGAATCCGCCCAGATCGAAATTCTGCATGCCTTCCAAGGTGGTGACGAGTTTCTCGCGGGAGACGTCTTTGCCCAGTTTCTTGAGCGCTTCGGTCATTAGGCGAGCGGTGATATAGCCTTCCAGACCGTAGTAGGAGAACTTGTCTTTTTGCTTGTCCAGCAGGCGCTGATAGTCCCTGACGATGCCGATGGTGTCGTTCCAGGGATACGGGACTACTTGGGAGATGCCGATGCCGCGGGCATCATTGCCCAGTTCCTGCGCCAATACTTCGGCCCCGACCGGGGACAGCGTCAGGAACATCGGAAACTGGCCGAGTTGCTTCATTGCCTTGACGAACGCAGCGGTCGGCTTGTACAGGGTGACCATTACCACTGCCTGGGGATTGACCTTGCTGATTGCTTCGGTTGCCTTGGCAACATCCAGCGAGTTTCGTTCGACCGTTCCAACCGCAACCGGAGCGAGGTTGGCCCGTTTGAGGGCATTGGTAACGCCTTCCAGGCCGGACTTCCCGAAGCCGTCATTCTGGTAGAGCACTGCAATGTTTTTCAGGCCCAGCGCGATAATCTGGTTGACGATCGCTTCGGCTTCATCGGCGTAGCTGGCGCGAATGTTGAACATGTAGCGGCTGTTCGGGTTGGTCGACTGCGGCTCACGCAGCGTTCCAGCGCCAGAGATCGTGCCGACCAGCGGTACCTTGGCCGGGCCGAAGACCTTGTTCATGGCTTCGGTCGTTGGTGTCGAGCCGTAGTAGCCCATCAGGGCGAAGACCTGCTTCTCCTGGATCAGGGTTTTGGTATTGCTAAGGGTGCGTTCGGTCTCGTAACCGTCATCGATGGTAATCAATTCGACTTTCCGCCCGTTGACGCCACCGCTTTTGTTGACCTGATCGAAATGGGCCAGCATGGCTTCCCGCATCTGCATGCCGTACAGCCCGTTCGGGCCGGTGAAGGGCGCGGACATGCCCAGTGTTATGCTCGAGTCGGTAACGCCGACCTCGGCATGGGCCAGATTCAGGCCCAGTGCCAGCAGGCCGGCAAGTAGTACTTTGTGTAGTGATTTCATTGTCTCTGTTGCCTTATGGTTGGACGATACTTGATGGCACGATGGAGAATGGTCTTGTTACCTGACAGATTGCTTACAGACTGGGGATGGGCGCCAATCACCGAGGCCAAAATGATTTTTCGGGCATAAAAAAACGGGCTGGCGCTTGGCGCACAGCCCGTTGGCTCATTGGGAAAATCCTGGCCGCTTATTTGATCAGCTTTCCGCTGGCGCCGATCACCGTCAGCTGGACAAATTGCGATCCGGCGTGGCTGTTGGGGCTGAAGTTGATGCGATAACCACCGAAATCCTGGTTCATGCCCTCAAGGGTGGATACCAGTTTTTCTCGCGAGAGTTCCTTGCCGCCTGCTTTGCGGATAGCCTCGACGGCCATCTTGGCGATGATGAATCCCTCAAGACTCATGTAAGAGTAGGGAACCTGCTTGCCTACCAGGTGCTGATATTCCTTGACGACGGCAATCGTGTCGTTCCAGGGGTAGGGCATCACCTGCGAAATCCCGATGCCGCGGGCATCGTTGCCTAGTTCCTGGGTCAGTTGGTCGGGGCCGACCGGCGACAAGGTCATGAACATCGGGTTCTGGTTGGCCTTGCGCAGCGCCTTGACCATGGCAGCGGTCGGTTTGTACAAGGTCACCATGACCACGGCTTGTGGATTGACCTTGACAATTGCTTCAACGGCCTTGCTGATGTCTTCGGAGTTGCGTTCGACCGTGGCAGTGGCCGACGGGGTCAGGTTGTTTTTCTTCAGCGCATTGCTCAGGCCCTCGAGGCCCGCCTTGCCGAAACCATCGTTCTGATAAAAAACGGCAATGTTTTTCAGGCCCAGAGTCGCCAGTTGGAGACCTATGGCTTCAGCCTCATCGGCGTAGCTGGCGCGCTGACTGAACATGTACCGATTGTTCGGATTGCCGGCGGGCGGCAGGCGCAGAGACATGGCCCCGGAAACGCCGCCGATCAATGGAACGCGTGCCGGGCCGAAGGCCTTGTTCATTGCTTCGGTGATCGATGTCGAGCCGTAGTAACCCAAGAGAGCGAAGACCTTATTGGTTTCGATCAGGGTCTTGGTGTTGGCGACCGCCTTTTCGGCTTCGTAACCATCATCCACGACCGTCAACTGAAGCTTGCGCCCATTAACGCCACCATTCTTGTTCACCTGGTCGAAATAGGCGGTGATGACATTCTTCAGTTCTTGTCCATGCCCGCTGGCCGGCCCGGTCAGCGGAACAGACATGCCCAGTGTGATGGTCGTGTCGGTGACACCCGTTTCGGCAAGGGATGGCTGGGTCGATGCCAGGCTGAGCAGGCAGGCTACCAGGATGAGGCGAATCGCTTTCATGAGTTTCTCGCTATGAAGTGCCAGGTTATTTCCAAATTATATGAGGGGAAAGCTTGCCGTTGTCACAAAAGCACTCAGGATAGAGATATTAGTCTTATGAAATGTGAAAAATATTGCCATTCTCTATCGAGGACGGGCGCATTCCTTGTCTGGGCTCATGCGACAACTACCGGAAATTGAAAATTGTTTCGATAGCCCTTCTCATGGGTTTGGACAAAAAAAGACCCGAGCATGGGCTCGGGTCTTGATTCACTACTCGGCAGGAAAAGTCAGTCCGCTAATTATTCCGCAAAGAAATCCTTCTCCTTGAAGCCTCAACTGCAAGGTCAGGCAATCACTCGGCAAAAAAGTCCTTGACCTTGTCCATCCACGATTTTGAGCGTGGGTTGTGCTTGGCGTTGTTGTCCTTGCTTGACTCTTCCAGTTCGCGCAGCAATTCCTTCTGGCGCTCGGTCAGGTTGACCGGCGTTTCGACCACGACATGACACATCAGATCGCCATGAGTGTGGCTACGGACGCCCTTGATCCCCTTGCCGCGCAGACGGAAGATGCGGCCGGACTGGGTTTCTGCCGGAATCTTGATCGATGCGGCGCCATCCAGCGTCGGGATTTCGATTTCTCCACCCAGAGCGGCGGCGGTGAAAGAGATCGGCATCTCGCAATGCAGATCGTTGTGGTCACGCGTGAATACTGCGTGCGGCTTGAGATGGATCTGCACGTAGAGATCACCCGGTGGGCCGCCATTGACGCCATGCTCGCCTTCGCCGGACAGACGAATGCGATCGCCCTCATCGACGCCGGCTGGAATCTTGACGGCCAGCGTCTTGTGTTGCTTGATGCGGCCAGCGCCATCGCAGCTCTTGCAAGGATCGGCGATGAAACGGCCGGTGCCGTGACACTTGTGGCAAGTCTGCTGGATCGAGAAGAAACCCTGCTGCAGGCGGACCTGGCCGGAGCCGCCGCAGGTCGGGCAGGTCTTCGGCTGGGTGCCAGCCTTGGCGCCGGAGCCGTTGCAGGGCTCGCAGACCTCCATGGTCGGAATACGGATCTTGGTTTCCGTGCCGTGGGCAGCCTGTTCCAGCGAAATTTCCAGGTTGTAACGCAGGTCGGCGCCGCGGTAGATGTTGGAGCGACCACCGCCACCGCCACCGGCGCGACCGCCGAAAATTTCGTCGAAAATGCCGCCGAAGGCATCGGCAAAACCGCCGCCGCCACCGCCGAAGCCGCCACCACCCATGCCGGCTTGCGGATCAACCCCGGCGTGGCCGAACTGATCGTAGGCCGCACGCTTCTGGCTGTCCGAGAGGATTTCGTAGGCTTCCTTGGCTTCCTTGAATTTTTCTTCGGCGCCAGGATTGTCCGGATTGCGGTCCGGGTGATGCTTCATGGCCAGCTTGCGGTAGGCCTTCTTGATCTCGTCGTCGGATGCATCACGGTTGACGCCGAGAATCTCGTAAAAATCGCGTTTTGACATTGTTTTTACCCGTCAAGTGACAAATGCGCCGAGCGCCGCCGGAGATTTCCGGGAGGCTCGGCGCCGGGCTGTTGCTTCAGGACTTACTTCTTGTCCTTGTTCACTTCGGTAAATTCGGCATCGACAACGTCGCCTTCAACGGTCTTCTCGCCTTGTGGCTGGGCACCTGCACCGGCGGCACCGGCAGCAGCGCCTTCAGCAGCCTGTTGCTGGGCATACATCTTTTCCCCCAGCTTCTGGGCAGCAGCCGACAGGGCTTCGGTCTTGGCGGTGATGGTTTCCTTGTCGCCGTCGCGCAGCACGTCCTCGACATCCTTGATGGCGGCTTCGATGCTGGCTTTTTCGGCCGCATCGAGCTTGTCGCCGTACTCAGTCAGCGATTTCTTGACCATGTGCACCATGCCGTCGGCCTGGTTGCGGGCATCGGCCAGTTCGTGCGCCTTCTTGTCGTCTTCGGCGTGCAGCTCGGCGTCCTTGACCATGGCCTGAATTTCAGCCTCGCTCAAGCCGGAGTTGGCCTTGATGGTGATCTTGTTTTCCTTGCCGGTGGCCTTGTCCTTGGCCGTCACGTGCATGATGCCGTTGGCGTCGATGTCGAAAATGACTTCGATCTGAGGCGTGCCACGCGGCGCCGGCGGGATGCCTTCCAGATTGAACTGGCCGAGGCTCTTGTTGCCGGAAGCCACTTCGCGCTCACCCTGCAGCACGTGGATGGTCACGGCAGCCTGGTTGTCGTCGGCGGTCGAGAAGGTCTGCGAGGCCTTGGTCGGGATCGTCGTGTTCTTCTGGATCAGCTTGGTCATGATGCCGCCCAGGGTTTCGATACCGAGGGAGAGCGGGGTGACGTCGAGGAGCAGCACGTCCTTGACTTCGCCTTGCAGCACGCCGCCCTGGATGGCTGCGCCAACGGCAACGGCTTCGTCCGGGTTCACGTCCTTGCGCGGTTCCTTGCCGAAGATTTCCTTGACCTTCTCTTGCACCTTGGGCATGCGGGACTGGCCGCCGACCAGGATGATGTCGTCGATATCGCTGATCTTGCAGCCGGCGTCCTTGAGGGCCATGACGCAAGGCGCCATAGTGCGCTCGACCAGCTCGTCGACCAGCGATTCGAACTTGGCGCGGGTGACCTTCAGGGCCAGATGCTTCGGACCGGAAGCGTCAGCGGTGATGTAGGGCAGGTTGATTTCGGTCTGCTGGCTCGAGGACAGCTCGATCTTGGCCTTTTCAGCGGCTTCTTTCAGGCGCTGCAGGGCCAGCACGTCAGCCTTCAGGTTGACGCCGGATTCCTTCTTGAACTCGTCGATGATGTAGTCGATCAGGCGCTGGTCGAAGTCTTCGCCGCCAAGGAAGGTGTCGCCGTTGGTGGCCAGCACTTCGAACTGCGTTTCGCCGTCGACGTTGGCGATTTCGATGATCGAGATGTCGAACGTGCCGCCGCCGAGGTCATAAACGGCGATCTTGCGGTCATTCTTGCTGGTCTTGTCCATGCCGAAGGCGAGGGCAGCAGCGGTCGGCTCGTTGATGATGCGCTTGACTTCCAGACCGGCGATGCGGCCGGCGTCCTTGGTGGCTTGGCGCTGGCTGTCGTTGAAGTAGGCCGGCACGGTGATGACGGCTTCGGTCACTTCTTCGCCGAGGTAGTCTTCGGCGGTCTTCTTCATCTTGCGCAGCACTTCGGCGGAAACCTGCGGCGGGGCGATTTTCTTGTCGCGCGCTTCAACCCAGGCGTCGCCGTTGTCGGCCTTGACGATCTTGAAAGGCATCAGCGAGATGTCCTTCTGCACTTCCTTTTCTTCGAAGCGGCGGCCGATCAGGCGCTTGACGGCGTACAGCGTGTTCTTTGGGTTTGTCACGGCCTGGCGCTTGGCCGGGGCGCCGCACAGGATTTCGCCGTCTTCGGTGTAGCCGATGATGGACGGCGTGGTGCGTGCGCCTTCTGCGTTTTCGATAACCTTCGGCTGGCCGCCTTCCATGATGGCGACGCAGCTGTTGGTGGTGCCGAGGTCAATACCGATGATCTTGCCCATGATTCGTTCCTTAAAGATGAATTGCTGATGTTCGTGAATTGGGGGCGCGGCCCCCGATTTCAAGTGTTTATTTGCCCTTGGCGACCATGACCAGCGCCGGACGCAGCACGCGGTCGGCGATCAGGTAGCCTTTTTGCAGCACGGTAACGACGGTATTGGCTTCCTGTTCGGAATCGACCATGCCGATGGCCTGGTGCTTGTGCGGATCGAACTTCTCGCCAGCCGGGCTGACTTCGATCAGGGCGTTCTTGTCGAAGGCGGCAACCAGTTGCTTCAGTGTCAGTTCGACGCCGGACTTGAAGCTGTCGACGGTTTGTTCCGGCACGGCCAGGGCGGCTTCCAGGCTGTCCTTGACGGCCAGCAGTTCGCCGGCAAACTTCTCGACGGCAAACTTGTGAGCCTTGGAAATGTCGTCCTGGGCGCGACGGCGAATGTTTTCGCCCTCGGCCTTGGCGCGCAGCCAGGCATCGTAGTGTTCGGCGGCCTTCAGTTCGAGGGCACGGAACTGCTCTTCAATGCTCGGCAGGGTGTCGGTGTGTTGTTCAGCGGCCGGCTCGGCGACCGGTTCGACGGCGGGGGTGGTGGCAGATTCGTTGCCCAGCATGGCTTCCTGGGCGTTTTCGGGGTTGGACATGAAGGTTTCTCCAAAAAAGCTGTTTCAGTAATTTGGGCCGAAAAGCGATCTTTCAAGGGCGGCCGGCGAAAATTCTTTATCGTTGAATTCTTCTACTGCCCCCAAGGCACCGTGCTACGATAATTCGGTGACTTTTTCCCGCGCATCCTGAATGGAAACAATCGGCAAATATCGCGTGATTCGCGAACTGGGCAAGGGGGCGACCGCGACGGTCTACCTTTGTGACGACCCGGATTCCAGCCGCCAGGTCGCCGTCAAGGTCATCCGCTTCGGACAGGACAGCGCGGCGATGTCACGTCGCATGCGCAAGCTTTTCCAGAATGAGGGGATGGTTTCGACGCGACTGAACCACCCGAATATCGTTCGGGTTTACGAGGCCGTGGTCGAGGATGATTTCGCCTATCTGGCCATGGAGTACATCGAGGGCTTTTCACTCGAAGAACACACCCGCATCGACAAATTGCTCCCCATGCACCGGGTGATCGGCATCATCTTCAAGTGCTGCATGGCGCTCGACGCCGCCTATCGGCAGGGCATCATCCACCGCGATATCAAGCCGGCCAACATTATGGTGGCGGCCAACGACGAAGCGAAGATCGCCGATTTCGGACTGGCGCTGAACATGAACAAGGACATGGACCGCGATTCCACGTTCATCATGGGCGTCGGTTCGCCGGCCTACATGTCGCCGGAGCAGATCAAGGGCTATCCACTCAACCAGAAGACCGATCTCTATTCGCTGGGCGTGTTGTTGTTCCAACTGCTGACCGGGCGCCTGCCATTCCGCGCCAACAATCAGGCCACGCTGATCTATCGCATCATCAATACCGATGCGCCTGCCGTCACGGCGCTCAACCCGAATCTGCCGGAGGGCCTCAACGCCATTTTGCGTCGGGCGCTGGAAAAGGATCTTTACAGCCGTTATCGCAACGGGGCCGAGTTCGCCAAGGATTTGTCGGCGGTGCGCTATCAGATGCTCGAAGAGGACGATACCGCGCAGGACACCAGTCATTTCGAGACCTTGCGCCGGCTCGACTTTTTTACCGAATTTGAAAACATTGAAATCTGGGAAGTATTGCGGGTCGCTGTCTGGCGCGAGGTTTCGCCCAATGTGGCCTTGATCCGCCAGGGGGAGCGCAACAAGTTCTTCGGAGTCATTATTTCCGGATCGGTCGAAGTGTCGATCGATGGCAAGGCCTTGTGCCGCCTTGGTGTCAGTGAACCGGTCGGTGAAGTGGCTTATCTGCACCCGGCCAGCGATCAGCGTTGCTCCACGGCTGTGACGCTGGAACCGACGCTTTTCCTGGAGATCAATGCGGCTGCACTGGCCCTGTCATCCGAGGAACTGCTGGAGCGCATGCGGAATGCCTTGCTGTCCAGAATGATCGGGCGGATGCGGGAAGTTAACCGGATTGCCGCGGCGCAAGGGCTGCCCGCGGTCCAGAGTGCGACAGGCTCGCTGACCGGCGGTTCACGTCCGGCAGGCGGCATGGACCTCGAACTGGCGCCCATGTGACTTAATCGGTAGTCAGTAGTTGCTGGTCGCTAGCAGTGCGTGGCTAGCGACCACCAACGACCGACTAGCAACTAATCAGACCTTGAAGCGTCCGACCAGGCTGGCCAGTCCTTCGGCCAGTCGCTTGAGGTCGTGCGCTGCCCCAGCCGTCTGTTCGACCGTGCCGGAGTTCTCGCGGGCCATGCCGGCGATGGCTTCAATGCTGTGTTCGACATCGCCCGAGAAGCGGCGCTGCTGATCGGTGGCCGAGGCGATGGCATCCAGCCCGTGGCCGACTTCCGCAACCGAACCGTTGGTCGCCTGCAGGATGTTGGAGACCGAGGTGACCGCCGATTGGCTGGACTCCAGGTGTTCCAGTCCCTCTTCGATGCTGCGCCGGACAGCGACCGACTGGGCGCTGAGGTTGGCCGTGATGGCATCGATTTCACTGGCTGAACGGGAAGATTTTTCGGCCAGCTTGCGTACTTCGTCGGCCACCACCGCAAAGCCGCGACCTTGCTCGCCGGCACGGGCGGCTTCGATGGCGGCATTCAGGGCCAACAGGTTGGTCTGCTCGGCGATGTCCTTGACCTCACGGGTCATCAGCGTGATCGATTCGGTGTTGCGGACGAAGTTATTGACCGATTCGGCCATTTCCTTGACGGCGCGCTCAACGACATTCATTTCGCCAAGCAGTACACCCAGGTTGCGGCTGCCTTCGTTGGCTCGGGCCAGGCTTTCCTGGGACTGGTGCTGGACATGCTCGGCACTCTGGGCAATCGACGAAATGCTGGAGACCAGTTGTTCGACGGCGGTTGCCGCCTGGTTGGATTTCTCGTTCTGCTGATGGGAGCTTTGCGTCACCCGGTCGGCGCTGTCCGACAAGGCTGCGACGCGGGCGGAAACCTGGCTGGCCGAGTCGCGGACCTGGCGAACCAGCTGGTTGAAGTTTTCCATCATTTCATTGAAAACAGCCGCCGACTGGCCGACTTCGTCCTGTCCCTTGACCGGCAGGCGGCGGGTCAGATCGCCCTCGCCGCGGGCGATGTCGCTCAGGCCCTTGCGCAGTTCCTCAAGCGGCACAGTAACGAAATGGTTGGTGATCAGATAGATGATGACCAGCAGGGCGCCCAGTGCAGCCAGTGCGACACCGGCAATTTTCAGGCGGAAGGCCGAGACCTCGGCTTCAACCGAGTCAAGGGATACCTTCATGCTGACGACGCCGAGCACGGTACCTTCCGGCACCTGGTGGCAGATGATGCAATCCTTGCCGAGATAGTTTTTCGAGGCCTTGGTCGGGTTGATGACCTGCAGGTAAGAACTGCCATTGGCCGATTCGACGGCCAGATAGGGTGTGCCGGAGGCCATCACCTGTTTTTCGAGCGGGTCGAGATCGCGGCTGGCTTTCGTGTCCGGGCCGTAAAGCTTGGTGACTGCCTCGCTGCGGGCGACATGCAGATCCTTGATGATCGACAACTGCTTGATCTGGTCGAGGAATACCTCGCGCTGGCCGACCGTGCCGGTGATCATCATGCCGGTCAGTCCGGCCATGGTCATCTCGTGGATGCTCTTCGAGAAGTCCTGGGCTTGTCGAATGGCGGTGTCTTTGCTCACCTGCGTGGTCCAGACGATAGTGCCGGCCCAGATGATGGCGAGAACAACCCAGATGGCCGCGGTCAGGCGTACCCAAATCTTCAAATCGGCAAAGCGCAGCATTAAGTCCCCTTGAGTCCCCTCCGCCTTGAATGATCAGGCGGTCAAATCGATTTGCTGGATTGTGCCAGCCGCACCAGATTCCTGCAAAAAGATTGCAGAAGTGCGAATTTGGCCAAGTAGTTCATTGGCATTTGTCTTGATGTCAAATGGCGTGCCGACGTGGCTCAGGGAGATTGCACCGACGCCGGCTGAAGCGAGTGACTGCAGTTGCTCGGCACCGTCGGATGTTCGCGTCCAGACCTGAAGTTGTTCGAATGCAGCATCGCTTTCATCGATCCAGCCATTCTTGTCGCCATCCAGCTTGGCCAATTCGATGAAGCCGTCGCCAGTCCCCGGACCAAACAGTTCACTGCCGTTATTGACCTTGCCATCCTGGTTTCGGTCGAAAACCAGAAAGCCGCTGCCCGGTGCGACAAAGTTGATTTGCTCATTGCTGCCGTCGGCATTGAGGTCGAAGGCGAAGCGCTGATCGGTCAGTTGCGCCGCGCTGCCCGAGAAATTCAGGACCAGCGGATCGGTCTTGCGAGCTGCATCGCCAAGGCGCAGGCTGACATTACTTTCCTCGTGGTAGCTGCGCGACATGGAAAGCTGCAGGTCGAAGCTGATTTCCCGCCCATCGGCAGTGGTCACCTTGCCGCTGGCGGCGAAAGTGGTTTGCTCGGTCTCGGTATAGGACTCGTGATAATCGTATTCGACGCCGTATCCAGCGGCTTGGGCCGGCTGTGAAGCGGTGGCAGCGGGAGGCGCCGCGATTTCCGGCACCGTATCTTCGGTCTGCAGTTCGCTGGCGTTGAAAATCTTGATCCGTTGCCCGGTCAGCATCTCGATCATGGAGCGGATCAGGCTCAGCTTCGGATCGTTGTCGATCTCGTCATTGTCTGCGTTATCGGCTGATTTGACGCTGCTGGCGGCTTTACCGGCATCGGAGAGGGTGACGCTGTCAGTTAGCCGGGGGCGGCTGCCGGACATGTTTTCATTGGCAAAGTCCGGACGACGCGGCCCGACCCACATTTTCAGCGATTCACTGACTTCATGCCGCTGTGTGCTGGCGTGTGACGAGGCCAATTGCAGGCTGGCGCTGGCGATTTTCATGGTGGCCTCCGCGGCGTGTGTTTCGACACACTGTTAACGGCAGCCGAAGGAAGAAGTTAAGGCCTGTAAAGATGCGGCTGTAGCCAGCGTTTCAGCGTGCCGAGGTCGAGAGCGCCGCTCTGGCGGGCGATTTCGCGGCCGTGTAAAAAAATTGCCAGGGTCGGAATGCTGCGGATATTGAAGCGGGCTGCCAGCTGCTGTTCGGCTTCGGTATCGACCTTGACCAGTCGGGCGTAGGGTTCGAGATCGATGGCGGCCTGATGGAAGTTCGGCGCCATCGTCCGGCATGGACCACACCATGGTGCCCAGAAATCGACGACCACCGGCAGGTCATTGCGCGATAGGTGGCGGTCGAAGTTGGCCGCGCTCAGCTCCAGCGGTTCGCCGGTGAACAGGGGCTGCTTGCATTGGCCGCAGTTCGGGGCATCGCCCAGTTTTGCTGCCGGAATGCGATTGACCGCGGCGCAATGCGGGCAGACGAGGTGCAGGCTTTCAGACATCTCAGACTCCAAATATCAGGTGGTCCTGATATTTGTGCCATCTGACGAATTTCAAGTCCGGGCGCCGAATTTGAAAGCTTCTCGGGCGCTGGTTTCCAGCGCATGCGGGTCGACGGCGGTCTTGGTTTCCCAGCCGCCCAGATGCTGCTCGGTGATGTCGGCCAGGGCCTTGATCCAGGCGTCGTCCTCGTTCAGCGCCGGGATGTAGTGGTATTCCTTGCCGCCAGCCTTCAGGAAATCGTCGCGGCCTTCCTGGGCGATTTCTTCCAGGGTTTCCAGGCAATCGGCGACAAAACCGGGGCAGATGATGTCGACGCGGCGGATGCCTTTGCTGCCCCACTCATGCAGCGTTGGCGCCGTATAGGGCTGCAGCCATTCGGCCTTGCCGAAACGGGACTGGAAGCAGATCTGGAATTGTTCAGGCTTCAGGTTCAGGCGTTCGGCCAGCAGGCGGCCAGTCTTGTGGCATTCGCAGAAATACGGGTCGCCGAGATCCAGGCTGCGCTTGGGCAGGCCGTGGAAACTGATCAGCAGGCGGTCGTTATCGCCCAGCGAGCCATTCGTCTGCCAGTGCTGGCGCACCGATTTTTCCAGAGCCGTCAGGTAGCCGTCATGGTCATGGAAGTGTCGGACAAAACGCATCTCCGGCTGGTTGCGGGTTTTGGTCAGCCAGTTGGCTGCTTCGTCGACCACGGTGGCGGTTGTGCTCGCGGCGTATTGCGGGTACATCGGCAGCAGCAGGATGCGCTTGGCGCCTTCGGCCTTCAGATGGGCGAGGACGTCCGGAATCGACGGTGAGCCGTAACGCATGGCCGAAGTGACGGTCAGGTGATGGCCGCGCTGGCCGAGCAGGCCTTTGAGCAACTTGGCCTGGCGCTCGGCATGGACGCGCAGTGGCGAGCCTTCCGGCATCCAGACCGAGGCGTATTTGGCGGCTGACTTCTTGGGTCGGGTATTGAGGATGATGCCGTTGAGGATCAGCCACCAGAGTGGTTTGGGAATTTCGACGACGCGCGGGTCGGACAGGAATTCCTTGAGATAGCGTTTCAGGGCCGGAGCGGTCGGTGCCTCCGGCGTGCCAAGATTGACCAGGACGACAGCAGTGGTCGCCGGCTTGCCGTGACGGTGCGGCGGTTCGGGAAGGTAGCGGGGCATCAGTTCTCGTTTTTGTAGGAGAGGGCGCTGGAGAGCAGGCGGGCGGTGATGTCGACGATGGGGATGACGCGTTCGTAGGCCATGCGGGTCGGGCCGATGACGCCGACCGAGCCGACGACTTGTCCATCCACCGTGTAGGGGGCGGCAATGACGCTGCATTCGTCGAGTGTGGCGATGCCCGATTCGCCACCGATGAAAATTTGTACACCTTCTGCACTGTTGGAGATTTCCAGCAGGCGCATCAGGCTGGAGCGTTGCTCGAACAGGTCGAACAATTCGCGCAGGCGCTTCATGTTGGACGAGAGTTCTTCGACATCGAGCAGGTTGCGTTCGCCGGAAATGACGTAGGGTGTGGCGTTTTCAGCCATCACAGCATCGCCGGCATCGAGGGCCAGGGTCATCAGTGGCTTGATGTCGTCGCGGAGTTGCTTGATTTCGACGCTCAGGCGATGGCGAATCTGCTCGAAATCAAGTCCGGCAAAATTCTGCGTCAGGTAGTTGGCTGCACTGACCAGTTCGGACGGTGAATAGGCCTTGTCGGTGGTGACGATGCGATTCTGCACGTCGCCATCAGAGGTGACGATGATCAGCAGGATGCGTTTTTCCGACAGGCTGAGGAATTCGATCTGGCGAATCCGGCTGCTCTGGCGGCGCGGTGCGATGACCACCCCAGCGAAATGGGTCAGGCTGGACAGCAGTTGCGAGGCGCTGGCGATGATCTGGCCGGCGGGGCGGCCGTGTAGGGCTTCCTCCATCTGGCCCATCTGGCGAGCCTCGAGCGGCTGCACAGTGAGCAGGCTGTCAACGAACAGACGGTAGCCGCGTGCCGTCGGAATGCGACCGGCCGAGGTGTGCGGGCTGGCGACGAAGCCGGCTTCCTCGAGGTCGGCCATCACGTTGCGGATGGTGGCGGGGGACAGGTCGAGGCCGGAAAACTTGGACAGCGCGCGTGAGCCAACCGGCTGTCCATCAGCAACATAGTGTTCGACCAGGGTCTTGAGCAGGGTGCGGGCGCGTTCATCAAGCATGGGCTGATTGTACAAAAAACCGGGGCCAGCGCCGCAAGACGTTTTTTATGCAAGAATTCGACCCCATGAACAGAGGCTTCGCTTCCTACCGCTCCCCTCGGACCATTGCGCTGGTCGGCAAATACCACAGCCTGGAAATTGCCGAGTCTCTGCGCCGTCTGGCCGAATATCTATACGAACGCGGTGTCTCCGTCTTTATCGAACGGGAAACAGCTGAGCACATCGGTAAGAAGGTCGATCTGTCGCGCTGGGTGACCTGTGGCTTCAATGACATTGGTGCCCATGCCGACCTCGCCATCGTGCTCGGTGGCGACGGCACCATGCTCAATGCCGCGCGCCGGCTGGCGCGCTATTGCGTGCCCTTGGTTGGGGTCAATCAGGGCCGCCTCGGCTTCATGACCGATATCGCCCGCAACGACATGCTTACTTGCATGGACGATCTGCTCGATGGCCGCTTTTCCCCGGAAAACCGGATGCTGCTGGCCGCCGAAGTGACGCGCGACGGCAAGGAAGTCGCCTCAAACATGGCGCTCAACGACGTGGTTGTCGACAAGGGCGCCATCGGCCGGATGATCGAATTCGAGTTGTTCATTGACGGCGAATTCATCTACAACCTGCGCTCGGATGGCCTGATCGTCTCGACGCCGACCGGTTCGACGGCTTATTCGATGTCCGCTGGCGGTCCCATTCTGAATCCGACCTTGACCGGCATCGCGCTGGTTCCGCTCTGCCCGCACGCACTGTCCAACCGGCCAATCATCGTCAATGACAGCACGGACATCGAACTGCGCATCGTCAATGCCGATGATCCGCGGGTGCACTTCGATGGTCAGGTGACGCTTGATCTGGAGCGCGGCGACTGTGTCCGTCTGCGTCGTTCCGAACACACCATCTGTTTCCTGCATCCGCCGGGTTACAGCTATTTCGCCATGCTGCGCCAGAAACTGCAGTGGAGCGAACGGCCGAAAGGGCCCTGATGCTGCGTCAACTGACCATTAAAGACTTTGTCATTGTCGACCGGTTGGAGCTTTCGTTTTTATCCGGCTTTGGCGCCTTGACCGGCGAAACCGGTGCCGGCAAGTCCATCCTGATCGATGCGCTGGCGCTAACCCTGGGTGAGCGGGCCGATGCTGGCGTGGTTCGTTCAGGGTGTGAAAAGGCCGAGGTGGCTGCGACTTTTGAAATCGCGGGTTTGCCAGAGGTGCGAACCTGGCTGGCCGCCAATGATCTGGATGGCGACGACGAACTGCTGCTGCGTCGCGTCGTCGATGCGGGCGGCCGTTCGCGGGCCTATATCAATGGTTCGCCTGCCACCGTCCAGCAATTGCGTGAAGTCGGCGAATGGCTGGTTGATATTCACGGCCAGCATGCTCATCAGTCGTTGTTGCGTTCCGAGGCCCAGCGTGTGCTGCTCGATACGCATGCCGGTCTGAGTGGCTTGGGCGCTGAAGTCGCCACTGCCTGGAAAAACTGGCGCGAGCTGGAGCTGGCTTTGCGCAGTGCCAGCGAAGGGGCCGATGCCCTGCTGCGTGAGCGCGAACAACTGCAATGGCAGATCGGTGAGCTCGACGGGCTGGCTTTTGGTGACGACGAATGGGCCACGCTCGATGTCGAGCACCGCCGGCTTGGTCATGCCGCCAGCCTGATTGAAGGCGCCCAGTATGCGCTGGCCGTGCTTTCGGAAGACGACGCCGCCTGTGAGCGCCAGATTGATGGCGTGGCAACCCGTCTGGCCAGCTTGGCCGAATACGACCCGGCGCTGGCCGAGGTGGCCGATCTGATCGGCTCGGTGCAGGCAGAACTTTCCGATGCGGTCTCTACCTTGCGTCGCTATACCGACCGGGTCGATCTTGATCCGGCCCGTCTGGCTCAGGTTGAGCGCCGGATGGATGCGGTCATGTCCCACGCCCGTAAATATCGCGTCCAGCCGGCCGAGTTGCCGGATTTGCTGGCCGGGTGGCGGCAGCGTCTGGCGGCACTGGATGAGTCGGCTGATCTGGCGGCGCTTGAAACCAAGGTGGCTGCTGCCAAGGCAGCCTATCGCGCGGTCGCTGAAAAACTCTCTGGCGGCCGCAGGAAAGCCGCCGCCGAAATGGGGCTGGCGGTCAGCGAAGTGATGCGTCAATTGGCGCTTTCCTCCGGAAGATTCGAAGTTGCCCTGCTGCCGGTTGCCGATGGTGCGGTCTATGGTCTGGAGCAGGTCGAGTTCCGTATCGGCGGGCTGGCCGGCAATGAAGCCAAGTCGCTGGCCAAAGTGGCTTCCGGGGGCGAACTGTCGCGGATCAGCCTGGCTATCCAGGTGCTGACTTCGCGTTCGGCCAGCGTGCCGACCCTGATCTTTGACGAGGTCGATGTCGGGATTGGCGGTGGTGTTGCCGAGATCGTCGGTCGCCTGTTGCACGAACTGGGTTGCGAACGCCAGGTGTTGTGTGTGACCCATTTGCCGCAAGTGGCAGCGCAGGCCAACTGGCAGTGGCAGGTCAGCAAATCAACGCGTGATGGCGTGACCCTGAGCGCCATTCAGCCGCTTGATGAAGCGGGGCGCGTTCAGGAAATTGCCCGAATGCTGGGCGGTGTCGAGATTACCGACATTACGCTCAAGCACGCCCGCGAACTTCTTGGCACAAGAGCCAAAAAGGCAAAAGCCTAAACCAGGCCAAGCAGGCGCAGGGTAGCCAGCAGCGCCAGCAGCAGAAAAAACACGCCACTGATTCGGTGTATCCACTTCAGGGGCAGGTGGTTGAGCAATCGCCGGCCCGCAAAAACGCCAAGCAGCGAAGTGCTGGCCAGTGCCAGCGTGGCGCCAACCCAGGTGGCGCTGGCATCGGCCGCGCTGCCCATGCCGGCGACGGCAATCTGTGTCTTGTCACCGAATTCGGCGAGAAAGATCATCAGAAAAGTGGTCGCGAAGATGCCGTGACCAGGTTTTTCCTCGACCTCCTCGACCTCCTCTTCATCCTCAAAGCGCAACGCGCTGATCCCGAAGACGGTGAATAGCACGGCGACGGCCAGCGTCACGAACCATTCAGGCAACCAGGCGGCAACGGCTGCGCCGAACAGCACAGCAAGCAGATTGAGAATGGCGAAGGCGGCGACAGCACCCAAGACGACAGGCAGGCCACGATGGCGCGCTGCCAGCGTCATGCAGACGAGCTGGCTCTTGTCGCCGAATTCGGCCAAGGCAATCAACAGGAATGTGGCTCCCGCCGAGGACAGCCAAGCCCCCGGGGCAACAACAGCAAGATCAGGCACGGAGCTTGTTCAGTAAATCAGGACTTGCTGCCCGGATTGTCGCGGTGCGGACACTCGGTCTTGGTGCATTGCGCGTACAGATAGAGCGCGTGGTCCTGAATCGCGAAGCCGCGTTCCTTGGCAATGGCGTTCTGGCGCTTTTCGATTTCCGGATCGTAGAATTCTTCAACGCGGCCACAGTTGATACAGACCAGGTGGTCGTGATGCTTGCCATGATTGATCTCGAAAACCGCCTTGCCCGATTCGAAGAAATGGCGTTCAAGCAGACCGGCCTGTTCGAACTGGGTCAGCACGCGGTAAACGGTGGCCAGGCCGATGTCCATGTTTTCGTTGATCAGCATCCGGTACACGTCCTCAGCCGTCATGTGACGCAGGGTGCTTTTTTCAAAAAGCTCCAGAATCTTCAGGCGGGGAAAAGTGGCTTTAAGCCCCATGTTCTTGAGGCTTTGCGGATCGCTCATCGTGGAATTTCCAGAAATTGTTCGGTCAGGCGAAATGCTGATTTCGGGTATGATATACCGCTTCAAAGCCGATTGAGAAACTCCGGAAACCCGAATGCGTCGTTCCCGTCTATTGCTCGTTGCAGCATCCTGCGCGCTCATTACCGCTTGTTCATACAAGCCGAGCTTCATCAATGAATACAAGATCGATATCCAGCAGGGCAATGTCCTGTCGCAGGAGATGGTTTCTCAGTTGAAGCCCGGTCAGACGCGTGACCAGGTTCGATTCCTGCTGGGAACGCCGCTGGTTGCCGACATCTTCCATCATCAGCGCTGGGATTACGTCTATCGCTACCAGAATGGCCAGACTGGCCGGGTCGAGTCGCGCAAGCTCGCTGTCTTTTTTGATGCCGAAGGACGTCTGGAGCGGGTTGATGGCGATGTTGCGGTGGCCGATGCCGGCGAGTTGAATGCACCGGTTGCCAAGGGGCGCCTGGTCGACCTCGGTACGCTGTCCGGCGAAGCCGCTGACAAGCCGCTGCCGCCGCGCGAGGAGCCGAGCTTTTTCCGGCGTGTCATGAATATGTTTGGATTCTAAGTATGAGCGCTACACGTATTGGTGTCGTTGGTGCTGGCGGTCGCATGGGGCGCATGCTGATCGAGGCAACGCTGAAGGATGATCGCCTGGTTCTGGGCGCAGCTTTTGATGTGCCGGGGAGCCCGGCCTTGGGCAAAACTGCCGGCGAACTGGTCGGTTTGCCTTGTGATGTCGTCGTGACCGATGATGTTGCTGCCGGCTTGAAGAATATTGATTGCCTGATCGATTTCACCCGCCCGCAGGGTACGCTGGTTCATCTCGAACTCTGCCGCAAGGCCGGTGTCGGCATGGTCATCGGGACCACGGGTTTCGAGGCCGATGGCAAGGCCATCATCGCCGAGGCCGCCAAGGATATTCCGGTTGTTTTTGCGCCGAACATGGCGGTGGGCGTCAATGTCGCTTTCAAGTTGCTTGAAACGGCTGCTCGCATCTTGAATCAGGGTTACGACATCGAAATCGTCGAGGCGCACCATCGCCTCAAGATCGATGCGCCTTCAGGAACCGCGCTGCGCATGGGTGAAGTAGTCGCCTCAGCGCTGGGTCGCAATCTTGAAGAATGCGCAGTTTATGGTCGCGAAGGTGTGACCGGCGAACGTGATCCATCAACTATAGGCTTCGCCACTGTGCGCGGCGGCGATATTGTCGGCGATCATACGGTCATGTTCTGCGGCATCGGTGAGCGTGTAGAAATCACCCACAAGGCCAGCAGCCGCATGCCTTACGCCTTGGGCAGCCTGCGTGCAGCTCGTTTCATGGCTGGTCGCAAGAGCGGGTTGTTCGATATGCAGGACGTTCTCGGCCTGCGCTAGTCTTCATGAAATCCAAGCTGCTCGCGAAACAGCTTCAGGAAATCTTCGGCGGCGAAGGTGCGCCGCAATTCCGGATGCTGCTCGAGCAGGCGCGTGCCGCACAGCAGCATGCCTTGGCAGATGGCACCGAAAAGCTGCTTGGCACAGTCGATTCAACCTACAGGGCTTATGCCGGGCTCAATCTCAGCGGCTGGCATACCAAGCTCTCTGGTGATGCCCTCACTGACTGGAATATCGGAAACGGCACCATTGATTCCGGGCGTCAGTGGAAAGAAATGCTGGGCTATGCCGATGGCGATCTGGATAACTCGATCATCCAGTGGCAGCGCATGGTGCATCCCGATGATCTGCGGGTGCTGCAGGCTCGGGTCGATGCCCACATCCAGAATCAGGATAGTCATTTTCAGGCGGAGTGCCGCTTCAAGGCGCGCGACGGCCAGTGGCGCTGGTTTCTGCTGCGCGGCGCGGTAGCGGCGCGGAATGCAGAAGGCAAGCCGGCCCGGCTGCTGGTTCTGCAGCGGGATATCAGTGACGTCAAGGCTGCCGAATCGGCATTGATTTCGGCCAAGGAGGTTGCCGAATCGGCCAATAAAGCGCGCGGGGCTTTTCTGGCCAATATGAGCCACGAAATCCGGACGCCGATGAATGGCATCATCGGTATGACCGAACTGGCGCTGGATACGCAACTCGATGCCGAGCAGCGCCATTATCTGAAAACGGTGAAGTCCTCGGCCGAGGCGCTGCTGACCATCGTCAACGACATCCTGGATTTCTCGAAGATCGAAGCCGGCAAGATGGAGTTCGAGTCGCTGGTTTTCTCGATGCAGGACACTGTGCTTGAGGCTGTGCGCGTTCTTGCCGTCAGTGCCCACAAGAAGGGGCTTGAACTGATGGCTGACGTGCGGCCGGAGGTTCCGGCGCGCATCGTTGGCGACCCGACGCGCTTGCGTCAGGTGATCATCAACTTGATCGGTAATGCCATCAAGTTTACAGAGCGCGGCGAGGTGGTACTCAGGGTGGAGGTCGATCAGTCGACGGAACACTCGGTTTATCTCCGGTTCTCGATCCGCGATACCGGCATCGGGGTTCCTGCGGACAAACAGCAGGCAATCTTCGAGGCGTTTTCACAGGCGGATGTTTCTACTACTCGCCGCTTTGGTGGAACGGGCCTGGGGCTGGCGATCAGCGCCCGCCTGGTTCAGCTGATGGACGGCAAGATCTGGCTCGAGAGTACGCCCGGGCTGGGTTCAGTTTTCTCCTTTACCGGACGTTTCGGGATTGAGGAGTCAACATCGGTAAGGCCCTTCGAGGCGAGGTTTGGCGGTCGGCGCATCTTGGTCATCGAGGATAATGCGACCGTTGGGCAATATCTGGTTGAGCTCCTCGAGCAGCTTGGCATTCAGGCTTCCCTCGTGGCGGATGGTCCGGCGGCGGTTGCGGCAATGGAACGAAGTCGTGCGCTGGATTTCCCCTACGACTATGTCCTTGCCGATGCCAATATGGATGCGCCGGCGGGGTTTGCCCTGGCCGAATCCTGGGGAAAGTCCCCTCGGGTAGAAAAGCTCATTGTCATGCTGACGACAGAAAACCAGCGACACGACTTGGGTCGTCTGCGCGAAATTGGTGTTTCTGCTCACCTGGTCAAACCGATCGGTAGTGCTGATCTGGTCGATGCCTTGGCGTTGGCCGAGGGGCCTGGTAGTCAGGAGTTGAGTGAGTTCGTCCTGTCCGAAATTGATTTGGGTGGTGTGGCTCAGGATGCTTCCGGCGCGCTCAATATCCTGCTGGTTGAAGACAATCCGGTTAATCAGGAGCTTGCTACCCGGCTTCTGGAGCGTTTGTCGCATCGGGTAAGTCTGGCAAACAATGGGGCTGAAGCGGTTGATCTGTTTGATAGCGGTCATTTCGACGTCATCCTGATGGATATGCAGATGCCGGTGATGGGGGGCGTCGAGGCGACCGAGGCGATTCGGTCACGCGAAATGCGGCGGAGCTGGGTGGTGTCGCATGAGTTTAAGCCGGTCTACATCATTGCGATGACGGCCAACGTCATGGCGGCAGATCGTGATCGCTGCCTGGAGGCCGGGATGAATGACTATGTCGCCAAACCTCTGCGTTCTGCCGAGTTGTATGCGGCTCTGGATCGTGCCCGAGGCGGTTCTGGCGAAGATGAGTCCTTTGATCGGGGCTCGCCTGCCTTTGGAACCTCGTCTCAACTCGATCTGGGGGCTGCGCTGAGTGATATTGGGGAGCCGGAGTTGTTTGCGACCATGGCCGGCATGTTGCTGACCGAGTGGGATGTTCATCTGGGTCGGGTCAGAAAAGCCATCGATGCAACCGATGCCCACGAGGCGCGGATGCACGCCCACACGCTGAAAAGTTTGCTGGCCATGTTTCACGCTGAGCACGCGCGACGTCGCGCCATGGAAATCGAACAGGCGACGATGACCGTCGAAAATGTCGACTGGGCGAACTGCCGGCGTCTCTACGCCGCCTTGGCGGACGAAATGGCCTTGATCAAACCCTCGCTGGCGCACTACGTTGAAACGCGTGTAATCCCTTGAATTTGCCTGAAAAGGCTCTTTTCGGCTAGAATAGTAAGGTTAAAAAGCACAAGCGGGAGGGCGCGAGCCTTCCCGCTTGGCACATGAATAAGCAGAAAATTCTAGGAGAGCCGGTCGTGTCGTTGCTGCCCTCATTTACTCCCGCCATTCTCGCCCTCGCCGACGGAACGGTTTTCAAGGGCCAATCCATCGGCGCAGATGGTGTCACCAGTGGCGAGGTGGTGTTCAACACCGCCATGTCGGGCTATCAGGAAATCCTTACCGATCCTTCCTATTGCCGCCAGATCGTCACTCTGACCTACCCGCATATCGGCAACACCGGTTGCAATGCGGAAGATTTTGAATCCAATGCCAATTACGCGGCTGGTCTGGTCATTCGTGATCTGCCGTTGGTTGCGTCCAACTGGCGTACCCAGGACGACCTGTCGTCCTACCTGAAAAAGCATGGCATCGTGGCTATTGCCGGTATCGATACCCGCAAACTGACTCGCATCCTGCGCGAAAAGGGCGCCCAGGCTGGCTGCATTCTGGCTGGCGAAGTCGATGAATCCAAAGCTTTGGCTTTGGCCAAGGCTTTCCCCGGGCTGAATGGCATGGATCTGGCCAAGGTTGTGTCGGCCAAGGAAAGCTACGCCTGGACCGAGGCTGAGTGGACGCTGAAGGGCTATGAACAAGGCCCGGCGCCACGCTTCCATGTGGTTGCCTACGATTTCGGCGTCAAGAAAAATATCCTGCGCATGCTGGCCCAGCGCGGTGTCAAGCTGACCGTTGTGCCGGCGCAAACGCCGGCGGCCGACGTGCTGGCCATGAAACCGGATGGCGTCTTTCTGTCCAATGGCCCGGGTGACCCGGAACCTTGCGATTACGCCATTGCCGCCATCCGTGAGTTCCTTGATCGCGGCGTGCCGACCTTTGGCATCTGCCTCGGTCACCAGTTGCTGGCCCTCGCTTCCGGCGCTAAGACGATGAAGATGAAGTTTGGTCACCACGGCGCCAACCATCCGGTCAAGGACATGGATACAGGCCAGGTGCTGATTACCAGCCAGAACCACGGTTTTGCCGTGGATGGCGATTCGCTGCCGAGTAATTTGCGTGTCACCCACGTCTCGCTGTTCGATGGTTCGCTGCAAGGTATCGCCCGCACCGACGTGCCGGCCTTCTCCTTCCAGGGGCACCCAGAAGCCAGCCCGGGCCCGCACGATGTGGCCTACCTGTTTGACCGCTTCCTCGACGCCATGACGCGTGGTGTTGCCGCGCTGCAGCCGGCGAAATAAGGCGAGAGTAAAGAAATGCCGAAACGTACAGACATAAAAAGTGTTTTGATTATTGGCGCCGGCCCGATCATCATCGGTCAGGCCTGCGAATTCGACTATTCCGGCGCCCAGGCCTGCAAGGCCCTGCGCGAAGAGGGCTACAAGGTCATCCTGGTTAACTCCAATCCGGCGACGATCATGACTGACCCGGAAATGGCCGACGTCACCTACATTGAGCCGATCACCTGGCAGGTTGTCGCCAAGATCATCGAGAAGGAACGTCCGGATGCGCTGCTGCCGACCATGGGCGGCCAGACCGCGCTGAACTGCGCGCTCGACCTCGACCGCGAAGGCGTGCTGGCCAAGTTCAATGTCGAGCTGATCGGTGCTTCCAAGGAAGCCATCGACAAGGCCGAGGACCGTCAGAAGTTCAAGGATGCGATGACCAAGATCGGTCTCGGTTCCGCCAAATCGGCTACCGCGCACAGCATGGAAGAGGCCTACCAGGTGCAGGCGATGATCGGCTTCCCGACCATCATCCGTCCGTCCTTTACGCTCGGCGGCACCGGTGGCGGCATTGCCTACAACATGGAAGAGTTCGAGACTATCTGCAAGCGCGGTCTCGAAGCCTCGCCGACCAACGAACTGCTGATCGAAGAATCGCTGCTCGGCTGGAAGGAATACGAGATGGAGGTCGTCCGCGACAAGGCGGACAACTGCATCATCATCTGCTCGATCGAGAACCTCGATCCGATGGGCGTCCATACCGGCGACTCGATCACCGTCGCGCCGGCCCAGACGCTGACCGACAAGGAATACCAGATCCTGCGCAACGCCTCGATCGCCGTGCTGCGCGAGATCGGCGTCGACACCGGCGGCTCCAACGTCCAGTTCTCGATCAACCCGAAGGACGGTCGGATGATCGTCATCGAAATGAATCCGCGCGTCTCGCGTTCGTCGGCGCTGGCCTCCAAGGCGACCGGCTTCCCGATCGCCAAGATTGCCGCCAAGCTGTCGGTGGGTTATACGCTGGACGAGCTGTCCAACGACATCACCGGCGGCAAGACGCCGGCCTCCTTCGAGCCGTCGATCGACTACGTCGTCACCAAGGTGCCGCGTTTTGCCTTCGAGAAGTTCCCGCAGGCCGACAACACGCTGACCACGCAAATGAAGTCGGTCGGCGAAGTGATGGCCATCGGCCGCACTTTCCAGGAGTCTCTGCAGAAGGCCTTGCGCGGACTGGAAGTCGGCGTTGACGGCTTCAACCTGAAAACTGTTGATCCGGCCACGATCGACGAGCAGCTGGCCCGTCCGACCCCGGATCGCCTGTGGTACGTCGCCGATGCTTTCGGTATCGGCATGTCGGTCGAGCGCGTTTTTGAACTGACCAAGATCGATCCGTGGTTCCTCGTTCAGATCAAGGAAATCGTCGACCTCGAACTGGCCGTCGAAAAACGCGAATTTTCCTCGCTGACCGCAGAAGAAGTGCGTTACTTGAAGCGTAAGGGTTTTGCTGACCGTCGTCTGGCCTACCTGCTGAAAACGACCGAAACCGAATTCCGCAATCGCCGTCACGCGCTGAGTGTCCGTCCAGTCTACAAGCGTGTCGATACCTGCGCGGCAGAGTTCTCGACCGATACCGCCTACATGTACTCGACCTACGAGGACGAGTGCGAGGCCAATCCGACCGACAAGAAGAAAATCATGGTGCTGGGCGGTGGTCCGAACCGCATCGGCCAGGGCATTGAATTCGATTACTGCTGCGTGCATGCCGCCATGGCGATGCGCGAGGATGGTTACGAAACCATCATGGTTAACTGCAATCCGGAAACTGTGTCCACAGACTACGACACCTCCGATCGCCTGTATTTCGAACCGCTGACGCTGGAAGATGTGCTGGAAATCGTCGCCATCGAGAAGCCGGTCGGCGTCATCGTTCAGTACGGCGGCCAGACGCCGTTGAAGCTCGCGCTGGCCCTCGAAGCCAACGGCGTACCTATCATTGGTACCAGTCCGGAATCGATCGATGTGGCCGAAGACCGCGAACGCTTCCAGAAGCTTTTGCATGAACTCGGGCTCAAGCAGCCGCCGAACCGCACGGCGCGTACCGAGGAAGATGCCTTGCGTCTGGCGCAGGAAATCGGTTATCCGCTGGTTGTCCGTCCGTCCTACGTGCTGGGTGGGCGTGCCATGGAGATCGTCCATGAGCAGAAGGATCTTGAGCGCTACATGCGTGAAGCCGTCAAGGTTTCGCACGATTCGCCGGTGCTGCTCGACCGCTTCCTGAACGACGCCTGCGAAGTCGACGTCGATGCGCTCTCCGACGGCGATGAGGTGATCATCGGTGGCGTCATGGAACACATTGAACAGGCCGGTGTGCACTCCGGTGACTCTGCCTGCTCGCTGCCGCCGTATTCGCTTGGTAAGGCCGTGCAGGACGAACTGCGTCGTCAGACCAAACTGATGGCCAAGGCACTGAACGTCTGTGGCCTGATGAATGTCCAGTTCGCAATCAAGGACGAAGAAGTTTACGTGCTTGAGGTGAACCCGCGTGCCTCGCGTACCGTGCCTTTCGTTTCCAAGGCGACCGGCCTGCAACTGGCCAAGATTGCCGCCCGCTGCATGTCTGGGCGCAGTCTGAAGGATCAGGGCGTGACGGCTGAGGTTGTGCCGCCGTATTTCTCGGTCAAGGAAGCTGTCTTCCCCTTCGTCAAGTTCCCGGGCGTCGATACCATTCTTGGTCCAGAAATGAAGTCGACCGGTGAAGTCATGGGTGTTGGCGTTACTTTTGCCGAAGCCTTCGTCAAGTCGCAACTGGCGGCCAGCGTCAAACTGCCGCGTGCCGGGAAGGTTTTCCTGTCGGTCAAGGATAGCGACAAGGCCAAGGCCATCGAGATCGCCCGTCACCTGAGCGAGGCCGGGTTCCATCTGGTTGCCACGCGCGGAACGGCCCATGCGATCGAAGCGGCTGGTCTGCCAGTGCAAACGGTTAATAAATTTACCGAAGGGCGTCCGCACATCGTCGACATGATCAAGAACAACGAGATTGCCTTGATCATCAACACGGTGGAAGAAAAGCGTCAGGCGATCAACGACTCGCGTTCCATCCGGACTTCCGGACTGCAGGCTCGCGTGACGATGTACACGACGATCTGGGGTGCCGAGGCGGCAGCCGAAGGCATCCGTCATCTCGGGGAGCTCGTGGTGTATCCGATTCAGGCGCTGCACGAGCAGCTTCACTAAGACCAACCTGAACCGCCGGGTAGCCCCTGTTTCGGGCGCCGGCGGTTTTGCTTTTGCTGGAAGATAATATGAGCAAAGTTCCGCTGACCGTGGCTGGCGCCGAGAAGTTGCGTGAAGAGCTGCATCGCTTGAAGACCGTCGATCGTCCTTGGGTAATCGGCGCGATTGCCGAGGCACGCTCGCATGGTGACCTCTCCGAAAATGCCGAATACGATGCGGCCAAGGAGCGCCAGGGCTTTATTGAAGGGCGCATCCAGGAGGTCGAGGGCAAGCTGTCGAACGCCCAGATCATTGACCCGAAACTACTTGATGCCGATGGGCGCTGTGTGTTCGGCGCGACGGCCGAGCTAGAAGATCAGGATTCCGGTGATAGCGTGACCTACCAGATCGTCGGGGAAGATGAGGCCGATATCAAGGCCGGCAAGATTTCGGTAAATTCGCCGATGGCGCGTGCGCTAATTGGCAAGTATGCCGGCGATATCGCCCAGGTGCAGGCGCCGGGCGGTATCCGCGAATACGAAATCATCGACGTTCGCTACGAATAATTCAGTGCGTAAACTGGCGGAGGCGCTCTACCTCGCAGTCATTGCCCTGTGGGTTGGCGGCTTGTGGGCGATTGGCTATCTGGTGGCGCCTGTGTTGTTTTCCAGTCTTGGCGACCGCCAACTTGCCGGTATGGTGGCCGGCAAACTATTCGCATTAATTGGCTGGGTCGGCCTGGGGATTGCGGCTTACTTGGTAATTTTTCTGATCACCCGTTGGGGTGGGCAGGTTTTCAAGCGGGCCGTGTTCTGGCTGGTGATTTTGATGGCAACGATGGTTGCAGCCAGTCAGTTCGGTATTCAGCCGCTAATGGCGCAACTAAAGGTTGATGCCTTGCCGCGCGAGGTCATGGAGAGCGTTTTGCGCGATCGCTTTGCCGCTTGGCATGGCATTTCCAGCATCCTCTACCTGATGCAGAGTCTGCTGGGCCTGTGGCTCGTTGTCTGGAGTGGTCGAGGGCTGAGGTGATCAGCCCTGGTGGGCGCGCTTGGTCTTGCGTGGTTCGGAGGCTGGGCGGCGCGAGTTTTGACTTTTTTTGGCATCGGCGGCAGATTTTTCGATGGGTGCCGGGCGAAAAACGACCAGCAACTTACCGATGTGTTGGACCGGAGCGGCATCCAGCTGGGCGCAAATCTGCTCGTAATAGGCGATCCGATTTTCCCGGCTGTCGCCATAGACGCGGATTTTGATCAGTTGGTGGGCCCGAAGATTGAGATCAATTTCCTTGAGGACGGCCTCGGTGAGGCCATTTTCAGCAATTGACACGACGGGATTCAGATTATGTGCCTGGGCGCGCAGTTCAGAGCGCTGGGCAGATGATAATTGCAGCATAGTAAACCTTTCAAAAACGGCATTTTACCGAATGAAAAGAACCAGAACCAGCAAAGCTTGGATGCGTGAGCATATCAACGACACCTACGTGCAGCTCGCAAAGAAAGAGGGATGGCGTTCCCGTGCCGCTTTCAAGCTGATGGAGATGGACGACAAAGACAAGCTACTCAAGCCTGGCGAGGTCGTGGTCGACCTCGGGGCCACGCCGGGAGGGTGGTCACAGGTCGCCGTCAAGCGAGTTGGTGATGGTGGCCTCGTGTTTGCCCTTGACCTGCTGGAGATGGAGCCAATTCATGGCGTTCAGTTCATTCAGGGTGATTTTCGTGAGGACGACGTGCTGCAGCAACTGGAAGAAAAGCTGGGTGAGCGTCGGGTGGGGCTTGTAATGTCGGATATGGCCCCCAATATGTCAGGAGTCCCCCTTGTCGATCAGGCGCGCATCATGCATCTGGCCGAGTTGGGCCTGGAGTTTTCGCGGGCTCACCTGAAACCAGAGGGAGCTTTTCTGGTCAAAGTCTTTCAGGGAACAGATTACGAGACATTTTTGGGGCAGATGCGTGCGACCTTCAAGACTGTCGCGGTAAGAAAACCCGATGCGTCACGCGACCGTAGCCCCGAGCTTTATTTGCTCGGGCGCACATTGCGCTGAGACTTTTGTTTAGAATGTAATTTTTGTCGCTCGATGCAGTAGAAGGAGAGCAAGCTTGAACAACATGTTCAAAAACCTCGCAATCTGGCTGGTCATTGGTCTTGTACTGATGACGGTCTTTAATCAGTTTAACAACCGTCAGGTTGCGACCGGTGCCGTCGAATACTCTCAATTCATCGAGGAAGTGAAGGCTGGCCGTATTTCCAAGGTGGTCATGGAAGGCCGCACGCTAAAGGCGACAACGAGCGAAGGCAAGCGCATTACCTCCTATGCGCCGCCCGATCTCTGGCTGGTCTCCGATCTGCTGAAGAATGGCGTCAAGATTGAAGCCAAGCCGGAAGAAGAGCCTTCATTCCTGATGAACCTCTTCGTCAGCTGGTTCCCGATGCTGCTGTTGATCGGCGTCTGGGTCTTTTTCATGCGCCAGATGCAGGGCGGCGGCAAGGGCGGGGCTTTCTCGTTCGGCAAGTCGAAGGCTCGGATGATGGATGAGTCGACCAACATCATCACTTTTGCTGATGTGGCCGGTTGTGACGAAGCCAAGGAGGAAGTTCAGGAAATTGTCGATTTCCTGCGTGATCCCTCCAAGTTCCAGAAACTCGGTGGCCGCATTCCCAAGGGCGTGTTGATGGTCGGCAACCCGGGTACTGGCAAGACGCTGCTCGCCAAGGCTATTGCGGGCGAAGCCAAGGTGCCGTTCTTCAGCATTTCTGGTTCCGACTTCGTTGAAATGTTCGTCGGTGTTGGTGCTGCTCGCGTTCGCGACATGTTCGAAAACGCCAAGAAGCACGCGCCATGCATCATCTTCATTGATGAAATCGATGCGGTCGGTCGTCATCGTGGTGCTGGTCTGGGTGGTGGCAACGACGAGCGTGAGCAGACCTTGAACCAGTTGCTGGTTGAGATGGATGGTTTCGAAGGCCATACCGGCATCATCGTCATTGCTGCGACCAACCGTCCGGATATTCTCGATCCGGCTCTGCTGCGTCCGGGCCGCTTCGACCGCCAGGTCGTCGTGCCGCTGCCTGACATCCGCGGCCGTGAGGAAATCCTCAAGGTTCATATGCGCAAGGTGCCCATCGCCGGCGACGTCAAGGCTGACGTCATCGCTCGCGGTACGCCTGGCTTCTCTGGTGCCGACTTGGCCAATCTGGTCAATGAAGCCGCCCTGTTCGCCGCCCGCCGAAACAAGCGGCTGGTCGATATGGATGACTTCGAGATGGCTAAGGACAAGATCATGATGGGCGCCGAGCGCCGCAGCATGGTGATGACTGAAGACGAGAAGATGAATACGGCCTACCACGAATCCGGTCACGCCGTAGTTGCCAAGCTGGTGCCCAAGTCTGATCCGGTGCATAAAGTGACGATCATCCCGCGCGGCCGCGCCCTGGGGCTGACCATGCAGCTGCCGGAACAGGATCGCTACGCCTATGACCGGGAATACCTGATGAGCCGTATTGCCGTGCTGTTCGGCGGACGGATTGCAGAGGAGCTGTTCATGAACCAGATGACCACTGGCGCTTCGAATGACTTCGAACGGGCAACTGCAATGGCTCGTGACATGGTGACCCGCTATGGCATGTCCGACCTGGGTGTAATGGTCTACGGTGAAAACGAGGGTGAGGTTTTCCTCGGGCGCTCGGTGACTCAGCACAAGAATGTTTCCGAAGCGACCATGCAGAAGGTCGACTCTGAAATTCGTCGAATTATCGATCAGCAGTACGCTTTGGCACGCCAACTGCTGGAAGAAAATCGCGACAAGGTTGAAGCGATGACCAAGGCCTTGCTCGAGTGGGAAACCATCGACGCAGACCAGATCGATGACATCATGGCCAGCAAACCTCCGCGTCCGCCAAAGCCGTCTCAGGGGGCATCGCGCGCGACGACGCCAACGGATACACCGGGAGCCGAGCCAAGTGCTACGGCGCCAGCCTGATATTTTCAATCTTTGAACTGGCCGGGAGCCCTCTCCCGGCCTTTTGTTTTTCAGCCATGAAAAAAATTCGCTGCGGCCATTTTCTGCTTACCCTTGATCGCCCTCTGTTGATGGGGATTGTTAATTTGACACCCGATTCATTCTCCGGAGATGGTTTGGTGGGTGATGTCGATCGGGCTATCAGGCATGCTCACCATCAATTTGAGGCGGGGGCTGATATTCTCGATATCGGTGCCGAGTCGTCTCGGCCGGGCGCCATCCCGACGCCCGAGAATGAAGAATTGAGGCGTTTGATTCCGGTTCTCCGAGAGATTTCAGCGTGGGGGGTTCCGGTATCGGTTGATACCTACAAACCTGCTGTAATGCATGCGGCGCTTGAGGCTGGTGCGACCATGATTAACGACATCACCGGTATGGCTCATCCAGAAGCCCTGGCTGTAGTGGCAGCCAGTGACTGTGCGGTATGTCTCATGCACATGCAGGGCGAGCCAGGAACGATGCAGCAGGCACCCGCCTACGAAGATGTCGTCAGCGAAGTTAAAAGCTTCCTGAGGGCCGCTGTTCAGCGTTGTCGGTACTTCGGTATCGCCGAAGATCGGCTGATTGTCGATCCTGGTTTCGGCTTTGGTAAAACTCAGGATCACAATCTGACTCTTTTTCGGGGGTTGGATGAAGGGCTTGTTGGTGATCTGCCGATTCTGGTTGGCGTCTCCAGGAAGTCGATGCTAGGCGCAATTACCGGGCGTCCCGTCGGTGAGCGATTGTCTGCCAGTGTTGCAGCTGCCCTCATTGCGGCACAAAAAAATGCGAAAATACTACGTGTGCATGATGTGGCAGCAACCAAGGATGCCTTGGCTGTCTGGTCGGCAATCGAAAAGGGGATTTCGCAGTGACTAGAAAATATTTTGGTACCGATGGTGTCCGGGGGCGGGTTGGTCAATCGCCGATAACGCCCGATTTCGTGATGCGTCTTGGCTATTCGGCAGGCAAGGCATTGCTTGGTCGAAGCGATATGCCGACTGGAGACCGCCCGTCGGTGCTGATCGGCAAGGATACCCGTCTTTCGGGGTACATGCTTGAATCGGCCCTTGAGGCCGGTTTTTCTGCGGCTGGCGTTGAGGTTTGCCTGGTTGGTCCCTTGCCAACCCCCGCTGTGGCCTACTTGACCCGTGCCTTGCGTCTCCAGGCAGGCATCGTCATTTCGGCGTCGCACAATCCCTATTACGATAACGGCATTAAATTCTTCTCGGCGCAGGGTACAAAGTTGCCGGATGAAGTCGAGCGTGCCATTGAAGAAGGGATTGATCAGCCGATGGTTTGTGCGCCACCGGCGGATTTGGGAAGGGTTCGGCGGATTGAGGATGCGCGTGGCCGCTACATCGAATTCTGCAAAAGCACTTTTCCCAACGACATGGATCTGCGCGGGCTGAAAATCGTCGTCGATTGTGCTCATGGTGCTGCTTATCACATTGCGCCAAGTGTCTTTCACGAGCTGGGTGCTGAGGTGGTAAGCATCGGTGTTCAGCCCAATGGCCTGAATATCAACGATGCGGTCGGGGCAACGGCACCCAAGGCATTATGTGAGGCAGTTCTCGCCAATCGCGCTGACCTCGGTATTGCGCTGGATGGCGATGCGGACCGTCTGCAAATGGTGGATGCGGAAGGCAATCTCTACGACGGCGACCAGTTGCTGTACGCCATCGTCCGTAGTCGTGCCCGTAGTGCTCCTGTAAAAGGCGTTGTCGGCACGCTGATGAGCAATCTTGCCTTGGAGCATGGACTCGGCAAGCTGAATATTCCCTTTGCCCGAACTGCGGTTGGTGACCGCTATGTCGTAGAAATGCTCAACGAAAAAGGTTGGCTCTTCGGTGGCGAAAATTCGGGTCATATCCTGACCCTGGATCGCCACACGACGGGGGACGGTATTGTCGCGGCATTGCAGGTCCTGGCTGCCTTGCGTGAGGCGGGAGGTAGCCTGAAACAAGTCTTGAGTGGCCTGGTTTTGTACCCTCAGAGGCTAATCAATGTGCCAGTGTCACGCGGGTTTTCTTGGAAGGAGCATCCAGCGATTGTGGCTGCACTTGCTGAAGCTGAGGCTGGCCTTCAGGGGCGGGGCAGGGTGCTGCTGCGTGCTTCGGGAACAGAGCCTCTGCTAAGAGTCATGGTCGAGGGTGAGGATGCCGCAGAGGTCGCGTGCGCGGCCGAAAAACTGGCTGCTGTGGTTCGCGAATCGGCGCAGTCGAATTGCTGATTTT
This sequence comes from Ferribacterium limneticum, assembly GCF_020510625.1. Taxonomy (NCBI): domain Bacteria; kingdom Pseudomonadati; phylum Pseudomonadota; class Betaproteobacteria; order Rhodocyclales; family Azonexaceae; genus Ferribacterium; species Ferribacterium limneticum. The sequence goes on along the minus strand of NZ_CP075191.1, from coordinate 3,015,790 downwards.
GCTATTCGTATTGACCGAAAAATCCTCGGGTCGCTATAATCCGAAGGTTTTTCGCCAACAGAATCGTCTAGCGCATGCGTAGAAAGCTCGTTGCAGGTAACTGGAAGATGCATGGCGGCCTTCAGCAGAATGCGGAGTTGCTTGAGCGTATCAAAGCTGGCGTCTCCGGGGTGGCTTGTGAAGTTGCTGTGTGTCCTCCTTATCCTTATCTTGGGCAGGTGCAATCGCTTTTCTCAGGGTCGTCGCTGGTTTGGGGGGCGCAGTCCGTAAGCGAGCACCCTTCAGGTGCGTTTACCGGCGAAGTGGCGGCTTCCATGTTGCTCGAGTTTGGTTGTCGCTATGTCTTGGTGGGGCACTCTGAGCGTCGTGCGCTGTATGGCGAAACCGATGCGGTTGTTGCAGCAAAATTCGATGCGGCTCGAACGGCTGGTCTGGTGCCTGTCTTGTGTGTAGGAGAGACGCTGGCTGAGCGCGAGGCTGGGTTGACGGGTGCTGTTATTGCCCGTCAGTTATCGGCCGTCTTGGATTGTTCTGGTGTTGCGGCCATGGCTTCGGCGGTGGTTGCTTATGAACCGGTTTGGGCAATCGGGACGGGGGTGACGGCCTCTCCGGTGCAAGCTCAAGAGGTGCATGCAGCGATCCGTGCTCAGATTGCGGCGCAGGATCGTCAGGTGGCGAATGGTTTGCGTATTTTGTATGGTGGTAGTGTCAAGCCACAGAATGCGGTGGAGTTGTTTGGGCAGCTTGATATCGATGGTGGTTTGATCGGTGGTGCTGCCTTGGTTGCGGATGATTTTCTGGCGATTTGCCTTGCGGCAAATTGATAGGCTGATAAATGAACTGGCTTTTTTCTCTTGTCCTGACGGCCCACATTTTGGTGGCGATCGTGATTATTGTTCTCGTATTGATGCAGCATGGCAAGGGGGCGGATATGGGGGCTGCGTTTGGTAGCGGCGCCTCTGGTAGTCTTTTTGGCGCAACCGGTTCGGCTAATTTTCTTAGTCGTACGACGGGTATTCTGGCTGCCGTCTTTTTTGTAACAAGTCTGACATTGGCCTATATCGGGTCCAATAAGCCAAAAACGTCTGGCAGTCTGATGCAGGAACCGGTACAATCGCAGCCTGTTTCGCAGCCTGCTCCGGCCGGCGCTGAATCGCCTTCTGCTCCTGTTGAAGCGGGGTCCAAGGCGAAAGATGTTCCGAGGTAACGCAAGGTGGTTTGCCCGGCATAAGTCCTCGGCGGGTGAATCAAAAGAACGTGCCGACGTGGTGAAATTGGTAGACACGCTATCTTGAGGGGGTAGTGGCGCAAGCTGTGCGAGTTCGAGTCTCGCCGTCGGCACCAAAAACTGGGGCAGTGGCCGTAAGGTGCGCTGTTTCGAACAAGAAACTGAATATTGGCGGCGGATGATGGAAAACTACTTTCCAATTCTGATGTTCGTTCTGGTGGGGGTTGCAATTGGCGTTTTGCCGGTTGCTATGGGCTTTATTCTGGCCCCCAGCCGTCCGGACCCGGAAAAGCTATCACCCTATGAGTGTGGCTTTGAGGCATTCGAAGATGCGCGCATGAAATTTGATGTGCGCTTCTATTTGATTGCAATTCTTTTCATTTTGTTCGATTTGGAAATTGCCTTCCTGTTTCCTTGGGCGTCGATTTTTAAAGATATCGTCGCTACTGAATCGATCAAGATGTTCGGTTTTGTTGAAATGCTGGTATTCGTTGCCATTCTGGTCATTGGTTATGTCTATGCCTGGGCCAAGGGCGCGCTGGAATGGGAATGAGGCTCGCAAATGGCTATTGAAGGCGTTCTCCAGGAAGGTTTTGTCACCACTTCGGCAGACAAGCTGATTAATTACATGCGAACCGGGTCTTTGTGGCCCATGACCTTTGGTTTGGCGTGTTGTGCGGTCGAAATGATTCATGCTGGTGTTTCCCGCTATGATCTGGATCGTTTTGGTGTTGTTTTCCGCCCGAGTCCGCGCCAGTCCGATGTAATGATCGTCGCTGGTACGCTGACCAACAAGATGGCGCCGGCTCTGCGCAAGGTTTACGACCAAATGGCCGAGCCGCGCTGGGTGATTTCCATGGGGTCCTGTGCTAACGGCGGCGGCTATTACCACTACTCGTACTCTGTTGTGCGCGGCTGTGACCGCATCGTTCCAGTTGATATCTATGTTCCGGGCTGCCCCCCGACTGCTGAGGCGTTGATCTACGGGATCATTCAGTTGCAGAACAAGATTCGTCGTACCAATACCATTGCTCGTTAATTGCCAAGGCTGATTCGATATGTCTGCCAAGCTGGAAACGCTTAGTCAAAACCTGCAGGAGCATTTCGGCGACAAGCTCAAGTCTCTGAAGCTCGCGCTGGGTGAAGTAACCATCGAAGTCGCCGCGGCCGACTACCTTGGCGTGATGGCTGCATTGCGCAACGAGACGGCTTTCGGTTTCGAAGAGATGATCGATCTTTGCGGCGTCGATTATTCGACTTATGGTGATGGGGCGTGGCAGGGCGAGCGTTTCGCCGTTGTTGTCCATCTCCTGTCCATAGCGCATAACTGGCGTCTGCGTGTTCGCGTCTTTGCTGAAGATGAGAGCTTTCCGTCGGTTGCTTCAATTACCGGCGTGTGGACCAGTGCCAACTGGTTCGAGCGCGAGGCCTTTGATCTCTACGGTATTGCCTTTGTTGGTCATGACGACCTGCGCCGTATCCTGACCGACTACGGTTTCATTGGGCACCCGTTCCGCAAGGACTTCCCGATTTCCGGTCACGTCGAGATGCGTTACGACCCCGATCAGGCTCGTGTGATCTATCAACCGGTCACCATCGAGCCGCGCGAAAACACCCCGCGCATTGTGCGCGAAGACACTTTCGGGGATACCGCTCATGGCTGACATCCGCAATTTCACACTCAACTTTGGTCCGCAGCACCCAGCAGCACACGGTGTGCTGCGTTTGGTGCTTGAACTGGATGGCGAAGTCGTCCAACGCGCCGACCCGCATATCGGCCTGCTACACCGGGCGACCGAGAAGCTTGCCGAAACCCGGACCTGGGTTCAGTCTGTGCCCTATATGGATCGTCTCGACTACGTCTCGATGATGTGTAACGAGCATGCCTACTGTCTAGCCACTGAAAAGCTGCTTGGCATCGAAGTGCCGGAGCGCGGCAAGTACATCCGGGTTATGTTCGATGAAGTGACGCGTATTCTCAACCATCTGCTGTGGATCGGCTGTCATGCGCTGGACGTCGGTGCGATGACCATGGCGCTCTACACCTTCCGCGAACGCGAAGACCTGATGGACGTCTACGAGGCTGTTTCCGGTGCCCGGATGCACGCTGCCTACTATCGTCCGGGTGGCGTCTATCGCGATCTTCCGGACCGCATGCCGCAGTATCAGGAATCGACCTGGACCAATGCCAAGAAGGCGGCCGAGAAGAACGAAAACCGAAGCGGTTCAGTGCTCGACTTCCTCGAGGATTTCACCAATCGCTTCCCGACTTACCATTCCGAATACCACACCCTGCTGACTGACAACCGGATCTGGAAGCAGCGTCTGGTCAATGTTGGCGTCGTGACGCCGGAGCGGGCCCTGCAGATGGGCTTCACCGGCGCTATGCTGCGCGGTTCCGGCATCGCCTGGGATTTGCGCAAGAAGCAGCCCTACGCTGCCTACGACAAGATCAATTTCGATGTGCCGGTGGGCGTCAATGGCGATAGCTATGACCGCTACTTGGTTCGTATGGAAGAAATGATCCAGTCGAACAACATCATCAAGCAATGTATCGCCTGGCTACGCAAGAATCCTGGCCCGGTGATTACAGACAACAACAAGGTGGCGCCGCCGCCGCGCGAAAACATGAAGACCAACATGGAGGAGTTGATTCACCACTTCAAGCTCTTCACCGAAGGTATCCATGTCCCGGCAGGCGAGGCTTATGCGGCAGTCGAACATCCCAAGGGCGAGTTCGGCATCTACTTTGTTTCCGATGGTGCCAACAAGCCTTACCGCATGAAGATTCGTGCGCCGGGCTTTGTCCACCTGGCCGGTCTGGATGAAATGTCCAGAGGCCACATGATTGCCGACGTCGTTACGATTATCGGTTCCCAAGATATTGTTTTTGGCGAGATTGACCGCTGATGTTTTCCGCTGAAACCCTCCAGAAGTTTGCCCGCGAGGTCGCCAAGTACCCCGCCGATCAAAAACAATCGGCGTCGATGGCCTGTCTCGCTCACGCCCAAGAAGAAAAAGGCTGGCTGGCCCCCGAGTCCATCGAGGCCGTTGCCAACTATCTTGGTATGCCGCCGATGGCGGCTTACGAAGTGGCCTCTTTCTACAACATGTATGACCTGAAGCCGGTCGGCAAGTACAAGATCACGGTCTGTACCAACCTGCCTTGCGCGCTGTCGGGCGGCTACCATGCCGGCGAATATCTACAGCAGAAGCTGGGTGTTGGCTACGGTGAAACGACACCGGACGGCAAATTCACATTGAAGGAAGGCGAATGCATGGGGGCCTGCGGTGATGCGCCGGTCTTCATCGTCAACAACCGCTCGATGTGCAGCCACATGCACCCGGAACAGATCGACAAGCTGCTTGAGGAGTGCAAATAATGGCCATGCTTGGTTCGATCAACGGTGTCCTGATGGAAGGCCTGGATGGCGACAATACCTGGCACCTCAAGGATTACGTGGCGCGTGGTGGCTATGCGCAGTTGAAGCGCATCCTGGAAAGCAAGATGACCCAGGAAGACGTCATCAGCGAAGTCAAAAAATCGGTATTGCGAGGTCGTGGCGGCGCCGGCTTTCCGACTGGCCTGAAGTGGTCCTTCATGCCACGCTCCTTCCCAGGTGACAAGTACGTAGTCTGCAATACCGACGAAGGTGAACCGGGGACCTTCAAGGACCGCGACATCATGCGCTTCAACCCGCATTCCGTCATCGAAGGCATGGCGATCGCCGCCTACGCGATGGGCGCCAATCGCGGCTATAACTATGTGCACGGCGAAGTCTGGCAAGAATACAAGCGTTTTGAAGAGGCGCTGGATGAGGCACGTGCTGCTGGATTCATCGGCCAGAACATTCTCGGTTCGGGATTTGATTTCGAACTCTTCGCGCACCATGGCTACGGTGCCTATATCTGTGGCGAAGAAACCGCGTTGCTTGAGTCCATCGAAGGCAAAAAGGGCCAGCCGCGCTTCAAGCCGCCGTTCCCGGCATCCTTCGGTCTGTACGGCAAGCCGACAACGATCAATAATACCGAAACCTTTGCTGCCATTCCCTTCATTCTGAAGATGGGTGGCGAAGAGTTCCTGAATCTGGGCAAGCCGAACAATGGCGGTACCAAGCTGTTCTCGGTTTCCGGCCACGTCAATCGCCCAGGCAACTACGAAATTCCGCTCGGTACCCCCTTTTCGACCCTGCTCGAAATGTGCGGCGGGATGCGTGGCGGGCGCAAGTTGAAGGCGGTCATTCCTGGCGGTTCGTCAGCCCCGGTCATGCCGGGCGAAGTGATCATGGATTGCACCATGGACTACGACTCGATCAGCAAGGGCGGTTCGATGCTCGGTTCCGGTGCGGTCATCGTGATGGATGAAACGGTCTGCATGGTCAAGGCGCTTGAGCGTCTGTCCTTCTTCTATTACGAAGAGTCCTGTGGCCAATGTACCCCCTGCCGCGAAGGTACGGCCTGGATGTACAAGGTCGTGCATCGCATCGAGAACGGTCTCGGCAAGCCCGAAGACCTCGATCTGCTGAACAGTGTGCTCGGCAATATTGCCGGTCGCACCATCTGTGCGCTCGGCGATGCGGCAGCCTTCCCGGTGCAGAGCTTCATCAAGCACTTCGGCAAGGAATTCGAGTACCACATTGAAAACAAGACCTGTCTGGTTCCCAAGGATGTGCAATGGGCAGGCAGTGGCTTCCACAAGATTCCGGCCTGATGGCTACGGGTTGTAACGATATTAACGACGAAAAGTCAGGCTACAAGGTAGCGACATGCTAGAAATCGAGATCGACGGCAAAAAGGCGCAAGTGCCCGATGGCAGCACGGTGATGGATGCCGCGCAGCAGGTGGGCGTTTACATTCCGCATTTCTGCTACCACAAGAAACTTTCGATTGCCGCCAACTGCCGCATGTGTCTCGTGCAGGTAGAGAAGGCACCGAAGCCGTTGCCGGCCTGCGCAACGCCGGTGACCAATGGCATGAAGGTATTTACCCACTCCGAACTGGCCGTCAAGGCGCAGAAGGGGGTGATGGAATTCCTGCTCATCAACCACCCGCTGGATTGTCCGATCTGCGATCAGGGCGGCGAGTGCCAGTTGCAGGACATGTCGGTCGGCTACGGCCCGATGAAGAGCCGCTACACCGAAGAAAAGCACGTCGTTTTCCACAAGAGTGTCGGCCCGCTGATCTCCATGGAAGAGATGAGCCGCTGCATTCACTGCACCCGTTGCGTTCGCTTCGGTCAGGAAATCGGCGGCATCATGGAACTTGGCATGGCCAACCGCAACATGCATTCCGAGATCATGACCTTTGTCGGTCGTACGGTCGACTCGGAATTGTCGGGCAATATGATTGACCTCTGCCCGGTTGGCGCGCTGACCTCCAAGCCTTTCCGTTACACCGCCCGTTCCTGGGAACTGCAGCGCCGCAAGTCGGTTAGCCCGCACGATTCCGTCGGAGCCAACTTGGTTGTCCAGGTTAAGCACGACAACGTGATGCGCGTCCTGCCGCGCGAAAACGAAGAAGTAAACGAGTGCTGGATCTCCGACAAGGAGCGTTTCTCCTATCAGGCCCTGAACTCCGACGAACGCCTGACCAAACCAATGGTCAAGCAGGGCGGCGAGTGGAAGGAAGTCGACTGGAACGTCGCACTTGACTACGTTGCTCACGGCCTGAAGGACGTTGCCCGCGAACAAGGTGGCGATGCGCTGGCCGCACTGGCTGCCCAAAGTTCGACGCTCGAAGAACTCTTCCTGCTTGGCAAGGTCATGAAGGGGCTGGGCAGTGGCAATATGGATTTCCGCCCCCGCCAGAGTGATTTCTCTTCCGATTTCAAGCGCGCCGGCACGCCTTGGCTGGGCATGCGCCTTGCGGAGATCAAGGATCTTGACGGTGCTTTGGTCGTTGGCTCTTTCCTGCGCAAGGATCATCCGCTGATCGCTCAGCGCCTACGTCAGGCAGCCAAGAAATTCACCAAGGTCAGCCTGCTGTCAGTGACCGGTGACGATCAACTTATCAACTTCCACGCCCGCCTGATTGTGGCACCGTCCCAGCTGGCTGGTGCGCTAGCTGCTGTCGTCAAGGCCGCAGCTGAAATCAAGGGCGTCACAATACCGCTTGGTGTCGAATCGGCTGTGATTTGCGAGACCAGCAAAAAAATTGCTCAGAGCCTGGTCGATGGCGAAAAACGTGCCGTCTTCCTCGGTAATGTGGCAACTCAATCTACTGACGCTACGCAATTGCATGCTTTGGCGCTTGCGCTTGGCAAGCTTACCGGAGCGGTCGTCGGTTTCCTCGGCGAAGGCGCGAATACAATCGGTGGTTACGTTGCCTCGGCACTGCCCTCTGTCGCCAACGCCCGTCAGATGTTCGAGCAGCCCCGCAAGGCTTACGTCCTGATGGGGGTTGAACCGGAGTTGGATTGCGCCAACCCCCAATTGGTTATGGGCGCCCTGAAGCAGGCTAGCCTGGTGGTCTACATGTCCGCCTTCAAGCACGCGCCTGCTCTGAAATTTGCCGATGTGATGCTGCCGATTGCTCCCTACACCGAAACCTCGGGCACATTCATTAATACCGAAGGTCGTGTCCAGAGTTTCAATGGGGTGGTCAAGGCACGAGGCGATGCCCGCCCGGCTTGGAAACTGCTCCGTGTTCTCGGCAATGTGCTGAATCTCGACGGCTTTGGTTATACCTCCAGCGAAGAAATTCGCGACGAAGTACTCGGTAAGGGATGCGAATTCGTAACTGGTCTAAATAACGAACTGAACGGCGTTGCGATCACCCTTCCGTCAGTTGTCGCAAACGGTCTGCAGCGGATTGCCGATGTGCCGATCAACTTTGCCGACCCGATGGCCCGCCGCGCTCCTGCATTGCAGCAGACGGCAGATGCAGTCGCGCCGACCGCCCGCATCAGCGAGCAGACCCTGGCTCAGATCGGTATTGCCGAGAATGCCCTGGTTCGCGTCAGACAGGGGGCCGGCGAGGCAGTGTTGGTCGCCAAGGTCGACAACAATGTACCGGCCGGTTGCGTTCGTGTTTCGGCGGCGCATGCGAGTACTGTGATGCTGGGCGACATGTTTGGCTCGATTTCTGTGGAGCGTGCATAAATGGACGCACTGATGAACTTTGGCACCGGGATTTTTGGTGGCGCCTGGCCGGCGGTTTGGACCCTGATCAAGATCGTCCTGATCGTTGCCCCGATGATGCTCGGCGTGGCTTATCTGACCTACTTTGAGCGCAAGGTCATTGGCTACATGCAGGTGCGTATCGGTCCTAACCGGGTTGGTCCGTGGGGCCTGATCCAGCCGATCGCCGACGGCCTGAAGCTGCTGATGAAGGAGATCATCGTTCCCAGCGGCGCCAACAAGGGCATTTTCATCATTGCCCCGATGCTGGCCATTGCACCGGCGCTGGCCGCCTGGGCGGTAGTGCCCTTCACCGACTCACTGGTTCTGGCGAATATCGATGCCAGCCTGCTGTACATCATGGCCATTACCTCGATGGGTGTGTACGGGATCATCCTGTCCGGTTGGGCATCGAATTCCAAGTATGCGTTTCTCGGTGCCATGCGCTCTGCAGCCCAGATGGTTTCCTACGAAATCTCGATGGGCTTCTCGCTGATCTGCGTGCTGATGGTGTCCAACAGCTTGAATCTGGTCGAGATCGTCAATGTCCAGAACCAAGGCCGCTTCGCTGACTGGGGGCTGAGCTTCCTGTCCTGGAACTGGTTGCCGCTGTTCCCGATGTTCCTGGTCTATCTGATTTCTGGCGTCGCTGAAACCAACCGGGCCCCGTTCGACGTCGCCGAAGGCGAATCCGAAATCGTTGCCGGTTTCCACGTCGAATATTCCGGGATGGCCTTCGCGGTCTTCTTCCTGGCTGAATACGCCAACATGATCCTGGTCTCCGCATTGACTGCCATCATGTTCCTAGGCGGCTGGTTGTCGCCGGTCAGCTTCCTGCCCGATGGCATTCTCTGGCTCTTCGTCAAAATGTCGGCCATCCTCTTCCTGTTCCTGTGGTTCCGGGCGACTTTCCCGCGCTACCGCTATGACCAGTTGATGCGCTTGGGCTGGAAAGTTTTCTTGCCGATCTGTCTGATCTGGCTGGTTGTCGTCGGCGTCTGGATGATGTCGCCACTGAATATCTGGAAGTGAGGAGAGACTCATGGGTTCGATGAAGGAAATCTTCAACAGCCTCTTCCTCAAGGAATTGTTGAAGGGGATGTCGGTGACGGGCAAGTATTTCTTTGCCCGCAAGATCACCGTCCAGTATCCGGAAGAAAAAACGCCACAGAGCTTCCGTTTTCGTGGTTTGCACGCTCTGCGTCGCTATCCGAATGGTGAAGAGCGTTGCATCGCTTGCAAGCTGTGTGAAGCGATCTGCCCGGCGCTGGCCATTACTATCGAGGCTGAGCCGCGTGATGATGGTTCCCGTCGCACGACACGCTACGACATCGATCTGACTAAGTGCATCTTCTGCGGTTTCTGCGAAGAAGCATGCCCGGTTGATGCGGTCGTCGAAACGCGGATTTTCGAATATCACGGCGAGAAGCGTGGTGATTTGTACTACACCAAGCAGATGTTGCTGGCTAACGGCGACCGCTACGAAGATCAAATCGCAAAAGATCGCGAGCTTGATGCTTCTTACCGATAACAGGTGCTAGCGATGGATTTTCAAACTGCGGTTTTCTATTTCCTGTCGGCAATACTGGTCTTCGCGAGCCTTCGCGTGATCACTGCCCGCAATCCGGTGCACGCCGCGTTGCATCTGATTCTCGCCTTCTTCACATGCGGCGGCATTTGGGCGCTGCTACAGGCGGAGTTTCTGGCAATCGCCATCATCCTTGTCTATGTTGGTGCGGTCATGGTGCTCTTCCTGTTTGTCGTGATGATGCTCGACATCAATCTCGACCGGATTCGCCAAGGCTTCTGGAACTATCTACCACTCGGCGCTTTGCTTGGTCTGTTGATGGTCATGGAAATGGGACTGGTGCTCGGTAGCAAGTACTTCCAGGTTCCGGCAACTGAAGTCGTCTTGCCGGCCGGGATCTCCAATACCAAGGCCATTGGCGCGCTGATGTTTAGCGACTATGTCTATCCGTTTGAATTGGCTTCACTCATCCTGTTGGTCGGTATGATCGCTGCGATCGTGCTGACTTACCGCGGTCCGAAGAAGTCCAAGTACACCAACCCGAATCAGCAGGTCTTCGTCAAGGCGAAGGATCGCGTCCGCGTCCTGCAGATGCCGGTTGAAAAAGACTGAACCCAGGGAAGACTATGCTCACTCTGTCACTCTCGCATTTCTTGATTCTGGGCGCGATTCTGTTCGCAATCAGCGTCGTCGGCATCTTCCTGAACCGGAAGAACCTGCTGGTGTTGCTGATGGCTATCGAATTGATGCTGCTAGCGGTCAATATGAATTTCGTGGCCTTTTCCCACTATCTTCAGGACCTCTCCGGCCAGATTTTCGTCTTCTTCATCCTGACTGTCGCCGCTGCTGAATCGGCCATTGGTCTGGCCATCCTGATCGTGCTATTCCGCAACCTCAAGAGCATCCATGTGGATGACCTAGGCAGCCTGAAGGGTTAAACATGGAAATGCAAAAACTCTATCTGCTGGTACCTTTGGCTCCGTTGATCGGTGCCATGATCGCCGGTCTATTTTGTCGGATCATTCCGCGTTGGGTGGCACATACGGCAACCATCGCCGGCGTTGCCATCGCCTTTATCGCTTCGCTCATCATCTTCAAGGATGTCCAAGCCGGCCATACCTACAACGGTGCGGTTTACACTTGGCTGACCAGCGGCGAATATAAATTTGAAGTTGGTTTCCTTATTGATACGCTTACCACCACAATGATGCTGGTGGTCACCTTTGTGTCGCTGATGGTGCATATCTACACCATCGGTTACATGCAGGAAGATCCAGGTTACAACCGCTTCTTCAGCTACATCTCGTTGTTCACCTTCTCCATGCTGATGCTGGTGATGAGCAACAACTTCATGCAGCTCTTTTTCGGCTGGGAAGCTGTGGGTCTGGTCTCCTATCTGCTGATCGGTTTCTGGTACACCCGCCCAACGGCGATCTTCGCCAACATGAAGGCTTTCCTGGTTAACCGTGTTGGCGACTTTGGCTTCATCCTGGGCATTGGCCTGGTCCTGGCCCATACCGGCTCGCTCGATTACGCGACGGTCTTCGAGAAGGCGCCCGGCCTCGTCGATACGACGATCAACCTGTTCGCCGGTCGCGAATGGGCCACCGTGTCGCTGATGACCGCCACCTGCATCTGCCTGTTCATCGGCGCCATGGGCAAATCGGCTCAGGTTCCACTACATGTCTGGCTGCCTGACTCCATGGAAGGCCCGACTCCGATTTCCGCGCTGATTCACGCCGCAACGATGGTTACTGCCGGCATTTTCATGGTCTCCCGGATGTCGCCGCTATTTGAGTTGTCCACCACTGCGCTCTCGTTCGTCATCGTGATTGGTGCCATTACAGCTTTGTTCATGGGCTTCCTCGGCATTATCCAGAACGATATCAAGCGCGTCGTGGCCTATTCGACACTGTCCCAGCTTGGTTATATGACCGTCGCGCTGGGGGCCTCTGCCTATTCCGTGGCGATCTTCCACCTGATGACGCACGCCTTCTTTAAGGCACTGCTCTTCCTTGCCGCCGGTTCGGTGATCATTGGTATGCACCACGATCAAGACATCCGTAACATGGGTGGCCTGCGCAAATACATGCCGATTACCTGGATTACTTCCCTGATTGGTTCGTTGGCGCTGATTGGTACGCCATTCCTCTCCGGCTTCTATTCCAAGGATTCGATTATCGAAGCGGTGGCGCTCTCGCATATCCCTGGTGCCGGCTTTGCCTACTTCGCCGTACTGGCTGGTGTCTTCGTAACTGCCTTCTACTCGTTCCGTATGTACTTCCTGGTCTTCCATGGTGAGGAGCGTTTCGGCAAGGCTGACGATGCACACCATCACGAGCACCATGGTGATCACGACGACGAGGAAACTTCGCACGACCACCACCATGGTCTGGCGCCGGGTCAAAAGCCGCACGAGACGCCTTGGGTTGTCTGGTTGCCTTTGGTGCTGCTGGCTATCCCTTCGGTGGTCATTGGTTTCATCGCGATCGGACCAATGGTCTTCGGTGATTACTTCAAGGGTGTGATCTTTGTTGATCACCATGCCCACCCGGCGATGGAGCATCTGGCTGAGCACTTCCATGGCGCTGTTGCCATGGGGCTGCATTCCTTTACCAGTCTGCCTTTCCTCCTGGCTCTGGCTGGCGTCGTCCTTTCCTGGTTCTTCTACATGAAGCGTCCGGATATCCCTGCCGCTATTCAGCGCCGCTTCTCGGCAATTCATACCCTCTTCGAGAACAAGTACTACTTCGACAAGTTCAATGAGGCAGTCTTTGCTGGTGGCGCACGCATGCTGGGCAAGGCGTTCTGGCGGGGCGGCGATGTTGCCGTGATTGACGGTTTTATCGTTAATGGTTCGGCCAAGCTCGTTGGATGGATTTCATCCGTAACCCGCCTGTTCCAGACAGGTTACGTTTATCACTACGCTTTCACCATGATCATCGGCGTCTTTGTGCTGATGACCCTGTGGATCAACCGCGCCTAGTCGTGAATAGTTCGCAGAAAAGCAAGGAATAACATGTCGACTTACCCGTTGCTATCTCTCGCAATCTGGATTCCGATCTTCGCCGGCTTGGTGGTACTCACCACCGGTGGTGACCGGAACGCACCGCTGGCACGGATGCTGTCCCTGGTTGGTGCAGTTGCCGCTTTCTTGATCACTATTCCACTATGGACTAGTTTTGATGTCGCCAATGGTGGCATGCAGTTCGTTGAACTGAAGACGTGGATTCCACGTTTCAACATCAACTACCATCTGGGTGTCGATGGTATTTCCATGTTGTTCGTCGTGCTGAACGCATTTATCACCATCATCGTGGTAGCGGCAGGTTGGGAAGTGATTCAGAACAAGGTTGCTCAGTACAACGCAGCCTTCCTGATCATGTCCGGTCTGATGAACGGCATCTTCACTTCGCTCGATGGCGTGCTGTTCTATGTCTTCTTTGAAGCATCACTGATCCCGCTCTACCTGATCATCGGCGTGTGGGGTGGCCCGAACCGGGTTTATGCGGCCTTCAAGTTCTTCCTTTACACGCTGTTCGGTTCCCTGTTGTTCCTGCTGGCGCTGATGTATCTCTTTATCCAGTCAGGTGGTAGCTTCTCCATTCTCGAATGGCACAAGCTCCCAATCGCCTTAGGTCCGCAGATTTGGTTGTTCCTGGCCTTCCTGATCGCTTTTGCTGTCAAGGTGCCGATGTGGCCGGTGCATACCTGGTTGCCGGATGCCCACGTCGAAGCGCCGACGGGCGGCTCCATCGTCCTGGCTGCTATTGCACTGAAGCTTGGTGCCTACGGATTCCTGCGGTTCTCGCTGCCGATTGCGCCGGATGCTTCGCATGAGCTTTCCGGCCTGGTGGTTGCCCTGTCGCTGATTGCAGTTGTTTACATCGGTTTTGTTGCCCTGGTTCAGGAAGACATGAAGAAGCTGGTGGCTTATTCCTCGATTGCACACATGGGTTTCGTGACGCTGGGTTTCTTCATGTTCAGTTCCATGGGCATTGAAGGTGCTCTGGTTCAGATGGTTTCCCACGGCTTCGTCTCTGGCGCCATGTTCTTCTGCATCGGCGTCATGTACGACCGCGTGCATAGCCGACAGATCGCCGATTACGGTGGCGTTGTGAATAAGATGCCAAAATTCGCTGCGCTGTTCATGCTATTTACCATGGCTAATTGCGGTCTGCCGGCCACTTCGGGTTTCGTGGGTGAGTTCATGGTCATTCTGGGCGCCGTCAAGTTCAACTTCTGGGTGGCTTTCGCTGCGGCAAGTTCGATGATCGTGGGTGCCGCCTATTCGCTGTGGATGTACAAGCGCGTCATTTTCGGTGATGTGGCCAATCACCACGTCGAAGAACTGACCGATATCAACAAGCGTGAATTCGCCATTCTGGCAGTGCTGGCTGTTGCCACGCTGTGGATGGGTGTCTATCCGCAGCCCTTCACCGAAGTCATGCACGCCTCGGTCAACGACCTGCTGCATCACGTTGCCATCAGCAAGATTCAATAAACGGTAGCCGACATGTTCGACAATTTCGTTGTCCCCAATCTTCTGCCCGCTGCACCGGAAATCTTTCTGGCGACGATGGCCTTGGCCATCCTGATGATCGATCTTCTGGTCAAGGATAGCCGGCGCACTGTGACCTTCGTACTGACCCAACTGACATTGATCGGTTGTGCAGCGATCCAGTTTGCGACGAGTACAGGTGAAATCACTTACACCTTCAGCAATATGTTTGTTGACGATCTGATGTCTGATCTGCTGAAGCTGTTCCTGTACATGACAGTCGTCATCGTAATGTTCTACTCGCGTGGCTACGTTATCGACCGTGAATCGATGAACAAGGGCGAATACTACGTGCTGGCGCTGTTTGCGACGCTTGGCATGATGGTAATGATTTCCGCCAATCACTTCCTGACCATCTATATCGGTCTTGAACTGCTCTCCCTATCGCTCTACGCGATGGTCGCGATGAACCGCGATTCCGTGGTTTCCACTGAAGCGGCCATGAAATACTTTGTTCTCGGTGCGCTGGCTTCGGGTCTGCTGCTCTATGGCATGTCGATGATCTACGGTGCCACCGGCACGCTGGAAATTACCGGCATCGCCGAGCGTCTGTATGGCGGCGGTGTTAACAAGAGCGTCTTGGTCTTTGGTCTGGTCTTCCTGGTGGCTGGTCTTGCTTTCAAGCTCGGCGTTGTACCGTTCCACATGTGGATTCCGGACGTTTATCAAGGTGCCCCGACCTCGGTTACCTTGTTCATCGGTTCCGCGCCCAAGCTTGCCGCATTTGCGATTGTCATGCGCCTGCTGGTCAATGGCTTGATCACCCTGGCGGCCGATTGGCAGGCCATGTTGGTTATCTTGTCGGTACTGTCGATGGCCATCGGTAATCTGGCCGCTATCGCCCAGACCAACCTGAAGCGCATGCTGGCCTATTCCGCCATTTCGCACATGGGCTTCATGCTGCTCGGTATCGTGACCGGCGTGGTTGGTGGCGATGCACGCTATGCACTGAATGCCTATAGCTCTTCGATGTTCTATGTCATTTCGTACGTTCTGATGAGCGCCGGTACCTTCGGCATGATTCTGATGATGTCGCGGGCTGGCTTCGAAGCGGAAGAGCTGGAGGATTATAAGGGCTTGAACAAACGCAGCCCCTGGTTCGCCGGCATTATGCTGATGTTGATGTTCTCGATGGCTGGCGTGCCTTTCTTCATCGGCTTCTTTGCCAAATTCTCCGTACTGCAGGCTGTCGTTGCTGCCGGACCGGGCTATCTCTGGCTGGCCATTGTCGCGGTCCTCTTCTCGCTGATCGGCGCTTTCTACTACCTGCGTGTGGTCAAATTGATGTACTTCGATGCACCGGTTGATGACACGCCGCTTACCGCACCGATGGACATGCGCATCCTTATTTCAGCGAATGGTCTGGCTGTGGCCTTCCTGGGTATTTTCCCGCAGGTCATTATGTCCCTCTGTGCCTACGCGCTGTTGCGTTCGCTCTGACGCAGGGCTGAAAGCAGGTTTAAAGAACGCCCCGCCAGTCGGGGCGTTTTACTTTGGGGAGTTTCTTATGTCGCATGATGCACACTTGATCGAATCGGAAGTTTCGACCGAGACGATTTTCAAGGGCGCGTTGCTTAACGTGCGCAAGGATTGCGTCCTGCTGCCCAATGGCAAGGAGTCCATTCGGGAATACATCGTGCATCCAGGTGCTGTCGTCATCCTGGCTTTTCTGGAGAATGGCAATCTGCTCTTTGAGCGCCAGTACCGCTATCCGCTACGCCGCGTCTTTCTTGAGCTTCCTGCCGGGAAAATAGACCATGGCGAAGCGATCATCGATACCGCCCGCCGCGAATTGAAGGAAGAGACGGGCTACATCGCCAGCGAATGGGAATATCTCGGTGTGATGCATCCGTGCATTGGTTACTCGGATGAGCGTATAGAGATATTTGCTGCTCGTGGCCTGCATCTGGCGGGTGAAAAAGAGCTCGATCACAACGAATTTCTCGAGGTAGTCGAACTATCGCCGGGCGAGGCGAAGCAAGCGGTTTGGGATGGCCGCATTACCGATGCCAAGACCATTACTTCGCTATTCTGGCTGGACAAACCCTAAACGCTCTGGATGAGCGTCGTGGCTGATGGGGAAGGGCTGAAAGCCTCATCACAGGCTAGCGAGCCAAAGCCAGAAGATGTGCCGATTGTGCAGGACTTCTTTGCGAGCAACTAGCGGCTGCTGCTCTTCCAGTTTCCGACGCAATTCTGCCTAAAGTACTTCAGGGCACGGTCCATATGGGAGTCCGGCATCTGGGGATCGTTGTCTGCCAGATGGATTTCGGCATCAGGTTGCAAGTCCTCCAACCACATCGCCTTGAGATCTTCGCGCTGCTCGAATGGCGCATGTTCATCGATAAACGCCAGCACGGCCTTTGAATCAAAGCCGTTGGTGCGAAACGCAGTGATGATGCTTTTTGCTTCCTTGAGCAGTGCGCTGGCTTTTGCCGGATGGTCCGTCGCCACGCAGAGGAAAATGGTCGCCAGTACCGCTGGGTCGTCAGCGTTACCTTTGGTGATCCTTACCCATTCTTTGGCGACCAGCTTGTCGTAGGCAACAACGTCTTCTTCTGGCTTGTCACGCACAAAGAAAGAGCCCTGCGCTTCCGCATGCAGAATCTCATCCGGGGATTTCTCCGCGGACTTGAGTTTTGGTAGCGCGCTTTCGATAAATTCCTGCATCGACTGCCTGGTCATCTCGACAAACGCCTCCGGTGCGTCCTTAAGAAATGCATCAAGCGAAGAGGGCTTGGCTTTGAAGGATTTCTTGCGGAGGGTTTCGACAAGTTTGATGAACTCGGTCTTCGAGGGCATTTCCAGCGTTTTGGCACCGACGTACAGCAGCAACATTGCAGAACGAATGAGTTCGTCAGCGCTGAAGTCTTCGCATTCCTCCTGTTTCACGTTCAAGCGTCGCGCCAGCCAACGGGCGAAGTCGATCCGCATCTGATTGGCCTGGCATTGCCTGACCTGCGCCCGATAGTTGGCACAGCTTAGCGGGAAGGCAAAGGAGCGTTCGTTGACGAATATCTTCTGTGCCAGCGGATCGGTTTTTCTGCCGTACAAGCCGGTATCAACGGGCATGGCATGCAAACGTTTCAACATTTCCGAACCACCACGGGAATGCGAAAGCAGGCTGTTGTCGCGCAATGAGACTGCCGCAGTGTGCAAGTCGCCGTTGGAAAAATCTTCCAGATAGAGGCTGATCAGATTTGTCATCCGGGCCGTTGCGGTTTCCAGATCGGTCCGCAAATAGGCGGTGCCAAAGTGGTCGGCGATCTGGACTATCCCTTTCGGGCCATCGGCTTCGATTTTGCTGATGTTTTCGCGCGAGAGAATGCCGTGTTCCAGTCCATAGCGAATGGCTTTTTCGAAAAATGGACGATCATCGACAATGGCAATGGAGTTTTTCACTGGAGCCATCCTTAGAGCGCCGATTCCTCGTCATCGAACGAGGAAGCCGAACTCGCCGCGGGTTTGCTCTCCATCACTGGCGGTTCTTCAAGCACCTCGATACGGTGCTGCAGGCGGTCGCGCAAGGTAATCACGACCTGCTCGAAAATGTCCGACAGCTCGTAACGCAGCACCCAGGCTGTCTCCATCCAGTCGCGGTCGGAAATTTCCGACCGTGAAACCTTGGGGCGCGATCCGGTAATGGAATTGCCTTCATGGAGTGCTTCGTCAATTTCTTCGATTTTCTCGTTCAGCCAGGAGATCGATTTCGATTCATGGCCATGTTCGGCGTTGAAATCCTCGGAAAATACACCGGATATTGCAAAAGCCAGCAGTTCGTCATCGCGTTCACCGAAATAATTGGCCAGCACCTCGTAGCCGCCTTCCATCTCGCCTATCGCTTCAAGGTATTCGGCCGTCAGATCGTCATCGCGATAAAGCACTGCATTCATCATGCCGTGCAGGGCCGCATGGGTTTCGTCGCGATAACGGGCTTCGAGAACGACGGCGCGGGCAAACTGATCAGGCGTCACGACCATGTTGACTACCGATTGCTTCGAACCGTCAAATCCACGCATCACGGCCAGCAAGTCTTTTGGCGGGACATCGTTCAAGACCGTTACTAGTGCATCGTCACCCTCGGTATCGGCGATATTGGCCAGGGCAGTTTCCGCGCCTTTGAGGTCGCCGGCGAGAATGAGCTGGGATGTCTTGAGTACGACGGGATGTGTCATGTCATGCCTTATTGAATAAATCGAATTCTGTTTTTTCGCTGCGGGTAATCAGTGAGCAATCGGATCACGACTTCAACGAATCAAAACCTTGCTCACCCAGCCAGTCATCACCAGCTTCGGCCAGATCGCGATCGTCTTCATCGTCCTCGTCACCGTTATCCCGCTCATCCCCGTCTTCATCATCCTCACTGGCCGGCTGGGCTGCAGCGGTATCGTGTTTTCGGATGAACTCCAGGCAGGCTGCCGTCACCATGAATTCTTCACCGGCCCGTTCGGCGAGGACGGCGTCGAGATATGGGCTGGCCCAGGCTTCAAGCGTTACCAGGGAAGACAGTTGGTCCCAACAGGGAAATTCCTCGTCATCCGGCTCGCAGCGCACGGCGGCTGCCAGTGCCTTGGGGTTGGCAAAGGAAAAGCTGTCGTAGAAGACAGGTACGACCATTTCCGGGCTGAACTCAATCATCGGCAGGATGGACTTCAGTTCCTGGCGTTTTTCCTTGAGTCTGGCTTTCAGCGCCGATTTCCCCTCCGAATCGTTCAGCAGGTCCTGAATCTCGGCATCGTAGGACGATGCCAGTTCGGAAAAATAGAATGACTTGTTCATTGTTGGATTTTTTCCAAATAGCTGGACCAGATTTCGCGGGCGACAACTTGCGGGTCATCGATCAGGCTGGTGCGCCGGGTCTCGTCATATGCCTTGCGGCGATCAGCGTCAGCCAGCACTTCATAAGCTTCTTGCGCAGCCCGGAATTTGGCCGCTGCATCGGGCTCGGGATTTCGGTCGGGGTGAAACTGGGCCGCCTTCTTTCGATAGGCGCTCTTGATGATTTCCGTGGTCGCATCTGGCGATACGCCCAGTAATCCGTAATAGTCTTTCATGGTGCCTTTGTCAGTGGTCAGGTCCGGCGCATCAACAATCCGCCGGTATCAGCTTGTGCACTGGGCGCATCATATAACAGCGCGCCAAACCTGTTCCTGCAAACAAAAACACCCCGGCAGCACCGGGGCGTTTTGTTGGTGGTACAGATGATCAGCCGCAGGTGCCGACAGCGCCGCAAGCGGTACAGAAATCACAACCATCCTTGCGGATCATCGTGTGGTTGCCGCACTCGCTGCACAGCTTGCCCTGGGTCGGCAGCACCTTGTTGCTGGTGGTGTCTTCCGGCGCTTCCAGGATACCCATCTGCTGCAACGGGAAGCCGGATTCGTCGAGGATGCCGAGCATGGCGTAGCGGTGGATGATCAGCTGGGCGATGTAGGCCACCGTCGACGGATAGGTCTGCTGCTTGCGCGAACCCGGGACGAAGGCCATGAAGTCGCCGAAGGGCTCGGAGTAGTCGACCAACTTGCGCAGCTTCATGCCGATCCAGGCCGGGTCGAGCACGCGCATGTCGAGCGATAGCAGCTTGCACAGGCCGTCGAGGGCGCGCGGGTAATTGCCGGAGAGCCACATCGAGTACGGGCGGGAAGAGCCGTCGGGCAGGGTGATTTCCTTGAGGCCGAGGACGAAGTCCTCGTTGGTCGAGGAGTTGCTGACGTCGACGGTCCAGGACAGCGTGCCGTCGGTGCCGGTCTTCGGCTCCTTGGTGCTGAACAGCGCATCCTTGACCGGCGTCGGGCCGTCGTGGCCGACAGCGCCCAGTTGTTCGACGCGCCAAAGGATGACCTGTGCCATGGCGGCAACGACGGACGGCATGCGCTTGCGCTCGCCATGCGGGGGCATGGCCATGTCGAAGGCGTCGCCCGGCATCTTGGCCAGCGCTTCCAGCTTCATCTGCAGCCAGCCGTGGTCCTTGGCGCGCATGTCCATCGACAGGGTCTTGGCGACGGCGCCCAGGCCGCGCGGTTCGGCCGGGCCGTTGGCCCAGACTTCGAACGGCCAGGCGTGGCCGTCCTGCTCGACGTGGCCGACGAACAGGGCGAACTTGCCGATCGGCGAGTCGACCATATAGGTCCAGCACAGGTTGCCTTCCGGCAGGTTCGGGCGGCCCGGCCAGCGCAGGCTGGCCAGCACCGGGGCCGGCAGGTGCTTGATTTCGAGACGGCGGTTGGCGTCGGAGATGAAGTCCTGCGGTGCCTTGGCGTCGGCGGCGGCGTCGGTCTTGGCCGGCTCGGCAGGGCTGACGGAAAGCACGGAACCGAGCACGCTGTTCGGGCGATAAGTGGCCAGACCCTTGAGGCCGGATTTCCAGGCGCTCATGTAGAGGTCCTGGAAGTCAGCGTAGGGGTAGTCGGCCGGCACATTGACCGTTTTCGAGATCGAGGTGTCGATGAACGGAGCGACGGCTGCCACCATGTCGCTGTGCGCCTGGGCGGAAATTTCCAGCGCCGTGACAAAGAAGTCCGGCAGCTTGGAAACGTCGCCACCACGGTGCTTGTAGAGGCGCCAGGCGTAGTCCTCGACCGAGTATTCCTTGATCGTGCCGTCCTGCATGCGCTTCTTGCGGTTGTAGGTCCAGGAGAATGGCGGCTCGATGCCGTTCGAGGCATTGTCGGCGAAGGCCAGCGAGATGGTGCCGGTCGGCGCGATGGACAGCAGGTGCGAGTTGCGCAGGCCGTGCTTGCGGATTTCCGCCTTGACGTCGCCGGGCAGGCGGGAAGCAAAGTTGCCGCCGGAGAGATACAGTTCGGCGTTGAAGAGCGGGAAGGCGCCACGTTCCTTGGCCATTTCGACCGAGTACAGGTAGGCCGTGTCGCGCATGAATTCGCTGATCCGGGCGGCCATGGCACGGGCTTCCGGCTTGTCGTAGCGCAGGCGGAGCATGGCCAGCGCATCGCCCAGGCCGGTGTAGCCGAGGCCAACGCGACGCTTGTTGGCGGCTTCCTGCTGTTGGCGCTCAAGCGGCCAATGGGTGGCGTCGAGCACGTTGTCGAGCATGCGGGTCGAGATGCGGATGACTTCGGCGAAGGCGTCGAAATCGAACTCGGCCTGCTCGGAGAAAGCGTCCTTGACGTACAGCGTCAGGTTGATCGAACCCAGGCAGCAGCAGCCGTAAGGCGGCAGCGGCTGTTCAGCGCAGGGGTTGGTCGCCTCGATCACTTCGCAGTAATTGAGGTTGTTGTCCTTGTTCATCCGGTCGAGGAACAGGATGCCCGGTTCGGCGTGGTCGTAGGTGGATTTCATCACCTGATCCCACAGGTCGCGAGCCCGTACCTTGCGGTAAACCCAGATGCCATCGTCGCGCTGGTAGGCACCGGCGGCGCGCATGTCGGCATTCGGCTCGGCACGATGCAGCAACTCGACATCACCGTCGGCATCGACGGCTTCCATGAACGGGTCGGTGACGCCGATGGAAATGTTGAAGTTGGTCAGGTCGCCCTTGTCCTTGGCGTGGATGAATTCCTCGATGTCCGGATGGTCGCAGCGCAGCACGCCCATTTGCGCACCGCGGCGGGCGCCGGCAGATTCGACGGTTTCGCACGAGCGGTCGAAAACACGCATGTAGGAAACGGGGCCGGAAGCACGCGACTGCGTGCCCTTGACGCGGGCGCCTTGCGGACGGATGGACGAGAAGTCGTAACCGACACCGCCTCCGCGACGCATGGTTTCTGCGGCTTGGGCCAAGGCAGTGTAGATGCCCGGCTTGCCATCGGTATTCTCGACGATGGAGTCGCCGACCGGCTGCACGAAGCAGTTGATCAGCGTCGCTTGCAGATCGGTACCGGCGGCAGAGTTGATGCGGCCGGCCGGAATGAAGCCGTTTTCCTGGGCCCACAGGAACTTGTTTTCCCAGTGGGCGCGGTCGGCTTCCTGCTCAACCTGGGCCAGCGCATAGGCGACGCGACGACGCACGTCGTGAACATTGGTTTCCTTGCCCTTGGCGTATTTTTCGATCAGCACTTCGCTAGAAATTTCCTGCTCCGGCAGCGGGGAAAATTCCGGTGCTGCGGGGATATCTGTTAGCGAAAGCTGTTCGGCGATTTTGCTCATCAAGGGCTCCTCTACAAAATTCAGATTGTCTGGGTTATTAATCTTGGAATGTTGCAAAGCTACTAGATATAGTGGGCCAAGGCAATATCTTGACTATATGCGGTGTTTTGTGTGTTTGCTCCGAGGGATGCTGTCGGGGTAAAAAAAGCCAGAAAAAACAAAGCCCCGGCACCTCTCGGTGGCCGGGGCCGGACAAAAAAATATTTTTGTTTTAGAGGGCGAGCAGGGTCTGTGCGTGGTGCGCCATCATCCATTCCTCGTTAGTCGGGATGACCAGCACATCGACGCTGCTGTTGCCGGCCGAGATGCGCAGTTCGTGGCGGGCGTTGGCTTCCGGATTCAGGCGAATGCCCAGCCATTCGGACAGCAGGCAGACGCGGCGGCGCACTTCGGCGGCGTGTTCGCCGATGCCGCCGGTGAACACCAGCGCATCCAGACCGCCAGCCGCGGCGGCCAGAGAACCGAGTTCGCGGGCGATGCGGTAGCAGAACAGGTTGACCGCTTCCCCCGCTTCCGGCTTGTCGCTGGCGAGCAGGGTGCGCATGTCCTGGCTGAGACCGGAAACGCCGAGCAGGCCGGATTCCTTGTAGAGCATCTTGGTCATGTCCTTGACCGACAGATTCTTGGTTTCCATCAGGTGCAGGATGACGCCGGGGTCGAGGTTGCCGCAGCGGGTGCCCATGACCAGGCCGTCGATGGTCGAAAAACCGAGCGTCGTGGCGACGCACTTGCGGTCGACCATGGCCGCCATGCTGGCGCCGTTGCCGAGGTGGGCGACGACGACGCGGCCAGTGGCGCGGCCGGAATGCTGCGGCAGGGCGCGGGCGATGTACTCGTAGGACAGGCCGTGGAAGCCGTAGCGCTTGATGCCCTCGGCCGTGATGTTGCGCGGCAGGCCGAAGGTCTGGGCGACTTCCGGCTGGCTGCGGTGGAAGGCGGTGTCGAAGCAGGCGATCTGCGGCACGCTGGGCAGCAGGGCCTGCAGGGCGATGATGCCGGCGACGTTGTGCGGCTCGTGCAGCGGGGCGAGCGGGATGAAGCTCTGCAGGTGGCCGAGCACGGTGTCGTCAATCACGGTCGGCTGCGAGTAACGCTCGCCGCCATGCACGACGCGGTGGCCGACAGCGACGATCTGCCAGTTGGCATGGCTGGCGGTGAACCACTTGAGCAGGGCGTCGAAGGCCTGGGCGTGGCTGACCTTGCCACCTTCGAGCAGTTGGTCGGCGATGCGCTCGCCGGCCTTGTTCTTGGCGACCATCCTGGTCGTTTCGGCGCCGATGCCGTCGATCTGGCCGGAGACTTCGGCTTCCGGGGAAATCGGGTGGTCGAGGGAGAAGAGGGCGAACTTGATGGAGGACGATCCAGCATTGATCGTCAGGATTCCTTGCTTCATTGTCAGGTGGTTCCGTTCTTGCGGTTGTGGTGGGCGATCAGTGCGGCGATGACGCACGATGCGGTTCGGGTTTCGGCGCTGTCGGCGCGGCTGGTCAGCACAATGGGTACCTTGGTGCCGAGCACGATGCCGGCAGTCAGGGCGTTGGCCAGGTATTCGAGCTGCTTGGCCACCATGTTGCCGGATTCGAGATCGGGCACGACGAGGATTTCAGCATGGCCGGCGACGGCCGACTTGATGCCCTTGGTCTTGGCGGCGACGATGGACACGGCGTTGTCGAAGGCGAGCGGGCCGTCGAGGATGCCGCCCTTGATCTGGCCGCGGTCGGCCATCTTGCACAGGGCGGCGGCATCGAGGGTGGACTGGATCTTCGGATTGACCGTTTCAACGGCCGACAGGATGGCGACCTTGGGTTCGGGAATGCCGATGATGTGGGCCAGGTCGATGGCGTTCTGGATGATGTCGACCTTGTCTTCCAGTGTCGGTGCAATGTTGATCGCCGCGTCGGTGATCAGCAGCGGCCGGTGGTAGGTCGGCACGTCCATGACGAAGACGTGGCTGATCCGGCGGTTGGTGCGCAGGCCGTTGGCGCGGGCGACGACTTCGCCCATCAGCTCGTCAGTATGCAGGCTGCCCTTCATCAGCGCCTCGGCATCGCCGGTACGGACCAGCGACACGGCCAGCGCCGCCGAGTCATGGCTGTGCGCCGCATGGACGATGCGGATGCCGTGCAGGTCGATGCCGAATTCCTCGGCCACAGCGCGAATCTTGTTCTCCGGGCCAACCAGGATGGGCTCGATGATGCCGGCCTGGAAGGCCATGACCGGGCCTTTCAGCGACTCCTGGTCGCACGGGTGGGCGACGGCGGTGGGGATCGGCTCCAGGCCTTTGACGCGCTCGAGCAGGTGGATGTAACGCTCGTGCTTGTCGTCGATGCGGATCTCCGGCATGTGCACTTCCTGCAGGCGGGAGACCTTTTCGGTCGGGGCCAGCACTTCGGCGGTGCCGCGTACCACCTGCAGGTTTTCCTGGTTGGTGCACACGCAGTCGAAAATGACGTGCTTGTTGTGGTCGAATTTCTGCTTGGCGGTGACGGTGATCGTGATGCTGTCGCCAATGGTGACCGGGCGGGCGAAATGCAGCGTCTGATCGACCAGGATGGTGCCGGGACCGGGAAACTGGGTGCCCAGCACCGTTGAAATCAGCGAACCGCTCCACATGCCGTGAGCGATCACTTCGCGGAACATGCCGCTTTCGGAGAATTGTGGGTCGACAACGGCCGGATTGACGTCGCCGGTCAGGATGGCGAACAGTTTGACGTCTTCGGGCATCAGCGTCCGCTTGAGGCTGGCTGAGTCGCCGACGCGGATTTCGTCGAAGGTCTTGTTAACCAGATAGCGTTGTTCGGGTTGGTTCATGAATCCCTGCTCCAGTGAGTCACGCGAAGGGCTAGTATAGATTGCTGCGGTGCAGCAGCCAATATTGGGCGGTGGCCGGCGGTGAGCCCGATGTGAGAAAAATCACTTTCGGCTCGCTACGCGGCGCTCACGACTGATCAGCGGCGTCGGCATGTCGAGGTCCAGGCCGGGGTGGCGCTGCAGCAACTGGTCGAGCACCCACTGGTTGGCTTCGTAGGTGAATTCCCGGGCTTCCAGCGGCGCGCCGGTCAGCGCCTCGGCAAACAGCGCGACGGCCGCCGAGCGGCTGACGCCATATTCGCAATGCACCATCAGCGACATCTCGAAAGGGGCGGCATGCAGTTCCTCGATGAAGGCGCTGATCTGCGCCGCCATGTGGTAATCGAACAGGCCGGGGCAGGCCGGCATGAATTCGTCGGCCGGCACTGCATCGAAGAAGGACAGACGCAAGACGTGGCGGAATAGCGGGTCAAGTCTGGCTTCAGGGGTCGTCGGGTCGGTGATCGAAATCACGGCCATGTAGGGCGAGCCACGCAACTGTTCGGCCAGTTTGCGTGAAGTGTATTGGACCTGGCTGATGGTCATCGTGTCATTCCATGAAAACCGGGTCGGAGAAGACCAGGGTGCCGTCCTTGCGCATCATCAGGTTGTCGGCCTTGATCAGGTCCGGCAGGGCGCCGTATTCGCCGGAAAAGACTTCCAGCGCCTTGAGCGACTCCTGAACCGCATCGCTCCAGCCCATCGGTGTCACCGTCAGGTGATGCAGGGCGATGCGCCCCATGTCCTGGGCCAGATTGCGCCACATCATGCAGGCGTCGAAATAGGACGTGGACAGCTTGGTCGCGACCTCGACGGCCTCGCCGCTGCCGGGGAGCGGATAGAGTCGCTCGACCTCGACGATGTGAAAGGGGAAGCCGCGACTGGAGCGGCCGGCCGTACCGTGGTCGGCGAATACCACCGGGAAGTGGTTGCCGGTCGGGCGGTCTTCGGCCGTGTAGTAGGCGTAGTCGGTGGGCGACGAAAGCACCTTGTAGACGCGTTCCTGGCCATCGACAGTGTCGGCCTCGAGCACGATGGTGCTTTCGCCGCGGCCGATTTCCTTGCGGCCGTTGAGCAAGGGGTGATCCGGTACGGGATCGGGGAGTAGTCCGTCAGCTTCGGCCATGGTGGTCTCCGAAATGGCTACATGTTGGCGGGAGGAGTCCCGCCAACATGGATTTAGCCCGTTTTGCCGCTTGGCCGCAACGAGGCGGCCGGGTCGGTCTTAGGCGACGATGTGCGAACCGGCATCGACGTAGATCGTCTGGCCGGTCATGCCGGACGAGCCGGAGGTGCACAGGAAGGCGGTCAGGGCGCCGACTTCCTCGATGGTCACGGTACGGCCGAGCGGCGCCTTCTGGGCATCGGCTTCAAGCAGGGTGTTGAAGTTGGCGATGCCGGAAGCGGCGCGGGTCATGATCGGGCCGGGTGACACGGCGAAGACGCGGATGCCCTTGGGGCCGAGGTCGTAGGCCATGTAGCGGACGGCGGACTCAAGTGCTGCCTTGATGATGCCCATCACGCCATAGTTGCGGACGACGCGCTCGGCACCGAGGTAGGACATGGTGATCAGCGAGCCGCCGTGGGCCATCAGCGGCTCCAGCAGCTTGGCCATGCGCAGGAAGCTATGGCAGGAAACGTTCATCGCCGAGTCGAAACCTTCTTCGGTCGTGTCGATGACGCGGCCATGCAGGTCGTCGGCATTGCAGAAGGCCATCGAGTGAATGGCAAAGTCGAGCTCACCAAACACTTCGCCGCACTTGGCGATGACGGCTTCCAGGCTGCCCTCTTCGGAAACATCAAGCTTTTCGAAAAGCTTGGCACCAATGGACTCGGCCAGCGGCTGCGTGTATTTGGCGGTCTTGTCGTTCTGGTAGGTCAGGGCGACTTCGCCACCGAGTGCGACGATGGCCTTGGCGACGGCAAAGGCGATCGACTTGTCGTTGGCAATGCCGGTAACCAGGCCTTTTTTGCCAGCCAGCGGGAGGTGGTTTTGGACGGTGTCGTTCATGCTGTTCTTCCTTTATTTATGCGGTCTTCAAGCCGCCATGATGCTGCGGCATTGTTACCGTTTTTAGAGCAATTATTAAATAATGCTGTGGTGCAGCATTATTGTTGCACATCTAAAAAATCCCGGGGCGGCAATTCTGGGCAGGCAGGAGCGCCGGTGTTGCTTTTTAGAAAATCGCTTCATTGCTGCAATTCCGTTCAGTCAAAAGGAAAACACTTCGAATTCGTCGTTCCCGCGCAGGCGGGAATCCAGTACCTTGAAATCACTGGGTTCCCGCCTGCGCGGGAACGACGCTTAACTGAACGGGATTCGCTTCATCGCTGCTCTTTGACCTGAGACAACAAAATGAAACACGATGGTGCTACGCTTTCCCTCGTCATAAGTATTCCTCAGGGGGTTGTCGTGGCGCTGAACGATATGCATGCCGAGGCCGTGGCCGGAGTGGTCGACCGCGTTGTTGCCCGTTATCACCGGGATCCCACCTGCATGGTGCAGATACTGCGCGAGGTTCAGGAGGCTTGTGACTGGATCTCGCCCGAAGCCATCGACCGGATGCAGGTGACGCTGGGCGTTCCGCGGACCAAGATCGAGGGGGTCGCCGGCTTTTACGCCTTTTTCTACACCGAGCCGCGCGGCAAATACCGGGTGCTGTTTTCGGACAACATTACCGACCGCATGCTGGGCAGCAAGGCGATGATGGATCGCCTGTGCAACAGCCTGTGGGTCGAGCGCGGCAAGGTGTCGGAAGACGGCCTGGTCAGCGTCGCCCAGACGGCCTGCACCGGCATGTGCGATCAGGGGCCGGCGCTGCTGATCAATAACTACGCCATTGCCGGATTGACGGCGGAACGCATCGACGAAATCGCCGAACTGATCCGCGGCAAGGTGCCGCTGGCCGAATGGCCGCCGGCCTATTTCAAGACCGAAGACAACATCCGCCGGGCCGATATCCTGCTCAATGCCGATTTCAAACCCGGTGAGGCGCTGCTGGCCGCCCGAGCGCGGGCGCCGAGCGATGGCCTGAATTCATCGAACATGCGTTCCTGGCGCGAAGGCTTGCCCAGCGGCATCGGCGGCCCGGGCGCCACGCTCGACGAAATCAAGCGCGCCAATTTGCGTGGGCGCGGCGGCGCCGGCTTCACCACCGGCCTGAAATGGGAGGCCTGCCGCAACGCACCGCTCAAGGCCGGGGCGCAGCGCATCGTTGTCTGCAACGCCGATGAAGGCGAACCCGGAACGTTCAAGGATCGCGTCCTGCTGTCGCGGAACCCCGATCTGGTCTTCGAGGGCATGACGGTGGCGGCCTATGCGGTCGGTGCGACGCGCGGCTTCGTCTATCTGCGCGGCGAATACCGCTACATGCTCGACCACCTCAATGCCGTGCTGGCCCATCGCCGGCGCCAGAACCTTCTGGGCAAGGACATCCTCGGCCTGCCGGGGGCAGATTTCGATATCGAGATTCATGTCGGGGCCGGCGCCTATATCTGCGGCGAAGAGTCGGCATTGATCGAATCGCTCGAAGGCAAGCGCGGCACCCCGCGCAACCGGCCGCCCTTCCCGGTGACCAACGGCTATCTGGACCAGCCGACCATCGTCAATAACGTTGAAACCTTTGCCGCCGCGGCGCTGATCGCTTTGAACGGCGGCGACTGGTATGCCGCGATCGGCACCAAACATTCGGCCGGCACCAAGCTGCTTTCCGTATCCGGCGATTGCGAGCGGCCGGGCATCTACGAATACCCGTTCGGCGTCAGCATCCGCCAGGTGCTTGAGGATTGCGGCGCGACCGACACCCAGGCCGCGCAGGTCAGCGGGCCGTCCGGCATCTGCGTCGCTGAGGCCGAGTTCGACCGCATCATCGGCTTCGAGGATATCCCTACTGCTGGCGCTTTCACCGTGTTCGACAACACACGCGACATGTTCGAAGTCGCGCGCAACTACGTGCATTTCTTCCAGCACGAAAGCTGCGGTTTCTGCACGCCGTGCCGGGTCGGTACCTCGTTGCTCAAGAACCTGATGGACAAGTTGCACAACGGCTGCGGTTCTCCTTACGACTTTACGGAAATCGAAAAGCTGAACCAGTTGCTGCAATCGATGAGTCACTGCGGTCTTGGCCACACGGCCTGTAACCCGGTGCTCGACACGATTGCCAAATTCCGGCCGTACTACGATCAGCGGATGATCCAGCAGGACTTCACACCCGCTTTCGATCTCGACCGCGCGCTGTCGTCGGCCCGGCAGATGACCGGCCGTGACGATGCCGGCGCCCATCTGGTCAGCGAAAACGGAGGTGCAGCATGAGCCATACTTTTACGCTCGATGGCAAGACCATTCCTTTTGTTGATGGCCAAACCATCATCCAGGCGGCCGGTGCGGCCGGTGTTTTCATTCCGCACCTGTGCTACCACCCGGAATTCAAGCCGCATGGCTCGTGCAAGTTGTGCACGGTCAAGGTTAATGGTCGCCACACGGCTTCCTGCACCATGCGCGCCTCGCCCGGCATGGTCGTCGAGAGCGAAACCGAGGAAATCAACGCCGAACGTCGCGCCTTGACGCAGATGCTGTTCGTCGAGGGCAACCACTTCTGCCCGTCATGCGAAAAAAGCGGCAACTGCCAATTGCAGGCGACGGCCTACCATCTCGGCATGATGTCGCCGCATTACGACCACTTCTTCCCGAATCGGGCGGTCGATGCCTCGCATCCCGAAGTCCTGCTCGACTTCAATCGCTGCATCCTTTGTTCGCTCTGTGTGCGGGCCAGTCGGGATGTCGATGGCAAGAACGTTTTCGCCCTCTCCGGGCGCGGCATCAAGACGCACCTGATCGTCAATGCCAAATCCGGCGAGCTGGGCGATACCGACTTCACGCTGTCCGACAAGGCGGCGCAGGTCTGCCCGGTCGGCGTCATCCTGAAAAAACGCCAAGGCTTCGCCGTGCCGATCGGCGAGCGCAAGTTTGACAAGGCACCGATTTCTGAAACTGCCGAAACCACAGGGGGGCGGTGAGATGACTGCGAAGAAGAAACTCAAGGTTGCCACGACCTCGCTGGCCGGTTGTTTCGGCTGCCACATGTCTTTTCTCGACATCGACGAACGGCTGTTCACGCTGCTCGAACACATCGAGTTCGACCGCTCGCCGCTGACTGATATCAAGACCTGCAGCCCGGATTGCGACATCGGCATCATCGAAGGCGGCCTGTGCAACGCGGAGAACGTCCATGTGCTGCGCGAGTTCCGCAAGAACTGCAAGATCCTGATCGCCATGGGCGCCTGCGCCATCAACGGTGGCCTGCCGGCGCAACGCAACCACCTGCCGCTGACGACCATCCTTGAAGAGGTCTATCACACCAGCCCCGGGCTGGCCAACGGCATGATTCCTAACGATCCGGAACTGCCGCTGCCGCTGAACCAGGTCCATCCGATCCATGAGGTGGTCAAGGTTGATTACTTCATGCCTGGTTGCCCGCCGTCGGCGGACGCGATCTGGAAGGTGCTGACTGACCTGCTGGCGGGTAAAGAACCCGAACTGGGACATGGGCTGATGCACTATGACTGAGTTGATTTTGTCATTCCCGCGCAGGCGGGAACCCAGCTGGATTCCCGCCTGCGCGGGAATGACGATTCGGATAGGGAGATTTGAATGACCTACCAACTTGAAACCGCTGCCCACCCCGAAACCCTGCGCCGTGTGGCGATCGACCCGGTATCCCGCGTCGAAGGCCATGGCAAGGTCACCATCCTGCTCGACGACCAGAACAAGGTCCATCAGGTGCGCCTGCACATCGTCGAATTTCGTGGCTTCGAGAAATTCATCCAGGGGCGGCCGTACTGGGAAGTGCCGGTCATGGTCCAGCGCCTGTGCGGCATCTGCCCGGTGTCGCACCATCTGGCGGCTTCCAAGGCGCTCGATATCATCGTCGGCGCCAAGAAGCTGACGCCTGCCGCCGAAAAGCTGCGCCGGCTGATGCATTACGGCCAGATGCTGCAGTCGCATGCACTGCACTTCTTCCACCTCTGTTCGCCGGATCTGCTGTTCGGATTCGACAGTGATGTGACCAAGCGCAACATCGTCGGCGTCGCCATGGCGCATCCGGAAACCGCCAAGCGCGGCGTGCTGCTGCGCAAGTTCGGGCAGGAAGTGATCCGCGTCACCGCCGGCAAGCGGGTGCATGGCACGGGGGCGGTGCCGGGTGGCGTCAACAAGTCGCTGACCATTGCCGAGCGCGACGAGTTGCTGAAGGACATCTACCACATCGTCCAGTGGTCGCGCGATGCGGTGCACCTGATCCAGAAGGTACATACGCAAGACCCGGGGCTGTACAACAGCTTCGGCATCTTCCGCTCCAATTTCATGTCCATCGTCGGCCATGGCGGTGACCTCGATTTCTATCACGGCACCCTGCGCGCCCGCGACGACAACGGCAAGATCCTCTTCGACCATGTCGATTACCAGCAGTACGACCAGTACATCGAAGAAGAAGTCCGGCCGTGGAGCTACATGAAGTTCCCGTTCTTCAAATCGATCGGCAAGGAGCATGGCTGGTACAAGGTCGGCCCGCTGGCCCGCGTGCAGAACTGCGACCAGATTTCGACGCCTTTCGCCGAACACGAGCGCAAGGAGTTCGTCGATTACGCCGGTGGTACGCCGATGCACGCCCCGCTGGCCTACCACTGGACGCGGATGATCGAAATGCTGCACGCCGCCGAAGTGATCAAGGAGCTGCTGCACGACGACGACCTGCTGTCCGACAACCTGATGGTCCAGGGCGAACGCCAGATGGACGGTGTCGGTGTCATCGAGGCACCACGCGGCACGCTGTTCCATCACTACCGCGTCGATGAGAATGACCTGATCACCATGGCCAACCTGATCGTCTCGACGACCAACAACAACCAGGCCATGAACGAAGCCATCCGCCACGTCGCCCGCCGCTACCTGCATGGCCGCGAAGTGACCGAAGGCCTGCTCAACCACATCGAAGTCGCCATCCGCGCCTTCGATCCCTGCCTCTCCTGCGCCACCCACGCGCTGGGAAAGATGCCGCTCGAAGTCGAGCTGGTCGATGTCGAAGGGCAGGTCGTTCATTCGCTGAGCCGCTCATGACTGCACCGGTTGTCGTCTTCGCCGTCGGCAACCCCAGCCGCGGCGATGACGCGATCGGCCCGGAACTCTGCGGCCGACTGGAAGGGTGGTTGGAGGATGAAGGCTTGAGCGGACAGTTCGAACTGATCGAAGATTTCCAGCTCCAGATCGAACATGCGCTTGATTTGCAGGGTCGGCAGCTTGCCCTGTTCATCGACGCCGGCGCCAACACCCCGGGTCCGTTTACCTTCCAGCGCATCGTCCCGGCTACCGGCGCCGCCTATACGACGCACGAATTGCCGCCGGAAGCGGTGCTGCAGGTTTTTGTGCAGACCGAAAATGCCGAACCGCCGCCGGCTTTTGTGCTTTGCGTGCGTGGTGAGCAGTTCGAGCTGGGAGAGCCGCTCAGCGCCGCGGCCTCGAAACACCTTGAGGCTGCCATGGCGCTGCTGGCGCAACTCTGCCGCAATCCCTCGCTTGCCGCGTGGGAGCTGGACTTGTCTTCAGTCGACGCCTGAATTTGGCATTTCCTGCCGGCCAGCTTGCACCCCGGCGGCTTCCAATGGGGGCGGCAGGGGTTTTTCACGCAGACCGTGCATTCAAGATTTCAAATGAATATTTTGAAATGACATTTGAAAGTTCGCTGTATTCGTATTTCATGGCGACTCCTTTTTTCATCAACAGGAGTCTGCAATGCTTAATGCTTTCTACGAATCGCTGGTCAACGTTCCTGGTGTCGCCGTACTCAACGGCGCGTCGGAAATCGAGCCTTATCGCCCAGATACGGGTGGCGCCACCCGTTATCCGGCCGCAGTGCTGCTCGTCACCGAGGTTGCCGCCGTGCCGAGGATCCTTGCGGCGGCCAATGCCCACCGGGTGCCCTTGTGGCCGATCAGCGGCGGGCGCAACTTTGGCTATGGCACGGCGCAGGCGGTCAAGCCGGGGAGTGTCGTCGTCGACCTGTCGCCGCTCAAGCAAATCGAGATCGATACCGAAGCGGCCGTGGCGCGCATCCAGCCCGGCGTTTGCCAGCACGATCTGGAACAGGCCATCCAGCGCGCCGGCGCCCGCTTGCTCGTGCCGACCACCGGCGTCGGCCCGAATGGGAATATTCTCGGCAATGCACTGGATGGCGGCTATGGTCTGACGCCGATTGTCGATCACTTCGAGGCCGTTTCCGAACTCGAAGGTTTCTGGGGCAGTGGCCAGGCCTTTCGCCATGCCTACAAGGATCTGCACTGCGGCGATCTGGCCGAGCGCTGGCGGGTCGGCACCGGCCCGTATTGGGGCGGCTTGCTGCGTCAGGGCAGTTTTGGCCTGGTCACTCGGGCGACGGTGCAACTGGCGCGGGTACCCGAGGACTGCCGCATCCTGATTTTCGAATGGGCCTCCGACGAAAAATTCGAGGCCAGCCAGACGGCGCTCAACCGCATTGCCGAAGACATTCCCGGCATCGGCGGCATCATCATGATGAACGACTTCCGCATTCTCGCTACCCAGCCCGATGCGCCGCTCGCCACCTCGCGCCGCGGCAGCGAGCGGGCCGACTACCTGAAGGGCGAGGCTGGCCGGCGCAAGATATCGAGCTGGACGGCGCTGGGCACGCTGTATGGCTCAAGGCACGCTGTGCAAGGCGCCGTGCGCGACATCCGGCGCCGCGTCAAAGACTGCCGGATCTGGAGCTTCAGCACCCGCGAAATCCGCCTGCTGCAAAGCCTGTTCAAAGCCCTGCCGAATCGACTCTTCCCCAGCCTGCGCCGCCATCTCGGTTCGCTGGTCAATGCCCTGGGGACGGTCGAAGGCGTGCCGATCACGGCTTTTTTGCGCATCGCCTATGCGCTGGAGAAAAATGCCCGGCCGCTCGATATATCGGCCCACCCGGCCCGGGATGGCCAGGGCATCCTTTGGTACGCGCCGCTACTGCCATTCACGCCGCAAGCCGTGCGCTGCTATCGGGAAATCATGGGCGAAGTGCTCGCCCGCCACGGTTTCGACCCCCTGCTCGCCGTTACCTCGCGCTCGCCACGCGTCCTGTCGGCCACCATCCCGCTGCTCTTCGACCCAGCCAATCAAGAAGATGTGACACGCGCCAAAGCCTGCTACCGCGATCTGGTCAGCTCCGGCCTGCGCCGCGGCTGGCCTCCTTATCGTCTGGGCGTGGACTACATGGACCTGATCGGTGCCGGGGAGGGCTCGGAGCAATCTGAGTTTCACCAACGCCTGAAAGCAGCGCTCGATCCGAATAACGTCATCGCCCCGGGGCGCTACTCCGGCGGGCGGCATTAGGCCAGGGCAAGCAAAGGGCCAGCGAATTCGGCTTCGAAGGAAGCCGGAGTTCTGCTGGCCCGAATGTCTTTTGTGGGATCGGTATGGAACGTGGGGTGTCAGTGGTTTGGTGAACCCAAAAGTTACTAACCATGAAAGGCTGCAATGTGCCCAATGCGGACCTTCGCTTTGTAGGTTTAATTAGGCAGCTTACCTGACCAAAGCTGCTCTCTAAAAACCATGCACCTAGGAGATGGAGGTGGCGCTCCGGTGTTACAACACTGTTAGCAGTATTACGATTGCCAAAATAGCGAAGCACAAAGTTGCTGCTGCCAAAATCGAACTTCCAAACTGAATGGTCTTCACCGAAGTTGTCACCAACTTCTTGCCGCTAAGCATCGGCATCAGCAAGTTATCTTTGCCGACGAGCCAATAAAGCAGAATTGCCGTGATATGGATGACAATCAGGACAACCAGTAGGTTTGCCAGCCGGTGGTGAACGGCACTGGCTGCATCTGAAGTCATCCCGATGACACGATGTGCCAATGGCCCTTGGAACAAGATGCCATCATTTGCCATTAGTCCGGTGCCGGCCTGAACCAGGAGCACTACCAGCATGGCAACCACCATCCAGCCACCCAAGGGATTATGACCAACCGACTTTGAATCCCGATGAACAAGGTATTTCTGTATGGCGGCGAAGCCACCTAGAAATTCACTGAATCGCGCCGTTTGACTGCCGAGAACGCCCCAGACCAGACGAAAGAGCACCAAGGCCAAAACTCCCTCTCCTGCAAGCTCATGGATGTCGAGCGCTCCAATTGATGCACTCAAAAACAAGACGCCAACAAGAAGCGAAAGGCTCCAATGAAAAAGCCTTGTCGGCAAATCCCAAATCTGAATGAGGTGCTTGGCCTGACTCATTGTGCTTACCAGCCTTTCTTGTAAGGCTGATGGCAACTCTTGCAGTCAGCCGTCACTTTGGCGAAGGCTTCGTTCACCGCTGCCTTGTCAGGAGACGGAGCAACAGCCAGTGCTGCAAGTGCCTGCGCGTTTACTTGAAAACTCTTCGACTTCTGGACAAAGTCCGGGAAGCTGCGCCAGATGTCCTCCTTGGCGGCAGAAAAGATTCCGCCTTTACTTCCTGCAGGAAAGAGGCTCGGAATACGCTCAGCAAAATCAGCCACCGACTTGGCAGAGGTGGCGACGGTCGCCATGTTGCCTTCGGCAAGCGCATCCTTGATGGTTGCAACTGCCCGCTTGCTACCTTTGAAACCGCTCTCTCGCTCAGAGATGACGTCGCTGGCGCCTGCCGTTGAGATGATTAAACCGCTGACTATCAGGGCGATTAACTTTTTGGTGGTCATGATTGCCTCGCTTGAATAAGTGGGGGCTGCCGAGAATTTCGGGCGCAAGTTGCCTATCGAAGATGCCGAAGGCACTTCGCTTATGAAATCTCTATAGAAGGGGATTAGGGAGGCTGGCGCTGAGCTATGAGCCTCGAGATTGGTTGGCTACGGTTTTTGATGCCGCCGGCTCATCTGACGGCCATCACGAATATTCAGCCCCATCAGCGTGAGATTGATTGCGCCAGCCAGCAACTCCAGAACCTGCACGGTGTAGAACATGCTGTCGAACTCCCCTGCCTGTGCCTTGATGCTGAGAAAGATAGCCGCCGGAATTAGTACCAACAGGCCATTGGCACCGATGATGGGCATACGGCGACGTTTGGCGACTAAGATGGGGAAAGTGCTCTTGCCGCCCATGGCAAATCCGGTCGCACCGGTAATGGCCATGCAGGGAACGAATGCGATAAATGCATAGGTAATCGCAACCTTTACGCTGGTTGCCGCGCTATGGTCGAGGAAAAGTTCGGCAACCACGGTCGATGTCCAGAACATCGCGATGAAGAGGAAGGCAAATACGCCCGCAACGGCATGGACATTACGTTTCATCATGCTCTCCTTGTACCGATACCCCGTGAAGTTGAGAAATAAGGCTCAAGGTACGAAGCGTGATTTCGAGGTCTTGGGTGGAGAATGCTTCCCCTGTCTTGGCTGCGTGAGATTGCCACGCTTGGTTAACACGCTCGAAAAGCACGCTGCCTTTATCGGTCAGGCGGTAATGCGGTGAGCGTTGATGGGAAGGGTTGGGCAACTTCTCAATCAAGCCATCTTCGGCAAGAAGATTGAGCTGCTTCTGAGCGCCTTGCCGCGAAACACCCATTTGGTCAGCAATTTGTGGGGCAGTCTGTTTTTGGCCAGCCCAAGCAATTGCACCAAGGATTTGCCAGCGTGCGCTGGTCAGGCCGTAGGGTGTGGTGAATGCGTCACCCCATTCCAGCATCTTGCCGTTTGCCTGGAAGAGCGCGACAACGGTCTCTGACATGAGACGGGAAATTTCTGTTTGCATCGAAAGTGCCTCTCAAAGGATTAACTGACAACCAGTTTCCACCAACGGCAACCGGTTGTCAACATTCTTTTAAGTCGGCAAAATTCTTAAATGTACCGATGCCAGGCAGCGAGAACGGTAAGCACATGAACGACCGCTATGATGCCAATTGCAGCCTTACCTCCGCGCGAGAGTGACTGTCCGGAGGTGGCCGGCAACTGCCTGTTACAAATGAATAGCTTGATCGGCAAAATCTGACATTCATCCAAATACCAAGCGAATCGACAGTAAATTTTCTTGAGATTTCGTGATGCTTGTTGCGAGAATGGGCTGAGAAAAACACCGTGATTCCTGAGCTCATGGGTGGGTGGATTTTTCGGCGAGGTCTATAATCCAAACAGCTAATGACCATGTGGTCAGTAACCAGTTGGGTGTCTCATGAACCGTTCCAGAGTTGGCAAGTTTTTGGTCGTTGCCCTGTTTTTGTCAGCGGCAGCAGCTGTCGGGTTTTACCTCTATCAGAATCGTCCTGCGGGTTTGCCGGCCGGCCTTGCTTCCGGCAACGGCCGGCTGGAGGCGACGGAGGTTGATGTTGCGACCAAGGTCGCTGGCCGATTGAGCGAGCTCGGGCCGCGTGAGGGGGATTGGGTCGAGATGGGGGCGGTGGTGGCCCGGCTTGATGCCGACGACCTGCGGGCTCAGTTGCGGGCTGCCGAGGCTCAGGTGCGGCAGGCGCAGAAGGCGGTCGATGAAACGTGGGCTGGGGTGCGCAAGTCGAAGTCCGACGTCACGCTGGCCGGCAAGACTTTGAAGCGTTCTGAGGAACTGGTCGGTAAGGGGTTCATTTCGCGCAACAAGCTCGATACCGACCAGACTGGCATGGAAGGCGCGATGGCCGGCATGGCGCAGGCGCAGAGCCGGGTGGCCGAGGCCAATGCGGCGGTGGCGGCGGCGCAGGCCCGGGTGGAAAGCCTGCAGGCAAGCCTGGACGATACCGCCTTGAAGGCCCCGATTGCCGGCCGCGTGCTTTACCGGCTGGCCGAGCCGGGCGAGGTGCTGGCGGCGGGCGGCAAGGCGCTGACGCTGCTCGATTTATCCGACATGTACATGACCATCTACTTGCCGACCGAGAAGGCCGGGCAGGTGGCGATCGGTAGTGAGGCGCGCATTGTGCTCGACGGTTTGCCTGGACAGGCGATTCCAGCGACGGTGAGTTTTGTCGCCCCGAAAGCGCAATTCACGCCGCGCGAGGTGGAGACTCGCACCGAGCGCGAAAAGCTGATGTTCCGCCTCAAGGTCAAGGCAGACCCTGCCTGGCTGACGGCGCATCGCGATCTGGCCAAGGGCGGCATGCCGGGCGTGGCTTATGTCCGGCTCGATGCCGATGCGGCCTGGCCGGCCAACCTGCAGATCAACGGGAAATAATTCGCCATGGACCGCGTGCCGGTCGCCAGATTGTCCGCAGTCAGCCATCGCTACGGCGCGGTGGTGGCGCTGGCGGGCGCCGATCTTGCGCTGCCGGCCGGCGGCATGGTCGGCCTGATCGGGCCGGATGGCGTCGGCAAGTCGTCGTTGCTGGCGCTGATTTCAGGCGCGCGGCAAATTCAGACCGGCAAGGTAGAGGTGCTGGGCGGCGACATTGGCGACCGCCATTTTCGTGCTTCGGTACAGCCGCGCATCGCCTACATGCCGCAGGGGCTGGGCAAGAATCTTTATCCGACGCTGTCGGTTTTCGAGAATGTCGAATTCTTCGGCCGACTGTTCGGCCAAGGCAAGGCGGAGCGCGCGGCGCGTATTGGCGAACTGCTCGCCGCGACCGGACTTTCACCTTTTGCCGACCGTCCGGCGGCCAAGCTGTCCGGCGGCATGAAGCAGAAACTCGGCCTGTGTTGCGCGCTGATCCACGATCCCGACCTGCTGATTCTCGACGAGCCGACGACCGGCGTCGATCCGCTGTCACGCCGCCAGTTCTGGGAACTGATTGACAGCATCCGCGCCCGCCGGCCGGGCATGAGCGTGCTGGTTGCCACCGCCTACATGGAGGAGGCCGAGCGCTTCGACTGGCTGGTGGCGATGGACGACGGCAAGGTGATCGGCACCGGCACACCGGCCGAATTGCGCGCACAGACCGGGCAGTCGACGCTGGATGGCGCCTTCATCCAGTTGCTGCCGGAAGACAAGCGGCGCGCCCACCAGACGCTGGTCATCCCGCCCTGGGTTGATCGCAGTCCGGGCTATGCCATCGAGGCCGAGGGGCTGACCCAGCGCTTTGGCGATTTCGTCGCCGTCGACGGCGTCAGTTTCCAGATCGATGAGGGCGAAATCTTCGGTTTCCTCGGCTCGAACGGCTGCGGCAAGACGACGACCATGAAGATGCTGACCGGCCTGCTGCCGCCGACTTCCGGTGAGGCCAAACTGTTCGGCAAGCTGGTCGACGCCAAGGATC
Organism: Ferribacterium limneticum; assembly: GCF_020510625.1. Taxonomy (NCBI): domain Bacteria; kingdom Pseudomonadati; phylum Pseudomonadota; class Betaproteobacteria; order Rhodocyclales; family Azonexaceae; genus Ferribacterium; species Ferribacterium limneticum. Next base: position 2,976,204 of record NZ_CP075191.1, on the reverse strand, counting down.
TCGAAACGCGCAAGCAGGTCGGCTACATGTCGCAATCCTTCTCGCTCTACGGCGAACTGACGGTGGCGGCCAACCTCGATCTGCACGCCCGGCTGTTCCACCTGCCCGCCGCCCGGCGCGGCCCGCGCATTGCCGAGCTGATGCAGCGTTTCGGGCTGGACGAATACGCCGATAAGGCGGCGGCCGAACTGCCGCTCGGCATCCGCCAGCGCCTGTCGCTGGCCGTGGCGGTGGTCCATGAGCCCAAGCTGCTGATCCTCGACGAGCCGACTTCCGGCGTCGATCCGGTGGCGCGCGACGAGTTCTGGGCGCTGCTGGTCGAACTGTCGCGCCAGCACGGCGTCACCATCTTCATCTCGACCCATTTCATGAACGAGGCCGAGCGCTGCGACCGGATTTCGCTGATGCATGCCGGCAAGGTGCTGGCCAGCGATACGCCGGCAGCCTTGTGTGCGGCGCGCGGTGAAAAGACACTGGAAGCGGCCTTTATCGCCTATTTGGAAGAGGCGAGCGGGGTGACAAAAGGTGAAACCGCCCAACTCCTACCTCTTTATGTTCCGCAGGAACGGTATCCCTTGGGGCAAGGGGGAGGCACGGAGGGGGATGGGTCGGAGGCATCTGCTCAGACTCAACCCATCCCCTCCCCAGCCCTCCCCTTGAAGGGGAGGGAGAGGGCCGGCTTCAGCCTGCGCCGCCTGCTCGGCTACGCCTACCGCGAAGCGCTCGAACTGCGCCGCGACATGATCCGCCTCGGTTTCGCGCTGCTTGGTTCGGTGATCATGATGTTCGTGCTCGGCTACGGCATGTCCTTCGATGTCGAAAATCTGCGCTTCGCCGTGCTCGACCGCGACCAGAGCCCGGAGAGCCGCGACTACATTGCCAACGTGGCCGGTTCGCGCTACTTCGTGCAACGGCCGAATCTGCTCGACGAAGCCGACCTCGACCGGCGCATGAAGAGCGGCGAGGTGTCGCTGGCCATCGAGATTCCCGCCGACTACGGGCGCGATCTGCGACGCGGCCGGGCGCCCGAAATCGGCGTGCTGGTCGACGGTGCCATGCCCTACCGCGGCGAAACGATGCGCGGCTACATCGAGGGCATGCATCGCGACTATGTGCAGCGCCTGTTGCGCGAGCAGGCCGGGCAGGCGGCGGCGCAGCCCTTCAGCATCGAGTCGCGCTATCGCTACAACCAGGATTTCAAGAGCGTCTACGCCATGGTGCCGGCGGTCATCCCGCTGCTCATGCTACTCATTCCTGCCATCCTGATGGCGCTTGGCGTTGTGCGCGAGAAAGAGCTCGGCTCGATCACCAACCTGTATGTGACGCCGGTCACCCGCCTCGAATTCCTGATCGGCAAGCAGCTGCCCTACATCGCCGTCTGCATGGCGAGCTACCTGCTGATGATGCTGGAAGCCGTGCTGCTCTTCGGCGTGCCGGTCAAGGGCAGCTTCCTGGCCATGACGCTGGGGGCCTTGCTCTATGTGACGGCGACGACCGGCCTCGGCCTGCTGATGTCCATCTTCACCAAAACGCAGATTGCCGCGCTGTTCGGCACCGCCATCGTCACCATGCTGCCGACCGTGCAATTCTCTGGCCTGACCACGCCGGTCGAGTCGCTGCAGGGGGCGGGCTACTGGGTCGGCCAGTTCTACCCGGCGACCTATTTCATCCTGATCTGCCGCGGCGCCTTCACCAAGGGCCTGGGCTTCGCCGAACTGTGGCCCTCGCTGCTGGCGCTGGCGGCCTTCATCCCGGTGCTGACGCTGGCCAGTGTCAGCTTGTTGAAGAAGCAGGAGAAATAAGGTGGAACGCTTCTCCTGGACCAACATCTTCCGCCTCGGCCTCAAGGAACTGCGCAGCCTGGCCGCCGACAAGGTGCTGCTCGGCCTGATCGTCTGGGCCTTCTCGGGCGCCATCTACGAAGCGGCGACCGGCGTTTCGCAGGAATTGCACAACGCGCCGGTGGCCATCGTCAACGAAGATGCTTCGCCGCTCTCTGTGCGCATCGCCGGGGCGCTCTATCCGCCATATTTCAAACCACCGGAATTGATTCGCCTCGATCAGGTGGATGCGGCGATGAACAGCAACAAATACGCCTTCGTGCTGGTCATTCCACAAAACTTCCAGCGCGACCTGGCCGCCGGCCGGCAGCCGGAAATCCAGCTCAACATCGATGCCACGCTGGTCAGCCAGGCCTTCATCGGCGCCAGCTACATCAGCCAGATCGTCAGCGGCGAGGTCAGCGAATTCCTGACCGGGCGGCGCGATTCGGCGTCGTCGCCCATTCGCCTGACCACCCGGGCCCGTTTCAACCCCAACCTGACCGGCCTGTGGTTCGGCGGGGTCATGGAAGCGATCAATAACGTCACCATGCTGACCATCATCCTGGTCGGCGCCGCCTTCATCCGCGAGCGCGAGCACGGCACCATCGAGCACTTGCTGGTCATGCCGCTGACGCCGTTGGAGATCATGATGGCCAAAATCTGGGCCAATGGTCTGGCCGTCCTGCTCGGCGTCGCCTTTGCCTTGCTGGTCATGGTGCAACGGGTGCTACAGGTGCCGATTGCCGGATCGGTGCCGCTCTTCCTCGCGGCGGCGGCCTGTTACCTGTTCTCGGCGGCCTCCATCGGCATCTTCCTCGGCACCATTGCCCGCTCGATGCCGCAGCTTGGCCTCCTGATCATCACCACCATCGTGCCGCTGCAACTGCTGTCCGGCGGCGTGACGCCCCAGGAGAGCATGCCGGAGACGATCCGTCACATCATGGCGGCAACGCCGACCACCTATTTCGTCCGCCTGGCCCAGGGCATCCTTTATCGCGGTGCCGGGCTGGTCGAGGTCTGGTCCGATTTGCTGATGATGACCGGTGTCGGCGCAGCCTTTTTCTTCATTGCGCTGATCCGCTTCCGCAAGGCGGTGACCCAGACGCAGCTCTGAGCTGTATCAGGAATTGTTGATACAAATCATGGGCGAAGTGCTCGCCGGAGCGGATCATTTGAACGACTTGAAGTTTCATGGAAAGCGTTCCAAGTCGACATGTTTTTCCTCAGATATATCTTAACGGCGGCTTCGGTCGCCGCCTTTTTTGGTGCTGCCCAGGCCGCTGATACCGCCGAGCGGCAGTATGTCGCCATCGCCAAACTGCCGGCTGACAGCATCAAAACCAGGGTCGGGCAGGTCGTCGAAGTCGATGTCGATTTGTCGGTACCCGGCAGCCTTGAAATCAACGAATCTGGCGAACGGCTGGATGTCCTCTACCGCATGTCCTTCAACCAGCTGGCCGAAGGCTGGAGCTGGCAGCCGCTGGCCGACCCCGCCGTCGATGACTATTACCGCTTCAAGTTCCTGCCGCTGCAGTCGGTGACGGAAGAGCGCGGCGAATATCAGCACGAGGACAAGATCGGCACGCCGCAGCAAATGAAGGTGAGCTGGCGCTACGACTATTTCCTGGCCTTCGAGAATCTCTACGATTTCTACCCGCGCCAGGTCGATGACGATGCAGGATTCTCGGCCAGCCTGCCGGCTGCCGTTACCGGGCATGTCGGCCTGCGGGCCAAGGCTGTTCTGGTCGAGCCGGTGATCAGCGAAAGCACGACGTTCTGGAAAGCCACCTATGGCAAACCGACCGATTTCACGCTGAAAAAACGTTACCTCGTCGGCAAGCTGCAGGAAATCGACTTTGTCGATACGACCAGCGGCGAAGTGCTTTGCCGCATCCAGCCGGGGCAGGGGCGCTGCTCGGCTCGTTGACTCCGGCCAAGGCGCCGGCTGCGGTCGACGCCTTGAGAATTGTCGCTTGGTTGTAAACCAGCACGCTAGCCTGGCGTGGGCTGTGCCTGAAGGGGGCGTCCATTTGTCAGGCCAAGGCCGATGCCCCCCGATTGCCATCGTTATCACTTCCCGTTAACGTGCGCCCTCCATCTTTTTTCAACCGCAACGAAGGCTCTCAACATGCAGAAACGCTTCATCGCCAGCGCCGCGCTCCTCCTCGCCCTCTCTTTCCAGGCGGCTGCCTCCGAGCCGAAGGAAGAAATGACCGCCTCCGGCATCGGCATCACGATGCTCAAGGAAGGCAGCGGCACCAGTCCGAAGGCCAGCGACACGGTCAAGGTGCACTACCGTGGCACGCTGACCACGGGTCAGGAATTCGACAGCTCCTACCGTCGCAATGAACCGGCCGCCTTCCCGCTCAACCGCGTGATTCCGTGCTGGACCGAAGGCGTGCAGAAGATCAAGGTCGGTGGCAAGGCCAAACTGGTTTGCCCGCCCAACCTGGCGTACGGCAGCCGCAGCCTGCCGGGTATTCCGCCCAATTCGACGCTGGTTTTCGAGGTCGAGTTGCTCGACATCGCCAAGTAAAGGCACAGGCGGCGCATAGTCCGGCTCATGCGTCGCCTGTCATTCTTGCGTCATACCGACAGCTCAAACTAGCGCGATTGCCATTCTGCCGGAGGCGACAATGCGCCACCTTTCGCTGCTCGTATCTGCCCTGCTTTTTTCCGCCTTCGCCCAGGCCGCCTCAAACGCCAACATCACCACCATCAGTTGCTCCGGCAGCCGGTCATTCGACCTGATCAACGGCGCCCTGTTGTCCTGTGATGGCGATTTCTCGCTGATCGGCGGCAGCATCGATTCGGATACCGGAATCACGATCAGCGCAGGCGGCTCCTTGTTTCTTGATGACCTGAGACTCAGCGCACCCAGCGTCGGGCTGAAAACGCTTAGCGGCGCAATCACCATTGCCAGTGGCACATCGATCTATGCGCGCGACTGGGCCAACTTCGATCTCAGTGCATCTCCCCGTTTGACTTTTGCGCAACCGGGCCTGGCACGCCTGGAAAGGGGTGAAGTAACAATCAACGCTGGCGGTGATATTTCGCTAGGACAGCCGGGCCGGATTACGCTGAGCCAAGGAAATGGCGTTATTGCGCAGCGAGGCGATATCGATCTGATTGTGGCGAACGGCGGTGGTCAAATCGTGGTGAGCGGTGGTGGCAACCTCACCCTGGTCTCCTCCGTGCCGGAGCCGAGCATGGCCTGGTCGCTGCTCGCCGGCGGGCTGCTCCTCGCCCTTCGGCGTACCGGCCGAAAAGACCGGGCCTGAGCGCGAATGCCGTTCAGTTAATTGTCATTCCCGCGCAGGCGGGAATCCAGTACTTTGAAATCCCTGGGTTCCCGCCTGCGCGGGAACGACTAATTCGAAGGGTTTTCCTCTTAACTGAACAGAATTGGGGCCTGAGCGCCTTTCAGGCAGGCACCCGGCGGTGTCTTGTGAGCACCGCCAGCTTGTCGGATTCCCGCCCACGCACCCCAAGGGTACTTCCTGCGGGGCGCGGGAATGAGCTTTCCGAATAAATCGGCAGCTACTTAGCGATAAACCAGTACCGGCACCTTGGAGTGGGTCAGTACCTTGTTGGTTTCGCTGCCGAGCAGGAAACCGCTGATGCCGCGGCGGCCGTGCGAGGCCATGAAGATCAGGTCGCAGCCGGACTTTTCGGCGGCCTCGATAATCGCTTCGTAGGGCACATCGCTGGTGGCTGAAGTCGTGCTGCATTCGACGCCGGCTTCGGCGCACATCTTCTGCACTTCACCCAGATATTCGGTGGCTTGTTGCTCGGCCAGTTCGGCGAATTTTTCCGGCGTGGTCGGGTCGATCAGGGCGCCTTCGCCAAAATAGGCGATCGGGTATTCCGGCTTGGCAAAAAATACGGTGACGCGGGCCCCGGCTTCCTTGGCGAACGACACGGCGCGCTCTGCCGTGGCACGGGAAAGTTCGGAACCGTCGGTCGGGACGAAGATGTGCTTGAACATGCGTAACCTCCTGAGATGGTCTGCTGGCGTTGCATTCCGCCGTATTGAGGTTCATGCTACGCCAAGTCGGGAGGAATTTAAACATGCGTCTCGGATTTCTTGGTGCGGCCGGTGAAGTGACCGGTTCCTGTACGTTGGTCGAAACAGGAGATGTCCGTTTTCTGGTCGATTGCGGCATGTTTCAGGGCGGTCCGGAGGCTCGGGCGAAGAATCACCGGGCGCTCAATTTCGGCTTCGATGTCCGCGCCATCGACTTCGTCTTGCTGACCCACGCCCACATCGATCATTCCGGCCTGCTGCCCCGTCTTTCGATGCTCGGTTATCGCGGGCCGATCTATGCCACGCCGGCCACCATCGACCTGCTCGAAATATTGTTGCCGGACAGCGCGCACATCCAGGAAAAGGAATCCGAATGGCAGCTGCGCAACCGTCATCGGCGCGGCAAGGGTGAGCATGGCATCACGCCGCCCTTGTATTCCGTGGAACAGGCCATGGCGTCGCTCAAGCTGTTGCAGCCGGTCAACTATGGCGAAAACCTGGCGCCGGTTGAGACGGTCAGCGTGCGCTTCCACGATGCCGGGCATATTCTCGGCTCGGCCTGGCTGGAGGTCACTGTTACTGGTGAGGGAAAGCAGCGCCGGCTGGTCTTCTCCGGCGATCTCGGTATGTCGGAGCGGCCGGTGCTGTACGACCCGGAACCGCCCCCGGCCGATGCCGATGTGGTGCTGATCGAATCGACCTACGGTGATCGTCTGCACCGTTCGCTGGCCGAAACCGAGGATGAAATCGTCGCTGCCTTCGAGCGGACCAAGGCAGCCAAGGGTAATCTGATCATTCCGTCGTTTGCCGTCGGGCGGACGCAGGAAATCCTTTACATGCTGGCCAGCCTCGTCCGGCGCAAACGCCTCTCGCCGCTCAAGGTCTATGTCGATTCGCCGATGGCCAACTCGGCAACGCGCATCACCCTGGCCCATCCGAAGCTGATCGACCCCGAAACCCGTGAATTGATTGCCTGGCAGCAGGCGCATCCGGACAAGATGTATGTCGAGGCGGTCGCCGATGTCGAGCGCTCCAAGGCCTTGAACGAGATTCGCAGCGGTGCGGTCATTCTGTCGGCCAGCGGCATGTGCGAGGCCGGCCGGATCAAGTATCACCTGCGCGAGAACCTGCCGCGCAGCGAGTGCAGCGTCCTGATCGCCGGCTTCCAGGCGGCGGGGACGCTGGGCCGGCGCCTGGTTGACGGGGCGCGGCTGGTCCATATCTTCGGCCAGCCGGTGCCGGTCAGGGCGCGCATTTACACGGTCGGCGGTTTGTCCGCCCATGCCGATCAGGCGGCCTTGCTCAAGTGGCTGGGCGGTTTCCATCAGCCGCCGGGGCGAACCTTCGTCGTCCATGGCGAGGCCGGCGCTTCAGCCAACTTCGCCCAGGCGATCGGCGAGCAACTCGGCTGGAACGATGTGCATCTGCCGTCGCCCGGTGAATTTTTCACGCTATAAGATCAATGAAGTCCCAAAGAACCAAGGTGAACCTGATGTCCGGTAATTCGACTGAGAAGCACAACGGTGTGAATATCCATAGCCTGAGCCCGGCGGAAACGCTCGGCAAGGCGCTTGGCAATGCCGTTGACCCCTATGGCGTGACGACCTCGATGCTGGCCGCGCAGATGGCCTGGCTGATGCACCCGCAGGAGCTGACGCGGGCGATGAGCAACCTGTCCGGCGATCTTTTCGAGCTGCAATCGCACGTCATGCGCCGGGCAATGGGCATTCCCTCGACTGATGTCATCCGGCCAAATGCCGACGACGCCCGTTTTGCCGATCCGGTATGGACCGAGTCGGCGACCTGGGACATCGTCAAGGAATGGTATATCGCCTTCACCCACCGCCTGGAGGACATGTATTTCGAGACGCCGGGCTTGTCCGACAAGGAGCGTCGCCGCTCGGCCTTCTGGCTGCGTAACTGGTTGAACATGGTGGCGCCGACCAATTTCTTCCTGCTCAACCCGGTGGCCATGCGGCGCTTTGTCGAAACCAACGGCGAAAGCCTGAGGCAGGGCTGGGAAAACTTCCAGCGGGACGCCAAGGCCAAGAATATCCTGATGGTCGAACCGGATGCCTTCAAGGTCGGCGAGGATCTGGCGACGACGCCGGGCAAGGTGGTCTTCCGCAATCGCCTGGTCGAGCTGATCCACTATGCGCCGACGACCGCCAAGGTGCGGGCCATGCCCATCGTGATCATCACGCCGTGGATCAACAAGTTCTACATTCTCGACCTGACGGCCAAGAAGAGCATGGTCAAGTATTTGACCGACCAGGGCTTCTCGGTCTTCATCACCAGCTGGAAGAATCCGGGCGAGGATCTCGCCGACATCCGTTTCGACGACTACCTGCTCGAAGGCGTCAACGAGGTGGTGCGCGTGGCCAGCGAGTTCTGCAAGGTGCCCAAGGTGCATCTGGTCGGCTACTGCATCGGCGGCACGCTGGTCAGTACCTACATGGCCTGGGCCAACAAGCGTTTCGGCCAGGACAAGGTGCCGGTGGCGCACTGGACGCTGTTCACGACCCTGACCGATTTCGCGCACCCCGGCGATATCGATGTCTTCATCGACGAGGCCTGCATCGGTGCACTGGAAGAGTCGATGGCCAAGAAGGGCTATCTCGATGGCAGCGAAATGGCTTCCTCCTTCCGCATGCTGCGCTCTAACCCGCTGATCTGGCATTACTGGGAGCACAGTTACCTGCGCGGCGAGCCGCTGCCGCCGTTCGACGTGCTGTTCTGGAACATGGACACCACGCGCATGCCGCAGGCCATGCATTCGTATTACCTGCGTGAGTTGTACCTTGAGAACAACCTGATCAAGCGTGACAAGCTGAACATCGCCGGTGAGGCGATCGACCTCGACCTCATCGAGCAACCGCTCTATGCCGTGACCGCCGAAGATGACCATATTGCACCGTGGAAGCAGTGCTACCGCATCCGCAAACAGATCAACGTCAATGCACCGGTGCGCTTCGTGCTGTCGACCTCGGGGCACATCCTGGGCATCGTCAATCCGCCGGTCAATCCGCCCAAGCGTGCCTACTGGATCGGCGAGCCGGTCCGCAACGAGCACTGGGAACACTGGTTCGACCGGGCCGAGAAGAAGCCGGGCACCTGGTGGGAAGACTGGACCAGTTGGCTCGGCGAGCGCACCGGCGATCTGGTCGATGCCCATCCGGCCGCCAATCGCAAGTTCCCGGCCTTGTGCAATGCACCGGGCACCTATGTGCTGGAAGAATAAATAAATGCCAGAATTGTCATGGGCTAGTCGTTTTCAGTACGAATTGGTACATTGCCGGCTGACAAGAAGACCATCGATGGGGCGAATATGACGACTGCACTGGCGACAACCAACACGAAAGCATCGCAGGCCGGTGTGGATCTGCTGCGTATCGTCCGCATCAACGAGGAAATCAAGTCGGTCGTCGCTGTCGCCTTCAAGATCAACATCATGGCCCTGAACGCGATTTTCCTGGCCAAGCGGGCAGGGACGGCGGCGCGGGGCTTTGGTGTGCTGTCGAATGAACTGCGCGTCTTCTCGCAGGATCTGCGTGACTGCATGGCTTCGCTGAACGGCCTGATTCACGGCTGTGTCACCGAGGTTTCGCTTGTTTTGCAGGATATCCGGCATACCCGTTTGCTGCGCGAGGCGGTGGCACTGTCGCCGCTGACCCGGATGGTCGATGTTCTGGCGGAGCGGGAACTGGAAAATGAGCGGCACACGCAACGCCTGAGCAGTTTGCGCAAGCAGCTCAAGCGGGCGCTTGAAGATGCTTTCCAGATGGTCGAGTTGGGCGGTGTGCTGGCCAAATCGGCAAAAATCGAAGCGGCTTACGGTCAATCCTTTGCCCTGCCGCTGTCCCAGGTTTCCGGGGAATTTGACGGCATCGTCGAAGAAATCCGGACCTCGCTGGAGTCGTTGCGCCGTTCGGCCTTTTTTACCGGAAATAGAGAGTAGGGGAGCGAGTCAGTGAAAACGACAAAAACAATTTTTTCGGACGGCAATCACAAGTGGGTCGCCATTGTGCGCGATCCGGAAAAGCCGAATTACCTGATCGATACCAACGAATATCTGGTCACCCACGGCGGCCAGGGCATCCTGGTTGATCCGGGCGGTGCCGAGGTTTTCCCGGCAGTCTTCTCGGCCCTTTCGTCGGAGTTCGATCCATCGGCGCTGGCGGCCATCTTTGCGTCGCACCAGGATCCGGATATTTGCTCGTCGCTGGCCTTGTGGCTGGAATTCAACCCCAAGATGCGCTGCTACGTGAGCTGGCTGTGGGCCAGTTTCATTCCCCATTTCGGCGGTACGGCCGATACCTTCATCACGATGCCCGACGAAGGCACCGATATTTCTCTGGCCGGCCTGATCCTGCGGGCCGTGCCGGCGCATTACCTGCATTCTTCCGGCAATTTCAACCTGTACGACAAGGTGGCCAAGGTGCTGTTCTCCGGCGACGTCGGCGCCGCCTTGTTGCCACCGGGAGAGGATGGGTTGTTCGTCGAGAACTTCGATGCGCACATTCGCCATGCCGAAGGTTTCCACAAACGCTGGATGGGCTCCAACGAAGCCAAACGCCGCTGGTGCGAACGCGTCGCCCAGATGGACATCGACATGCTCTGCCCGCAGCACGGGGCGATTTACCAGGGCGCCGATGTGCAGCGTTTCATCAACTGGTTCGACGAATTGCAGGTGGGCATCGTCAGCGCCTGATTGTTTCGGGATTTGACGGCGGTCAAGGTGCGTGTGCTGGGCATGCCCCGAGAATGAGGCATCGTCCGCAACAGAGCAAACCATGACCACCATTCGCAGTTACATGACCGATGACCATCGCCATTGCGATGACCTGTTCGCCGAAGCCGAGCAGGCCGTCGGCAAGGGCAATCTCGATCTTGCCCAGGCAACCTTCGGCCACTTCCGCTCGGCGGTGCTGGCTCACTTCAATACCGAAGAGAAAACGCTGTTCCCGACTTTCGAAGCCAAGACCGGCATGACCATGGGGCCAACCCAGGTCATGCGCATGGAACATGTGCAAATGCGCGCCTTGATGGAAGAGTCCGCCGATGCCCTCAAAGCAGGCAATACCGAGGATTACCTCGGGCTTGCCGATACCCTGCTGATCATGATGCAACAGCACAACATGAAAGAAGAGAACATGCTCTATCCGATGTGCGACCAGCATCTGACCGCCGAACTGCCAGCCATTCTCGAACGGCTGGAAACGGAACTGCACGAAGAATGACTCACCCGAAAACCCCGCATGTGGTCGACGCGCGCTACATGGAGCCGCCCGAACCCTTCGTTGCCACCATGGATATGCTCGACACCCTGAAGGAAGGCGAAAAGATGCTGCTCCTGCTCTTCCGTGAGCCGCATCCGCTCTACAAGGTGCTGCGCCAGAACGGGCACGACTACGAAGTCGAGCAGGTGGCCGACGGTACCTTTGAAATCCTGATTTCACGATAAAGCCGCTCCAATCATGCAAGCGGTGATGGCTTTCGAAAACGCACCGCCTTTTGCGGCGCCGCTGCGTTTCTTCCTGACGGCGCCGCTGTTTGCCGTGCTGGCCGGCTTGCTGATCGCCTTCGAAGGTCCCGATCTCTTCGCCTCGCGCTGGATGCCGGGTGCGCTGGCGGCGACCCACCTGATTACCGTCGGTTTCATGCTGCAGGTCATGTTCGGCGCGCTGATCCAGATTCTGCCGGTGGTGACCGGCGCCAATCTGAAACGGCCGCTGGCGGTGGCCCGGGTTGTTCATGTCGGCCTTTCGGCCGGTGCCTTGATGCTGGCTGGCGGATTCTATTTCGGTATTCCCGGGCTACTGAGCGGCGCTGCGCTGGTGTTGGGTCTGACCGTGCTGATCTTTCTGGCGGTGACCGTGCTGGCCTTGAGCGGCGTGCCATCGACCAGCCCGACCATACGTGGCCTCAAGCTGGCGCTGTTCGGTCTGGCTGGTGTGGTCGGTCTTGGCGTGCTGCTGGCGCTGGCCCTGGCGTATAGCTGGGCGCTGCCCTTGCCGGCGCTGGCCGATCTGCATGCCGGTTGGGGGCTGGGTGGCTGGGCCGGTGTACTGCTCGCCGCGATGGCCTATGTCGTGGTGCCGATGTTCCAGCTGACCCCGGGCTATCCGGCGCGGCCAAGCTGGTGGTTTCCGGTGGCCATGCTCGGCCTGCTGCTGCTGTGGAGCGTGGCTGTGCTGGCTGACTGGCCCTGGCTGGTTCGCGTCAGCCAGTTTGTTGCCGCCGTCGCCGGCATGGCCTTCGCCGGGCTGACCCTGCGCCTGCAGGCCAAGCGGCGCCGGGCACGGGCCGATGCCACCTATCGCTACTGGCAGCTTGGACTTTCGGCCAGCATTGTTGCCCTGCTGATGCTGGCAAGCGCCGCCTTGTGGCCGAGTGCGGCCGAGATCGAAGGCTGGACGCTGTTCTTTGGTGTGCTGCTGGTGGCCGGCGGCTTCCTGCCTTTCATCATCGGCATGCTGTACAAGATCGTGCCCTTCCTGGCCTGGCTGCATCTGCAGACGTGCGGAAAAGCCAAAGTGCCGGCGCCGGCCATGAACAAGTTGCTGCCCGATATCGATACGCGCCGGCAGATGCTGGCCTACGCGACGACCCTGATCTTGTTGCTGGGGGCCGTGCCGTTCGCCGGCTGGCTGGCCCGGGTCGCCGGTCTTGCCTTTGTCCTGGCCAACGGCTGGCTGTGGTGGAATCTGATCAGTGCGATCCGTCGCTATCGTCAGGCAGAAATCGATATCACCCGAAAACTGGCCGCCAAGAAGTGAGCTATCTCGCCCTCAAGCACCTCCACATCACCTGCGTCGTGCTCAGCGGTCTGGGTTTCTGCCTGCGCGGCTGGTGGATGCTGACCGAATCGCCGATGCGCCAGCATCGCATGACCCGGGTCATGCCGCACATCGTCGATACGCTGTTGTTGGGCAGCGCGCTGACCATGGCCTGGCTGAGCGGCCAGTATCCGTTCGTCAATGGCTGGCTGACCGCCAAGCTGTTTGGCCTGCTCGCCTACATCCTGCTCGGCATGATGGCCCTGAAACGCGGCCGGACCCTGGCGATGCGCCAGCGCTATTTCGGCTTGGCCCTGCTGACCTACGCCTACATTGTCAGCGTGGCGCTGACCAGGAACCCTGTTCTCATTTAATCCTGCAGCGAGCGCGATTCCGACAACGATTACCAGGTACTTCCAGCCAAAGCAGATTTCCTGGGGTTCTGCTCGCGCCATGCCGCAAAGTAAGGATGAAGTTCGTCCGGCAATTCGGCCTCGAAATCGCTGTCCATGCGGTAGTGCGGCATGAAGTGTTCGATAGCTGCAAGCAGTCGTTCCCCCTGCTTGCGATCCTTGGGGCGTTTCAGCGGGTTGCGCTTTTCCTGATCGCTCATCCATAGCTTGTGCAGGGCAAACCAGCGCGGGTCGGGGGCAACGATACGGGCCGGGCTACCGTCGCGGGCGCAGATGACGTGGTCCACGAATTTCCCGTTGAGCAGCCATTCCTGCTCAGGTAGCGGCAGCGGTGCTGGCTTGTCGCCGGCAATGAGCGTTGCGACCCGGCTGGGGGCGACCAAGAGTTCGATTTCGTAGGCTTTGGCGTTGCGGGCCTGAAAGCTTCGCTCCTGATTGATTGTGTAGGTTGAGTCGACGGCTTTCAGAATATCCCAGAGCGGATTTTGCTTTTTTCCGGCCTCAAGCAGTTTGAGCGAGCCGATCCACGCCATGTCGAAATCCTGGGTTTCATCCAGACCGGCGCCGATTCTGGCTTGTGCTTCGATCTCATAGGCCGGCATGGCGTTGGTTCCGACGACGATGAACGCGCTACCGATCATGCCGCGGATATCCGCCTCGCGCAGGATCGCGGCCGCCTCAGGGGAAATCGAACCCAGCCGCAGCGCTCGGTACATTCGGCCGACTTCGCCGATGGCTTCCTTGGCGCCGTTTCGGCGGTCGCGCGCCTGGTGCCACTCGGCATGCATTCGTTCGGTTTCAGGCGATCGCGCCCCCCGGCTTTTGGCGTTGCCCCGGCTATCGATGATCTCGTAGAGATAGTCTTTGCCGTTGACGGTCTTCCAGTGCAGCGGGTTGCCCAGTCGGCGCAACTCGATCTCGGCGTCCTTGAATGCGCTGTAATACTGGTCTAGATTGAGCAGGGTGCGGCGCTGCTCATCGGTGTAAGTATCTATTTTCAAGTGGTTTATCCTGAAATATTAATTTATTTAAATTTCAGGATAAACGTTTATTTATCAGTGGTCTATTGAATTATTTGACTGACGAAGCTGCATTGTTCCCTCTTACATCCGCCCCAGCTTGCGATACAGCGTGTTGCGGCTGATGCCGAGTTGCCGGGCGGCGGAGGAAATGTTGCCACCGGCTGATTCCAGTGCCCGCATGGCGGCTTGGCGGCTGATCGCATCCATGCTGTTGGCGCCTTCGAGCGGGGCGGCGGCCCACGGGTCGTAAACCGGGGCGCTGCTGGTCGGGGCCAGCGGAGAGGATTCGAACAGTTCTTCCGGCAGATGGCTTTCGGTGATCAGGGTTTCATCGTCGTCGAGCAGCGCAATGGCGACCCGGATGACGTTGAACAGTTGGCGGATATTGCCTGGCCAGCCGTATTGCTCAATGGCGCGCAGGGCGCCTTCCGAGAAACTGACCGGGCCGCCGCGCGCGGCGATTTCGACAGCCGCCAGCTTGGCGACCATGGAACGGATGTCGGTGCGCTCGCGCAGGGCGGGCAGGGTGACGCTCATGCCGTTCAGTCGGTAATAGAGATCTTCGCGGAACGAGCCGCGGGCGACTTCTTCACGCAGCTTGCGGTGCGTGGCACAGACCAGTGAGATGTCGACCTGGATCGAGCGGGTGCTGCCCAGCGGCGTGACGCAGCGTTCCTGCAACACGCGCAGCAGGCGGGCTTGCAGGTTGAGTGGCATGTCGCCGATTTCGTCGAGGAAGAGGGTGCCGCCGTGGGCCTGCTGGATCTTGCCCGGAGCGCCTTCCTTGCGGGCGCCGGTGAAAGCGCCGCCCTGATAGCCGAAGAGTTCGGATTCGATCAGGGTTTCCGGAATCGAGGCGCAGTTCAGCGCGACGAAAGGCGCATCGCGGCGCGGGCCGCTGTTGTGGAAGCCCTTGGCAAACATTTCCTTGCCGGCGCCGGATTCGCCCTGGATCAGGATCGGGATGTCGCGACCCAGCATGCGGCGGGCACGGTCGATGGCGGCCTGCATACGCGGGTCGCCGGTGTTCAGTGTGTCAAGTGTCAGGGTCGGCGTGGCAGAGCCTGAGGCTTCCGGGCGACGCGGGGCACGCTGGGCCGGCGGTTCGTCGAAGACCCGCCCGGCCACGGCGAGCGGCGGCAACTGGCCGCGCAGCTGGATGTTGATGACCTTGCCGCCGACATTGATCTCGCAGGTTCCCTGCGGGTTGTGGCGCAGACGGTCGACGAGGGCGGACAGATTGTTCTCGAAGACCATCGAAAAATCGCGGCGCACGGCATCGACCTGACGGATACCGAGGATGTCGGTGCCGTTGCGGTTGATCGCCAGCACCTGGCCATCCGGCGAGACGGCCGCGATGCCTTCCTTCGGGCTGCCCAGGTAGTCGGGGCGGCTGTGGAAACAGACGAGGATGTCGCGGGCGTGGATCGATTCGAACAGGCGCTTTTCGACAATGGCCGAGGACAGGCGGACCAGGCCCAGCGTGTGGCGCTGATGGCTGCGGTAATCGCCGGAAATGTCGAGGACACCGATCAGTCGGCCATCCGGGCCGAAGATCGGGCTGGCGCAGCAGGTCAGGAAGCCGTTGTGTTCGATGAAATGCTCACCGCCAAGCACGGCGACCGGCGCTTCTTCGGACAGGGCGGTGCCGATGGCGTTGGTGCCGCGCAGGTTCTCGTCCCACGAGGCGCCGGCCGACAGCGCAACGCGATCGGCCCGGTTGACGAATTCCGGGTCGCCGACGGTTTCCAGCAGCAGGCCGTTGGCGTCGGCCAGGATGACCATGCTGCCCGAATCGCGAATCTGCTCGAAGACGTGTTCCATGATCGGTCGGCCCTGCATCAGCAGGTAGCGGTTGCGGTCCTGTTCCGTTTTCAGGGCGACGCGATCCATCGCTTCGGTGGCCGGGGTCAGGCTCAGTTCGGCCAGGCCAAAGCGCCGGCAGCGTTCCCACGAGCGGAGAATCAGCGGGTCGACCAGACCCTCGGGCAGGGTGCCCTGATCAAAGAATAGCTGTCTTGCCTGTTGCAGGCGCTGGCCATGAACTTCGGCCAGCAATTGAATTTGTCCCATCTCGCCTCCGGTACACCCAGAATTTATCGTTGTTGTTTTGTTGTTTCATAACGTAACACCTGCCCTTTTTAGAAGCAATTAAGCGAGCAGTGCGCTGCAGAGTTTAGCAAGTGGTGTGCCAGGAGTTAACTCGCCATCGCGTTTTTTCAGACTCTCCGGAGAAGCCCTGCTGCCCGTGCCCGTTTCTCTAACTGGCGTCACCTGGCACAGGGTTTGCAGACAGCTACTCACAAAAGTAGCAACCCGCAATCAAACAAGGAGACATTGTGAAACATCCCATCCGACAACTCGGCGCTGTGGCCGCCGCTCTTTTCATCGGCATGACGGCCCAGCAGGTTCTGGCACACGGTGACGTCGTACCGCAGGCCGTCGATACGACCGGCCTCAAAAATGTCGGCGCCGATTTCCTGGCCAGCAACCCCTACCGCAAGGATAAGACCGCAATTCGTATCGGAGATTCCGCTTACAACCAGAACTGTGCTCGTTGTCACGGCCTCGGGGGCGTTTCCGGCGGTATCGCGCCTGACCTGCGTTACCTGCCGCTCGGTGACGAAGGCGACGAAGTCTTCCTGCAGCGCATCCGCAAGGGCGCCGTGCGCGACGGCCGCGTCTATATGCCGCCGTTCGAAGGCACGCTGAGCCAGGAAGCCATGTGGGCCATCCGCACCTGGCTGGAAACTGTCCATGAGGAATGATCGCCGTCTCTGGCTAAAGGCGCTCGCTGCCTTGCCTATCTTCTCCGCGCTGCCGGCCCTGGCCGACAGCCTTGAAACCATTCGTCAGCGCGGCCGCCTGCGCGTCGCCGTCTATAACGACTTCCCGCCTTATGCGATGGCGGGCGGCAAGGGGATCGATGCCGACATTGCCCGGGCGATCGCCGGCAAGCTTGGGCTGACGGCCGAAATCGTCGGCTACAACGCCGACGAGGACATGAACGACGACCTGCGCAACATGGTCTGGAAAGGCCATTACCTCGGCGCCCAGCCCTCCGATGTGATGATGCACGTGCCGGTCGACGAGCATCTGGCGCGCGCCAACGACAAGGTGCGCATCTTCGGTAGCTACCATCTCGAAACGCTCGCCCTGGCCCGCAATCCGGAGCGTGTGCCGCACGCCTTGGCCGGTTCGGCGGCAGTGGCGCTGGAAATTTTCACCCGGGAAAAGATCGGTGTCGAAACCGCTTCGCTGGCTGATTCCTTCCTGCTCGGTGTCTTGAATGGCCGGCTGCGTGAGAACGTCGTGCACTTCAAGACCGTGGCCGAGGCCGCCAAGGGTATGGCTGAAGGCAAGGTGGCCGCTGTTCTGGCGCCCCGTGCCGAGCTGGAGGCCGCGCTCAAGGGGCAGGACAAGGCTGTTCTCGATAGCCCGAAGTTTCCCGAACTGAAGGTCGATCACTGGCCGCTCGGCATGGCCGTCAAGGTCGAGGAGCAGGCGCTGGCCGAAGCCATCGGATCGGCGCTGGCTGACTTGAAGAAGGACGGCACCATCGCCGCCATCTTCAAGCGCCACGGCATTTCCCACCAGCCAGCCTGAAAGGCGACCATGCGACTGATCAGCGTTCTTTCTGCCGCCGTCCTGGCAGCCTTCGGCGGCTTGGCCTGGGCCGGGCCACTGGCCTATGTGCCCAATGAAAAGTCGGCCACGGTCAGCGTCATCGACACCGCCACCGACCAGCGGCAGGCCGACATTGTCGTCGGCCAGCGTCCGCGCGGCATTGCGGTCGGGCCGGGCAATATTTACCTGACCGATGGCAAGACCGGCAGCCTGCTGATCGTCGATAGCGCTACCGGTCAATTGACGAAAAGCGTGCGGCTCGGCGATTCACCCGAGGGCATCAGCCTGTCGGCCGATGGCAAGCTGCTTGCCGTGGCAGTCGAGGACGACAACGCGGTTGTTCTGCTCGGCGCCCCGCAGGGCAATGAACTGGCGCGCATCAAGGTGCTGGGCAAGAACCCCGAGCATGCCGTGTTCAGCCCGGATGGCCGCTGGCTCTATGTCAGCGCCGAAGAGGCCGAGCAGGTCGATGTCGTCGATGTCGCGGCCCGCCAGCAGGTGGCCAGCATTCCGGTTGGCAAGCGGCCGCGCGGTATCGGCTTTTTGCCTGATGGCAGCCGCGCTTACGTTGCCAGCGAAATGGCCGGCAAGGTCTACGCCATCGATGTGGCAACGCGCCGCGTGATGGCCGAAATCACCGCCGGCCAGTACCCCAACGGAATCGCAGTGCATCCGGATGGCCAGCGGGTGTTCGTCTCGAATGGCCGTGACCCGTCAGTGATGGCCATCGACGTGGCCAGCAATGCCGTCGTTGCTACCATCGAAGTTGGCAAACGCCCGTGGAACATGGCGATCACGCCGGATGGCAGCAAGCTCTACGTCGCCAACGGCCGCTCCGGCAGCGTGTCGGTCATCGACACCGCCAGCTACAAGAAACTGGCCGACATCACGGTCGGCGAACTACCCTGGGGAGTGAGCATTCGATGAGCGCCCAACGCTATACCCTGCCGGCCATCCTGCTCCACTGGGGACAGGCTGTTATCGTCGTCTGGCTGCTCTGGCTGGGCTGGACGATGACCGATCTGCCCAAGGGGGCCGAACGCAGCGCTGCCTACGGCCTGCACAAATCGCTCGGCTTACTGATGCTGCTGCTGGTCGCCATCCGCCTGCTCTGGCGAGCCCGGAATCCAGGGCCGGCGGCGGTTTCGGGCGGTTGGGAAGGCAAGGTCGCGACCGGCACCCACCATCTGCTTTATGTCTTCCTGGTCATGGCGCCGCTGGCCGGCTACCTCGCCTCGTCGTTCACGCCATATCCGCTCAAGTTCTTTGGCTTTGAAATCGCCAAGGCGGGCTGGCCGGACGAGTCCCTGAACGGCACTTTCAAGCTCTTGCACTTCGCCTTTGTCTGGGGTGGAGCCGCCCTGATCGGCCTGCATGTGGCCGGCGCCCTGAAGCATGTGCTCAAACGTGACGGCACCATCCAGCGCATGTTGCCCGGTGGCTTGTTCAAAAACTGAACAACTGCTCCACGGCGGAGCAGTGTTGCTCTGACTAAAGTAATAGATGTTGCGATGGCTAGCCGAATCGGGTGGCCGGAAATGCCAGCCAGCGCCACCTTCGGGTGGCGTTTTCATTGCTGGGCGGAGATCGTTTGCCATTATTTTGATACGACGATTTCAAGCAGCGCTCATCGCAAACTATCACTTTTGTCATATAATCTGGCAATCCTTTCATCTAAAGTGATGAAAGTTCAGAGAGAGCTGGAGTAGCGATCAGTGCTTGAGAGCGGTGTGATGAGTACCCTTTTAATTGCTTGCTGGCCCAATTACTGCGCGAAGAGATGATTTCGAACCTGGATGATGTTTGGACGATTGCCCCGGGCATAACCGACCGCGACGAAGTGCTGCGCGACCGGCGGCATCGTTACCGGATCAAGATGGTGATGGCGGTTGGCGTCAGCTACCTGATCGATTGTTTCTTGCTGTCCTTGTTTTTTGCCGCGGGAACGGTTCAGGGCCAGGTGCCGCTGGTCTACGGCCTGTTGGGAATCGGCCATGTCCTGATTTTCTCGCTGTTGCACTGGACGGGCGTCAGCGACCACACCAAGAGCTCGCAGCTGACCGAATGGCAGATGGTCTACGCCATAGCAGTCCATCTCTTTTTCGTGGTCTGGGTACCACCGATCGCCACCTATTTCCTGTCGATCATTTTCATCATTTTCGGTTTTTCGGCGCTGCGTCTTTCCCTGCGCAGTGCGGTCATCATGTGGGCGCTGGCCATTCTGGCGACCGGTGCGGTGCTGGTGGTCTTTCGCGGCGAGCGGATTGGCCTGGCGAATCCTTCCACTTTCGAGTCGGTCGTCATTCTGATGAGTTTCGCGCTGGTCCTCCTGCGCTGCATCCTGCTCGGCTACTACGCTTCCCAGCTGCGCCTGCGCATGTTCAAGAAAAACCGCAATCTGGCGGAAGAAATCGCAGAGCGAAAGTGCATGGAGGCCGAGCTGGAGCGCCACCATCTGCATCTTGAGGAGCTGGTGGCCGAGCGGACGCGAGCTTTGTCGATAGCCAAGGAAGCGGCCGAAACGGCAAATCGGGCCAAGAACACCTTCCTGGCAACAATGAGCCATGAATTGCTGACGCCATTGAGCGGCATCATGGGTATTACCGAGCTGATGAAGCGCCATGCGAGCGACGCGACAACCCAGAACCAGTTGCTCAAGATGGGCGATGCCCAAAACCGGCTGCTCCACGTGATCAACGGCATCCTCCAGCACAGCAAGCTCGAAGCCGGGCGCCTGACGCTGGAATGCAATGCTTTTTCCCTGAATTCGATTCTCAAGCGGGTTTCGTCGCAGCTGCACCCGCTGGCTGATGAAAAGGAAATCTCGCTATCGGTGGCCGACCTGTCGAAATGGGATGGCGTGGCG
Source organism: Ferribacterium limneticum (assembly GCF_020510625.1). Lineage (NCBI taxonomy): Bacteria > Pseudomonadati > Pseudomonadota > Betaproteobacteria > Rhodocyclales > Azonexaceae > Ferribacterium > Ferribacterium limneticum. Next base: position 2,955,647 of record NZ_CP075191.1, on the reverse strand, counting down.
TTCTTTGGCGATTCAACGCGCATCGGCCAGATCGTCAGCGAATTTGCGGCCAATGCCATCAAGTTCACCGAGCGTGGCGGTTCCGTGAAAGTGGCCTGCGAGATCGCGGAGGTTCCCGGCGATGCCGTGCTGTGCCGGTTTGCGGTTTCCGATAACGGCATCGGCATTGCTCCGGAGAAACTCGACCGGGTCTTCAACTCGTTCGAGCAGGTCGACGGTTCTTTTTCCCGGGCCTACGGCGGCCTTGGCCTGGGGCTGGCCATCTGCAAACAACTGGCTGAACTGATGGGCGGCAAGGTTGGCGCCGTGAGCAAGCCGGGCGTTGGCAGTACCTTCTGGTTTACCGTTCGTCTGCTCAAGGATTCGAGCACTGCTGCGGCTCGTTCTTCGGCGCTGAACCCGTCTTAAGCGACGCCTCTGCAACTGATTCGGGCAGGGCGTCCGGACTGGCATCGGCCAGCCGGACGCTCTCTGGTTTCATAAAGATGGCCTGAGGCCATTCTTGTTGGGGAGTTGCTGTTCTCCCTTTATCCGCGCCGAAACCGGGGCGCGACAGTCTTTTATTCCAGCGCCAGAATCCACTGCACGGCGGCCTTCAGGTCGTCGTCGCTGATCTTGTCGGCCGCATGGGGAATCATCGGTACCTGCCCCCAGTTGCCGGAACCGCCGTGGCGAACCTTGTCGAAGAGCATGGCTGGCGCCTTGGTGTCGCCCTTGTACTTGGCGGCAACTTCCTTGTAGGCCGGGCCAACGCGCTTGGCATCGACGGCGTGGCAGGCAACGCAGCGGGCTTTCTTGACGATGGCTTCCGAAGCCTGGGCCTGCGTTGTGGCAACGAGGATGAGCGCCGCGGCAAGGCCAGGCAGCAGGGAACGGGTCAATTGCTGGTTCATGGGTTTTCCTTTGGTTAAACGAGGCCGGCCGCCTGCAGCTCGGCCCATTCGGCATCGGTGAACAGTCGCGAACGGGTGTGGAAGGCCTTGCCTGTCGAACCTTCGAGCGAGAAGGTGCCGCCCTGGCCATCGATGACGTCGATGATCAGTTGCGTGTGCTTCCAGTATTCGTACTGCGAGGCGCTGATGTAGAAGGGCACGCCACCGATATCGCCAAGATGGACATCGTAGGCGCCGATGGTCAGGTCGGTCGGCAGGTAGCAGTTGGCAGCGCTGTTGTCGCAGCAGCCGCCGGACTGGTGGAACATCAGTTCCGGGCCGTATTGCTGTTTCAGGAGCTCGATCAGCTCGAGCGTTGCCGGGGTGGCGATGACGCGGTCGACCATGTGAATCTCCTAAAGAACGGTGTTTGAAAAAATGGGGGCGGTTGCCCGCCCCCGAAGAGTTGCCCGCAATAATGTGGGGCAGTGGAGGAGATGCTCCTTGGCGCCAGCCAGTCGCCGGCGCGCCCCGGGGATGGGCGCGACAGCCGGTTGGCGCCGAAGATGGTGCTTAGAAGAAGCCCAGCTTGCTTTCGCTGTACGAAACAAGCAGGTTCTTCGTTTGCTGGTAGTGGTCGAGCATGACCTTGTGGGTCTCGCGGCCAATACCGGATTCCTTGTAGCCGCCGAAGGCAGCGTGCGCCGGGTAGGCGTGGTAGCAGTTGGTCCACACGCGGCCGGCCTGGATGGCGCGACCCATGCGGTAGGCGACGTTGCCGTTACGACTCCAGACGCCGGCGCCGAGACCGTAGATGGTGTCGTTGGCGATGGCCAGGGCTTCGGCTTCGTCCTTGAAGGTGGTCACAGCCAGCACCGGCCCGAAGATTTCTTCCTGGAAGATGCGCATCTTGTTGTGGCCCTTGAACATGGTCGGCTGGATGTAGTAGCCGCCTTCGAGGTCGCCACCCAGATGGGCGCGGTCGCCGCCGATCAGGCATTCAGCGCCTTCCTGCTTGCCGATATCAAGGTAGGACATGATCTTGCTCATCTGCTCTTGCGAGCACTGGGCGCCCATCATGCAGTCGGTATCGAGCGGGCTGATCTGCTTGATGGCAGCCACACGCTTCAGGACGCGCTCCATGAACTTTTCGTAGATCGATTCCTGGATCAGGGCACGGCTTGGGCAGGTACACACTTCGCCCTGGTTGAAGGCGAACAGCACCATGCCTTCGATGGCCTTGTCGAGGAAGCTGTCATCCTTGTCCATGATGTCGGCGAAGAAGACATTGGGCGACTTGCCACCCAGTTCCAGCGTGGCCGGAATCAGGTTGTTGGCAGCGGCCTGGGCGATGACGCGGCCGGTCGAGGTCGAGCCGGTGAAGGCGATCTTGGCGATGCGCTTGCTGGTGGCGAGCGGCATGCCGGCTTCGCGACCGAAACCATTGACGATGTTCAGCACGCCAGCCGGCAGGATATCGGCGATCAGTTCGGCCAGGATCAGGATGGAGATCGGGGTCGATTCGGCCGGCTTCAGAACCACGCAGTTGCCGGCACCGATGGCCGGGGCCAGTTTCCAGGCCGCCATCAGGATCGGGAAGTTCCAGGGGATGATCTGGCCGACCACGCCGAGCGGCTCGTGGATATGGTAAGCCATGGTGTTTTCGTCGATCTCCGAAATGCCGCCTTCCTGGGCACGCAGGCAGCCGGCGAAGTAACGGAAATGGTCGACGGCGAGCGGGATGTCGGCGTTCAGCGTTTCGCGAATGGCCTTGCCGTTATCGACGGTCTCGGCGTAGGCGAGCATTTCGAGGTTGGCTTCGAGGCGGTCGGCGATCTTCAGCAGCACGTTGGCACGGTCGGCGGCAGAGGTCTTGCCCCAGGTCGGGAAGGCGGCATGGGCGGCATCGAGGGCCAGTTCCATGTCCTCGGCGGTGGAGCGGGCAGCCTTGGTGTAAGGCTTGCCGGAAATCGGGGTGACGACGTCAAAGTACTGGCCATTGACCGGGGCGACCCACTTGCCGCCAATGAAGTTGTCGTATTGAGCTTTGTAGGCGATCTTGGCGCCGGCGGTACCGGGGGCTGCGTAGAGCATGTTTGTCTCCTGTGTTCTTGAATGAAGTTGCGAACGGGTAACTCAAGGCCGGCAGATTCGGTTGCTTCTTGTGTGATCTGCCGTGACTCGTGCCACATAAGTTGCATGGCACGTGCCAGCCATGCCAGATCCACGCTTGACCGGGAAAATCGACTAATTTTCAAAGGCTTGACGCCGTGGTGTGGAGCGCACCATGGCCTGCTTCAGGCAATTGCGTGATCAACTGCTCAACAGGTGTTCAGTTATGGAGCAGTGGCGGCAACGGGACTTTTCATGATGGCAAACAGAATCGGTGCCACTCCTCGTTATGCAAATCACATCCCCTTAATAAAAAACGAGCAATCTCGTGTTTTGGCGCTGCAAGTCTCACGCCTTGAGACTTTGCCCAGGCAAAGTCACACCAATACATTCGCGGAGCAGTCCATGGAAACCAGCCACTATCCGGATCAACTCGTTTTCTTCGCCTTGGTTTTCGGCCTGTTTGTCGCTTGCTTTCCGTGGTGACCGGCGTGCTTAAAGCATATTTGCCAAGTACAGGCGGCTATGATGGCGTCAACTTCCTGGGAGTTGGATATGACTCAATCTGAGCGTTTCGGCATCATTGAACGCATGCTGCTTTCGCGGCGCAGCGTCAGCTTTGCCGAACTGCAGCAACGCCTTGAAGTCTCACGTGCCACGCTGCACCGCGACCTGCGCGATCTCAAGGAACGCATGCAGGTACCCATCATCTGTGATCGTGACACCGGCACCTACCGCATCGACACCAGCGTCGAACGCTACGAACTCCCCGGCGTCTGGTTTTCAGCCGGCGAAATTCACGCCCTGCTCAGCATGCAGCAACTGCTCGCCGCCTTCGATGCCGGCGGCCTGCTCGCCGAACACATCGGCCCGCTGCGCCAGCGCCTGCTCGGCATGCTCGAAAGCGCCACCGACTCGGCCGACGACATCGCCCGACGCGTTCGCATCCTGAGCGCCGCCGCCCGCCACTACGCGCCGCAACACTTTCAGCACATTGCCGCCGCCCTTATGGAAAGGCGCAGGCTGAACATCGGCTACGTCGCACGCAGCAATGGCGTTAGCAGCGACCGTGAAATCTCGCCGCAACGCCTCACCCATTACCGCGACAACTGGTACCTCGACGCCTGGTGCCACCTGCGCGACGAACTGCGCAGCTTTGCGGTCGATGCCATCAAAACGGTCAAACCCATTGATGGCGCTGTCCGCGACATCCCGGAAGCCGAGCTAGACGCTGCACTCGGCGCCGGCTACGGCATCTTCGCCGGCGCCGAGGTGCAATGGGCAACGCTCGTTTTTACTCCCGAACGCGCCCGCTGGGTTGCCGCCGAACACTGGCACCCGGAGCAGCAAGGCAGCTTCCTCGATGACGGCAGCTACCAACTACGCCTGCCGTACAGCAACGACCCGGAGTTGATCATGGATATTTTGAAATACGGGCCGGATTGCGCGGTGGTGGGGCCGGCGGGGTTGCGGGAGAAGGTCGTGGGCTTGTTGAAGGCGGCGGTGGGGAGGTATGGGGATGAGTAACGAAATGGATATCGACGACTGTGAGTTCATCGCGCATATCCGGAAGGATGGGGAGCGACTCATTGCGCATCCGCTCGACAGCCACTCCTTTGCGGTATCAGGCCGAGCAGGGGGATTCGCCGCCACCTTTGAATCTTCAACGTGGGCAGCTCTGGCCGGACTTTGGCACGACCTGGGCAAGCATCGTCCGGGGTTTCAGCGTTATATCCGCCAATGCGGCGATCCCAGTGCTCACATCGAAGGGCGAATCGCCGACGCAGACAAAACCCACTCCGCTGCCGGTGCACTGTGGGCAATCGAATATTTGCCGGAGCGCGACCCGCAAACTGGTGGCGCTATCGCCCGCGTCATGGCCTATCTCATTGCTGGGCATCACGCTGGCTTGGGCGACTGGCAAGGCGAGTTGACCACCCGCTTCCACAAGGCAGACAGCAAACGAGAGATGGAAGAAGCTACGGCGACAGGAACCCCGAAAAACATCCTCAAACCGGAAAACGCCTTGCCTGATCTGGCCACCCTCAAGGCTCATGTTGAAAAGCGCGATGGCTCAGACATCTACGGCCGTTTTGCCCTCTGGGTACGGATGTTGTTTTCCTGCCTTGTTGATGCCGACTTTCTCGATACCGAGCGCTTCATGGCGTATGACAAATCCGAAGGCCGGAACGGCTTCCTGAGTCTGGACGAGATGGCACAGCGGCTGACCGAGCATCTCGACAACATGGAACGCGATGTTGCCGAGCGCGGCGAGGCGGATTCTGCGGTCAACCGGAAAAGGCGGCATATTTTGCATTGCTGTCTCGACCGGGCAAGCGAGGCGCCGGGCTTCTTCAGCCTTACCGTGCCGACCGGTGGAGGCAAGACGCTATCCAGTTTGGCGTTTGCGCTCAACCATGCACGGCATCAGCAAAAACGACGCATCATCTACGCCATTCCCTACACCAGCATCATTGAGCAAACCGCCGGTATCTTTCGCGACATCTTCGGCGAAGAGAATGTCGTCGAACATCACAGCAGCGTTGAAGTAGATCCCAAACAGGAAACCCACCGCTCCCGGCTGGCCTGCGAAAACTGGGATGCGCCGCTGATCGTCACCACCAATGTGCAATTGCTGGAAAGCCTCTTCGCCAGCCGCACCTCGCGCTGCCGCAAGCTCCACAACCTAGTTGGCAGCGTCATCGTGCTCGACGAGGCGCAGTTGTTGCCAGTCGACTTTCTGCAACCCGTCGTCGACGTGCTGCGCCTGCTGGTTCAGGACTACGGCGTCAGCATTGTGTTGTGCACGGCCACCCAACCAGCGTTGGAAAGCCGCACCGGATTCGACCAAGCCCGGGGCTTGCGGAGTTTTGCTCCCGGCGAAGTCCGCGAAATCATCGACAACGTACCGGCGCTTTACGAAGCCCTGAGCCGGGTACGCGTCCATCGCCCCGAAAGTCTGACACCATTGCCAGACTGGCAGGCACTGGCTCCGCAACTGGCTACCCATGAGGCCATGCTCGCCATCGTCAGCCGCCGCGTCGATGCTCGTGATCTATACCAAGCCGTGCGGCAGGAAACGGATGATTCCCAAGATCTGTGGCACCTCTCCGGCCTGATGTGTGCCCGCCATCGCAGTTGGGTGATCGAACGGATCAAGGCGTTACTGACCGCGAGGCGACAAGCCCAAGCGAGAGGCGAAACGCCTGTCCCGATACGGGTCATATCCACCCAACTTGTTGAAGCCGGGGTCGATATCGACTTCCCCGTTGTCTATCGTGCTCTCGCTGGGCTGGATTCCATCGCTCAAGCAGCCGGACGTTGCAACCGCGAGGGGCGGCTGGCAGAAGGGCAAGTGTACGTCTTCGTCCCGCCCAAACTGCCGCCACCCGGCTTGCTACGCATGGCCGAAGGTGCGACACGTAAGCTTTGGGGCATGTTGCCGCCCGATGCCGATCCGCTGGCTGTCGAACACTTCACCAGGTATTTCCAGAGCCTCTACGCTGATGCCGTGCTGGACAAGCATCAGATTGCCGTCGATCTGCGCTTTGAGGGAAACGGCGAAGTGAAATTCCGTAGCGCCGCCAATAAATTCCGGCTTATCGACGAAAAAGAAGGTGCCACCATTTTCGTCCGCTATTACCGCAACAGCGAAGATAAAGATATCGACATCCTGCTTGCCAAGTTACAGAAGGAGGGCATGCAACGCTGGTTACTTCGCGAGTTGCAAGGCTATGGCGTTAGCGTTTACGCCGACGACCTGGCGCGCTTACTGAACAGTGGCGATGTGCTCCCCCTTGGCGACGACTTTCCTGGCATCTACATCCAGTCGCCTAAAAACGATGTGCTTTATCACCCGATTCTCGGCCTGAATGTAGACGGCGCGCCAGGCGATCCGGGGAGTTTCATCAAGTAATGACCGCCACCAAGCAAAACTTAATTCAGTTCAGAAATGGAGGAACGATGAGTAGTTTCTGTCTTGAAGTCTCAGGCGACTTCGCCTGTTTTACGCGCCCGGAGATGAAAGTCGAGCGGGTTTCCTACGACGTGATTACGCCATCAGCAGCGCGTTCGATATTCGAGGCCATTTTGTGGAAACCGGCGATTCGCTGGGAGGTGCGCCGCATAGAGGTATTGGAGCCGATCCGCTGGATTAGCGTACGACGCAACGAAGTCTCGGCAACGGCTTCAGTGCGTAATGCCCAGACGGCGATGAATGCCGGTCGGGGCAATCTGGCGCTGTATGTCGAGGACGACCGCCAGCAGCGGGCCGGGCTGTTCCTGCGCGATGTGGCTTACCGCCTTCATGCCGATCTTGTGCTGGTCGGCGACGATGCGCTGAAAAATCCGACCAAGTATCGCGAAATGTTTCAGCGTCGGGCGGAGAAAGGGCAGTGCGTCAATCAGCCTTACCTTGGTTGCCGCGAGTTCTCAGCCCGATTTCAACTGGCCGATGCCTCGGCAAGCGCCAAGTTACCCATCGCCGAAACCCGTGATCTTGGCTGGATGCTCTATGACATGGACTTTGCTGCGGCAGACGACCCAAAGCCGCAGTTTTTCCGTGCCCAACTACAGTCCGGGGTGATTGATCTTTCCTCTGCGCAGGTGATGGGATGATTCTGCAAGCTCTATATGACTACTACCAGCGCAAAGCCGACGATCCTGATCCTAAGCGTCGCCTGCCGCGCTTCGGCTTTGAGGACAAGGAAATCCCCTTTGTCATCGAGTTGAGCGCGGAGGGCAAGCCGCTGGGCATAACTGATACCCGCCAGCCAAGCGGTAAGAAGAAGGTGGCGAGGCGGTATCTGGTGCCGAAAGGGCTAAAAAAGTCGGTCAATATCGAAGCCAATCTATTCTGGGGTAATGCCGAGTATGTGTTGGCGCTTCCAGACAAGAAAAAGCTGGAACAGAAGCAACGGGACGGAAAGGAAAAAGAGTACCGGATACGGTTAGATAAACAGCATGCGGCATTTCGTCAGCGCCTGCTGGATTTGCCCGAGGCGGTGCGCTCCGATGCTGGTATTCAGGCCATCGAAGCGTTCTACGCTGCTGGCGGTGCAGTTTTGCTGGATAAGGAACCAGCTTGGCCAGAAATTCTTGAGACCAATCCCAATCTGACTTTCCGGCTTTATCCGGAGAGCGACCTTGTTTGCCAACGGCCAGCGGTTGCTGCTGCGTCGGCTGGTTCAGAGGCGGAAGAAGGAGCCGAAGCGATCCAAGGAATTTGCTTGGTCACGGGGGAGTATCTGGGAATACAGCGCATTCACTCAAGTATCAAGGGGGTTAAGGGCGCCAAAACTTCGGGGGCCGACATCGTTTCTTTTAATGAAAGAGCTTACGAGTCCTACGGAAAAACAAAGCGTCAAGGCGAAAACGCACCTATTGGAGTGGTGGCTGCTTTTGCTTACACCACGGCCCTTAATCATTTGCTTGACTACCAGACCCGTCAGCGATTCCAAGTGGGCGACGCTTCCACCGTTTTTTGGGCGAAAAAGGGTGGTTTAGCGATTGAAGAGGGCTTTGGTGACGTATTTAGCGATCCCGACGATGACGATCCCGACGCTCGCGCCGACCGTATCCGCAGCTTGTTGGGCTCGGTGCAAAGCGGTCAATTCGACGGTGGCGAAGGGCAAGACAAGTTTTACGTTCTCGGCCTGGCCCCCAATTCTGCACGCCTCTCTGTCCGTTTCTGGCATGCCGCTACGGTAAGCGAAATTGGCCTGGCTATTCGTACTTGGTTCCAGGATTTGCGCGTTATCCGTGGATCGAATGATCCTGAATTTCCGATTCTGGACCATCGGGAATGGAAAAAAACCCCGAGTTTGCTTTCGGCCTGTGCAGTCAGGGGAAAAGCTGAAAACATCAACCCAAATCTTGCAGGCGAGATCATGCGATCCGTCCTATTAGGCGGAGCATATCCGGCCAGTTGGCTCAATGCCGCAATTATCCGCTGCCGAGCGGAGCAGGAGGTTTCCTATCTCAGGGCGGCAGTCATCAAGGCGTGCTTTAACCGATCAAAACGAAATTCAGATTTTTCTTTTATTCAGGAGTTTTCCGAAATGCTCGATCCCGCCAATGTCAATCCAGCTTATCGCCTTGGGCGCCTTTTCTCTGTGTTGGAGAGAGTCCAGGAAAAGGCAGTCAATCCAAAATCAACAATTCGTGATCGCTACTACGGGGCGGCATCCAGTACGCCGGCAGCGGTGTTTGCCACTTTGTTGCGACTGAAAAATCATCACCTGTCGAAACTGGATGAGCGCGAGGCCAAGTATTTCGAGCGGCTCATCGGCGAAATCATGGATGGCCTTGAGGACTTTCCGAAACACCTGGTTTTACAAGACCAAGGCCGCTTTGCTCTCGGCTACTACCACCAGCGGAATTACCGCAAGCCTGAATCTGTCGTTACCCAAATTGAATCCACCGAGGGAGAATCCAAATGAGCTTGAATAATCGCTACGACTTTGTCCTGGTCTTCGACGTCCGCGACGGCAACCCCAATGGCGATCCGGATGCCGGCAATCTGCCTCGTCTGGATGCCGAATCCGGCCATGGGTTGGTGACGGATGTCTCCCTCAAGCGAAAGGTCCGCAACTTTGTGCAGTTGGTTAAATCGTTTCCAGACGGCACGCCGACTGAAAAACACGATATTTTTATCCGAGAGAAAGGCGTACTGAATCACCAAATTGAGCGCCCTTACTCAGTCGACGAGAAAACAAAAGCTGCGCTGGATGCCTGGATGGCCTGGCAGAAAGACAAGAAAAAGAACCCGAAACCGGCGCGGCACTATGAAGATGTTGCTCGTGACTGGATGTGCTGGAACTTCTATGACGTCCGAACCTTCGGGGCGGTAATGACTACCGGTGACAAAAGTGAAGGTGAGGGTGGCGAAAGCAAGCTGAAGAAAACAGCTGGACAGGTTCGTGGCCCGATTCAGCTGACGTTTGCCCGTTCCGTTGACCCGATTGTGACCCTTGAACATTCGATTACTCGTATGGCAGTAACGAATGAAAAGGATTTGGAGAAAGAGCGCACCATGGGCCGTAAGCACACCGTTCCTTACGGCATCTACGTTGCCCACGGCTTTGTTTCTTCCTTCCTCGCCAAGCAGACCGGCTTTGGTGAGAACGACCTGGAATTGCTCTGGCTGGCGCTGGAGCAGATGTTCGAACATGACCGTTCAGCCGCGCGCGGCGAAATGGCGACGCGCGGGCTGTACGTCTTCAAGCACGATTCGGAACTGGGCAACGCGCATGCGCACGCGCTTTTCGAGCGCATCAAGATCAAGCGCAAGGACGACGTGGAGGTGCCGCGCAGCTTTGGCGATTACGAAGTTACGATCGATAAAGCCGAATTGCCGGCCGGGGTAACGCTGATCGACCGGCTCAAGCCAGTGTGATTTTTCCGCTCAGCGCCGCCCGCCCCAATACCCGGGCCGGCGGCGCTGGTGGGCGATGGCGCGGATCGTGATGGTTTCGGCTGTCGCCTGATAAACGATTGAGTATGGAAAATGACGCATCGGCAATATGCGCAAGCGCTGGGATACCGCGGTGCCGGCTTGGGGAAACTGAAGAAGCCGGCGGGCGCTGCTCTCGTAGTCGGCGACAAAAGCCGCAGCGATGCCAGGTGTGGCGTGTTGCAGGTAATAGGCCTGTGCCTCCTCAAGTTCTGCCTGCGCGGCATTGAGGACGATCAGTTTCATGCGGCGGCAGCGAGCTTGGCTTTGAGGCGGGCCATCGATTCGTCGAAATCGATGGCGCCCATTTCGCCACGATCGAACGCATCGCCCCGGCGCTCGGCCTCTTCGACCCAGGCGGCGAGGATTTCGTCGTCTTCGTCAAGGCTGACCAGCAGGCGTTCTGCCAGCTTTGCACGCTCGGCCTGCGTCAGTTGCAGGGCGGCCGCTTCGATATCTTCAAGGGGGGAATTGATCATGGTGAGAACCTCCGGTAAGGCTTGGGCAATGCTAACTCAAGCAAGTTGCCAAAGCCATCGGCGGGGATGAGCGATGGTAGCCGAACCGCTTGATCCCATTCCCCTTTCCGCGCTGCAGCACTGGTGCTACTGCCCGCGCCAGTGCGCGTTGATCCACATCGAGCAGGTCTTTGCAGAAAACCTCTACACCCAGCGCGGGCAGGCGCTGCACAAGCGGGTGGATGACCCGGGTTTTGAACTCCGCGATGGTCTGCGCGTGGAGCGGGCGCTGCCCTTGTTTAGCGACAGTCTCGGCCTGGTCGGCAAGGCCGATGTGGTGGAGTTCCTGCCCGATGGCACGCCTTACCCGGTGGAGTACAAGCACGGCTCCCGCCACAAGCGGGCGGATATTGCCGCCTGCGATGATGTTCAATTGGCGGCGCAGGCCATGTGCCTGGAGGAAATGTTTGGCCGACCGGTGCCGGAAGGCGCGCTGTATTACGCCTCCTCACGGCGGCGGCGCATTGTTGCGGTTGACCAGAATTTAAGGGCAAAAACGAAAGAAGCGATTGCCGGCGTGCGCAACATGCTGGCGGCCGGAGTGACGCCGCCGCCGTTGGCTGACGATCACTGCCGGGCCTGCTCGCTGCACGACCTTTGCCAGCCCGAGGCGCTGCATGCCGATGCCGGGCGGGCTGCAGCATTCGCCACCCTGTTCGAAGCGGAGGACTGAAATGCAGCTGTTGAACACCCTCTATGTGACGCTGCCGGAAAGCTACGTCCATCTCGATAACAACACGGTGCGTCTGGAGGTCGAGCATGAAACCCGCTTGCGCGTGCCGCTGCACCATCTGGGCGCCGTCGTTTGTTTTGGCCAGGTTTCGGTTTCCTTGCCCTTGATGCATCGCCTGGCCGAGGAAGGCGTCGCCCTCGTGCTGCTCGATGCCAACGGCCGATTCAAGGCGCGGCTGGAGGGGGCTGTCTCCGGCAACGTGCTGCTGCGCCAGGCGCAATACCGCTTGGCCGGCGATTCCTCGTTTGCCATTGGGGTGGCGCGCAACTGCATTGCCGGCAAGGTGCGCAATTGTCGGCAGGTACTCTTGCGCGGCGCCCGCGAGAGCAAGGCGGAGGATGATGCCGCCGTGCTTGCCCGCGGGGCCAACGATCTGGCGGCTTCGTTGCGCGCACTGCCAGCCGCCGGCGACCTCGATACCCTGCGCGGCATCGAAGGGGAGGCGGCGCGCCAGTATTTTGCTGCACTCAATTACCTCATTCGCCCGGCGGCACGGGAGGACTTCCGCATGGATGGGCGCACCCGTCGCCCCCCGCGTGACCGGGTCAATGCGCTGCTCTCTTTTCTCTATTCCCTGTTGATGAACGATTGCCGCTCGGCCATCGAAGCGGCTGGGCTCGATCCGCAGATCGGTTTCCTGCATGCCGTGCGACCGGGGCGCGCCGCCCTGGCGCTAGACCTGATGGAGGAATTCCGAAGTTTTGCCGACCGCCTGGCGCTTTCGCTGATCAATCGTGGGCAAATTGGTGCAGATGGTTTTGTCGAACGGGAAGGTGGCGCCGTGCTGCTCGAAGGCGATGCACGCAAGGCGGTGCTGGTCGCCTATCAGGAGCGCAAGCAGGAAGCACTCACTCACCCGCTGTTGGCCGAAACTGTTCCGTTCGGCTTGTTGCCGCATGTCCAGGCCCGCCTGCTGGCGCGCACGCTGCGCGGCGATACCGATCAATACCTGCCCTATCTGGTGCGCTGATGCTGGTTATCGTCTGCTACGACGTCAACACCGAAACCCGCGAAGGCCGTCGCCGCCTGCGCCGCGTTGCCAAGCTGTGCGAGGGTATCGGCCAACGGGTACAGAAATCCGTTTTCGAATGCCAGATCGACAGGGCGCAGTTCGAAGCTCTGGAACGCGACCTGATCGCCGAGATCAAGGCCGAAGAAGACAATCTCCGCTTCTACCGCATCGCCGAACTGCGCGGGTATGAGGTGCGAGAACACGGCTGCTTCCGGGCAACCGACTTCGACGCACCGTTGATCCTATGAGCTTGCGCGAACGTCGAGTGACCGGCATTTCCCCGGGAGGTTCGCGCGCGCTGCAAGAGGCTGAATTTTCTGTAGATTCAACTTCGATGTCGATTCAAGTAAGATGCTTTTCGCTCATGAGGCAGACGGTTCGCGCAACGCAGCCGTTTTTCCCTTTTGCTCTCGAAGGTTACGGGAGATGAGCATCGCCCCCCGGCAACGGGGGGCGTGGATTGAAACATTTAAAGCTCCTTAGATAATGAGGATTTATTGCGCATCGCCCCCCGGCAACGGGGGGCGTGGATTGAAACACCGATGGCCAGCATGGCCGGTGACAGGTCACCGAGCATCGCCCCCCGGCAACGGGGGGCGTGGATTGAAACGCGTTGAACGCATCAATCGACTTGTTCGCACCCTCGCATCGCCCCCCGGCAACGGGGGGCGTGGATTGAAACGCTGGTTTGGTCTTCTTGGCAGGTGTCGGCTTCTGCATCGCCCCCCGGCAACGGGGGGCGTGGATTGAAACATCCATTGTTACTTCGGTTAATGGAAATGTTGGGGCATCGCCCCCCGGCAACGGGGGGCGTGGATTGAAACGGCTGCTCGTGGCCGATGGATGCACAACAGGGTCTAGCATCGCCCCCCGGCAACGGGGGGCGTGGATTGAAACAGCGTATTCGCCACCTGATTGAAGAAATCAAGGAGCATCGCCCCCCGGCAACGGGGGGCGTGGATTGAAACAAGACTTGTTTGATTTCTTCTCTTCCAAAGCAAAGCATCGCCCCCCGGCAACGGGGGGCGTGGATTGAAACTATACCAAGCTCGATGAAATCAGCAGCAACCTAGTGCATCGCCCCCCGGCAACGGGGGGCGTGGATTGAAACTTTGCGCTGGCGTTCAATCCGGTTGATGGCCGGGGCATCGCCCCCCGGCAACGGGGGGCGTGGATTGAAACAGCGTCAGTTGCGTAAGAGTACGGACATTGATGCGCATCGCCCCCCGGCAACGGGGGGCGTGGATTGAAACAGGACGATGGGAAGCGCATCAACAGCCTTTGTCACGCATCGCCCCCCGGCAACGGGGGGCGTGGATTGAAACCTGACTACGCCTTCACGGACCAGCGGATCAAGGAAGCATCGCCCCCCGGCAACGGGGGGCGTGGATTGAAACCGGACGAAATGCTTACCCCGGAACACGTCGCCGCCTTGCATCGCCCCCCGGCAACGGGGGGCGTGGATTGAAACGGCAACTGTCAAGGCTTGCTTGACCGTTGCTGCCTGCGCATCGCCCCCCGGCAACGGGGGGCGTGGATTGAAACGGGTCAATCGTGATCGTTCCAGCGCCCCGGTTCCAGCATCGCCCCCCGGCAACGGGGGGCGTGGATTGAAACCAAAAGCATCGGAAACGCCAACGGTAGCGTCATGGCATCGCCCCCCGGCAACGGGGGGCGTGGATTGAAACTAGGACATTTCCCCCTTGATACCGTGGTCCTTTGGCATCGCCCCCCGGCAACGGGGGGCGTGGATTGAAACCATCGGGGGCTACCTCAAGAAAGGCGACTGGGAAGCATCGCCCCCCGGCAACGGGGGGCGTGGATTGAAACATCAAGTTGCCGCCCGATGGTTCGCCGGCGTCCGGCATCGCCCCCCGGCAACGGGGGGCGTGGATTGAAACATCGGTCGCGCCGTTGCCGAAACCCGCAGCGCCGTGCATCGCCCCCCGGCAACGGGGGGCGTGGATTGAAACGCGCCCTATCTGGCCCAGCTGCGCGCCGTCGAAGGCATCGCCCCCCGGCAACGGGGGGCGTGGATTGAAACTGCGGCAAGCATCTTTACCCAGCCAAGTGCGAGCGCATCGCCCCCCGGCAACGGGGGGCGTGGATTGAAACTCAGCATCGAACATCTTGGCGCCCCGCTGGCACATCGCATCGCCCCCCGGCAACGGGGGGCGTGGATTGAAACTCCATTATTGAGCCTCCAATTTGCGTTTCGCCCAAGCATCGCCCCCCGGCAACGGGGGGCGTGGATTGAAACGCGTACTCCTTGCCAATCGTGCCGCGCCCCATGCGCATCGCCCCCCGGCAACGGGGGGCGTGGATTGAAACCGATCGGCATACATCGGCCCGACCTGCGTCTCGCGCATCGCCCCCCGGCAACGGGGGGCGTGGATTGAAACAGCCGGGCAGGTGTCGGCGTTCCACAGGCTGGTGGGCATCGCCCCCCGGCAACGGGGGGCGTGGATTGAAACGTCGGCGGAGGCGAGGGCCTTACCTTGAATCAGGCATCGCCCCCCGGCAACGGGGGGCGTGGATTGAAACTCCGGCAAGGGCCGGCCGGGAAACTTTATCGCTACGCATCGCCCCCCGGCAACGGGGGGCGTGGATTGAAACCGCGACCTGCTGCTGTCGCGTTACTCAGCGTTACGCATCGCCCCCCGGCAACGGGGGGCGTGGATTGAAACTCGCCGACTACGCCATGCACGCCGATGTCTCGGGCGCATCGCCCCCCGGCAACGGGGGGCGTGGATTGAAACGGTCTGAACATGCGCAGCATGGGCTCCGACGCCGCGCATCGCCCCCCGGCAACGGGGGGCGTGGATTGAAACATGTTGCGGTATTCGCCGTTGGCTTCGCGGGTGCGCGCATCGCCCCCCGGCAACGGGGGGCGTGGATTGAAACTGCGCTCTTGACACCGGTATCCCCGCCAGATACGCGCATCGCCCCCCGGCAACGGGGGGCGTGGATTGAAACGCCTAAATCCACCCCTTTTGAACGCGCCTACTCGGGCATCGCCCCCCGGCAACGGGGGGCGTGGATTGAAACTATCATGGCTACTGCCAAATCTACTACCGATCTGAGCATCGCCCCCCGGCAACGGGGGGCGTGGATTGAAACATCAAGCTGCCACCGGACGGGGCACCGGCTTCGGAGCATCGCCCCCCGGCAACGGGGGGCGTGGATTGAAACGCCTTTTCCGGATCGGAAAAGCATGACGCCGAAGGCATCGCTCCCCGGCAACGGGGAGCGTGGATTGACACAGGCTGAATAAGCGCTGACGATGCCACGGCTTCGGAGTTGATGCGTCGAATTTCTGTGGCGTCATGATTCGAACTTCACTGAGCTGAATCAATAGCGCCTGATGTGTTTTTGGTATTCATGGCAAAGTGCGTTAGATTTCTTCTAATTGATTGAATTTTCAGGGCAGATTTTTTAGTTATCCCAAATGGCAAGTCATCATCTGCGTCGTCGCCTTTTGCTCTTGGCGGTCTTTTTGTGGACTGCGATGATCGGCTTTTCCGTTTTCTGGAATTTCCGCAATACCGAAGCGCAGATCATGAAGCTGGCCTACACCGAGGCCCAGGCTAACCTGAACAAGGATATTTCCTTCCGGCGCTGGGGGACGCTGCATGGCGGTGTTTACGTGCCGATCACCGAGACCCAGAAATCCATTCCGTGGCTGTCGCATGTTTCAGGGCGAGACGTGAAGACGACGGACGGGCAGCAGCTGACCTTGCTCAATCCGGCTTCGATGCTGCGCCAGATGATGGACTTGTATGCCGCCGATTACGGTGTGCGCGGTCGCATTATCGGTTTGCGCCAGCTGAACCCCGGCAATGCGCCGGATGCCTGGGAGAGTGAGCAGCTGGAGCGCTTCACGCGCGGCGAGGCGACCGAGGTCTGGGCCGTGACGGACATCGAGCGCAAGCCCCATTTGCGCTATCTGCGGGCAATGTTCATGGAGCCGGGCTGCGACAAGTGCCATGGCATCCTCGGCTACAAGACCGGCGACATGCGCGGGGCGACTGGCCTGAACCTGCCGCTGGCGCCCTATCTGGAGCAGGTGGCGAGTTCCAAGGTTGGCTTCGGGCTCACTCACCTTGTTATCTGGTTGCTTGGCCTGGCCGGCATCGCCTGGGGCAACTGGCTGGGCGCCAACTGGGCGAGGGCGCGCGATCAGGCGCAGGTGGCACTGGAAAACCATCGGGACCAGCTTGAGTCGCAGATTGCCGAACGTACCGCCGCGCTGTCCGATTCCATGCACGCCGCCGAGGCGGCGAATCGGGCCAAGAGCACCTTCCTGGCCAACATGAGCCATGAAATCCGTACGCCGCTCAATGCCATCACCGGCGTGCTCCATCTGATCCGACGCGAAGGCTTGCTGCCCGGGCAGGCGGAGCATCTGGACAAGATCGATACGGCCGGCCGGCATTTGCTCGACCTCATCAACGGCGTACTTGATCTGTCGAAAATCGAGGCGGGCAAGCTGGTGCTGGCCAGTTTGCCGCTGTCGATACCAATGCTGATCGGCAATCTGGTCTCCATGCAGCAAGAGCGCGCGGCGGCCAAACAACTGGCGCTGGCAACCGAGATTGACCCGGCGATTCCCGAACACCTGATCGGCGACAGCGTTCGCCTGCAGCAAGCCTTGCTCAATTACGTCAGCAATGCGCTCAAATTCACCGATGCCGGCGGTGTGATGCTGCGGGTCCGCCTGATCGAGCGCGACGGCGACGATGTCCTGCTGCGTTTCGAGGTCGAGGACAGTGGTGTCGGCATTGCCGCTGAAGATATGGCAACGCTGTTTTCGGAATTCGAGCAGATCGACAATTCACCGACCCGCTGCCATGGCGGTACCGGCCTTGGCCTGGCCATCACCCGCCGCTTTGCCCGGCTGATGGGGGGCGATGCCGGCGCCAGCAGCGAGCCCGGGCGGGGCAGTCTGTTCTGGTTTACGGCCCGGCTGCGCATTGACCATGCGCCCAAGCTGCCTTCCCCCGTCTTCGATGCCGGCGAGACCATGCGTCGACTGGCCGCGATCAGTCGCGGCAAACGACTGCTCTTGGTCGAGGACGACCTGCTCAACCGGGAAATTGCCCTCTCCATGCTCGAAGAGGTCGGGCTGGTGGCTGATATCGCCGGCGACGGTCAGCAGGCCGTCGCGGCAATTGGCAAACAGCACTACGACCTGGTCCTGATGGACATGCAGATGCCGGTCATGGATGGCCTGAGCGCAACACGGGCGATCCGGGCCATGCCGCAGTTCGCCTCACTGCCGATCATCGCCATGACCGCCAATGCCTTCGATGACGACCGCCAGCGCTGCCGGGATGCCGGCATGAACGACTTTGTCGCCAAACCGGTCGAGCCGGAACTGTTCTTCGCAGCCTTGCTGCGCTGTTTGTCGAAATAGCAGGAAAGGCGCCAGGCCAGGATTCCTGTGTTGTAGCGCCCTTGCTCACCCCGGAAAGCTGCAAATGGGAGCCAGGCATGGATGGCGTTGGGTCAGGCCCAAGCAAGCGAGCGCCTCTTCGGGGCAATGCTGTGCAGTTCATGGGAATATTCAGGAATTATTCGTGCCCTTGTCGGCGGGCACCCCTCAGATATTGCCCAAGCAACAAAAATTACCAAGGAGATCCTCGTGCCATCACAGCCCATTGAAATCGAAACAACCGCCGCGCCGCGCTTTGCCGTCATCTGGCTGCACGGGCTGGGGGCGGATGGGAGTGATTTTGTCCCGATCATCGACGAGCTTGGCTTGTCCGGTGCCGAAGGCATTCGCTTCATCTTTCCGCATGCACCTTATCGGGCCGTCACCTGCAACGGCGGCTACGAGATGCGCGCCTGGTACGACATCATTTCGCTGGAACCGACCAACCGGGAAATCGATGTCGCCGGTCTGCTCGAATCGCGCGCCACGGTCCGGCAATTGATCGCCCGGGAGGTCGAACGAGGCATCCCCGCCAAGCGCATCTTTCTGGCCGGATTTTCGCAGGGCGGCGCCGTCGCCTATCTGAGCGCGCTGACCCACGACACAAGGCTGGCCGGACTGATAGCGCTGTCGACCTACATCCCGGCACCGGAACTGCAGATCGAAGAAGCGAGCTCCGCCAATCGCCAGTTGCCCATTTACGCCGCCCACGGCATTCACGATGACGTCGTGTCGCTTGAACTCGGCAAAAAGGCGAAAGCCTTGCTGGATTCCAGTGGCTATCAAATTACCTGGGAAACCTACCCGATGCCCCACTCGGTTTGTCTGGAAGAAATCCAGGCGATTGGGGCATGGCTGCAAGCGCAGATGCGCGCCAAGGCCCAATAAGCCGAGGTGGCCAAAGGCGCCACAGCTGCATTTCGTTGAAGCAATAAGGAAAAAACATGGCTGTCAGAAAAATCCTCCGCATGGGGGAGCCGTTGCTGTTTGAAGTTGCAGAGCCAGTGACCGACTTCTCGGCGCCCGAATTGCGCCGGCTGATCGAGGATATGTTCGACACCATGCGTGCAGCCGGCGGCGTGGGTATCGCCGCGCCGCAAATTGGGGTCGGGCTGCAAGTGGTCATCTTCGGCTTCGAAAAAAGCGATCGCTACCCCAACGCGGAGGCGGTGCCCGAAACCGTGCTGATCAACCCGGTCATCACCCCGTTGGGTGAAGAGGAAACCCCGGGCTGGGAAGGCTGCCTCTCCGTGCCCGGCCTGAGAGGCGAAGTTCCGCGCTACGAGCGCATCCGCTATACCGGCTTCACGCCGGCAGGGGAGGCGATAGACCGAACCGTCGAAGGTTTCCACGCCCGGGTCGTCCAGCATGAGTGCGACCACCTGATCGGCCGCCTGTTTCCATCACGGGTTCGCGACTACACCCGTTTTGGTTTTACCGATGTGCTTTTCCCGGCGTTGGCTCGGTGAGGTGCGCTGGTTTGTTCAGCAGAAGGCAATCCCGCAGGCAATGCCCCGGCTTTGATTCTTCCTCTGTGCCGGCCAGCCCCGCGGAGCCGGTGAACCCGGACTCCGCTTGGGGCCTGAATTGATTATTCGGCGTAGAAGCCAACGCCAATCAGGCTACCGTTTTCGCGACGGATGAAAGTGCGCTTTTTCTCCACGGCGTTGGTCACCGGGTTGCGCCAGACGTAGTCGACGGTGCCTTCGCCCTTGGTTTTGGCCAGTTCCAGCATTTCCTTGATCAGCGGTTTGCCTTCGACGTCTTGCAGATCGCTGGCGTCGGTGCCGGTCCATTTCGGGTTCATGCCGTGGGCTTCGAATTTGCCGTTTTGCAGATTGACAGCAAAAACGTAGAGATCGTCATGGATGAAGCTGCCCTTCGGGTTGTTGAAGCTGGCGGCGGCTTTGCCGATACCGAGTTTCTTGACTTCGGCGCTGGCCGCGTTAAGCAGCTTGCGGGCGTCTTCGGCGTTTGAGCGCGGGGCGTAGTAGCCGACGCCAAGAATGTAGTCGCCTTCGCGGTGCAGCCAGGCCAGCTTGGGTTCGACGTGGTTGTGTTTGCGATTGAGCCAGACGTAGCGGATGCTGGCTTCGTCCTGTTTTTCGGTAACCGCGATCATCTGGCGGAAGAGTGGTGTGCCGGCGGCATCGACGGTATCGAGCACGTTCAGGCCGACCAGATCGATGGGGGCGGCGCCATTGGCGACGTAGGTGCCTTTGCGGTCGATGACGTAAACGTAGAGGTCTTTCTTGACGAACGGGCCGCTGCGATTGTTGAACGCTTTCCAGGATTTTTCCGGGCCGTTGGCCTTGAGGTATTTGACGGCCTGGTCAAACATAGCGCGGGCTTCACGCGGCGTTGAATGTTCGGCGGCGCAGGCCAGGGTGCTGGCAGCGAGCATCAGCAGGCCGGTCAGCGCGGTGCCGAGTTTGGATGGTTTCATGGTGGTCTCCGAGGTTCGTTGAAGGTTTTTGGTTCAGGCGCCAAGGGCGGGCTGGATTTCTACCAGCCCGTGTCGGGCTGCCAGGTGCAAGAGTTTGAAATCGCTATCGGCATCCAGCTTTTGCCGGATCAGCGAGAGGTAATTGAGGACTGTTTTCGGGCTGAGGTGCATCGAGTTGGCGATGCAGTTGGCTGATTCGCCGTGGGCCAGCATGCGCAGCACCTCGAATTCGCGCGGTGTCAGGTGGGCGAGAGCGCCATCGCCGTCGATGGCTTCTTCGGCCAGCACCTGGGCAATCTCCGGCGAAAAGACGCGTTTGCCGGCGGCAATGCGGCGGATGCCGTCGATTACGTCGCCGGGTTCGCAATACTTGGTCAGGTAGCCCTGGGCGCCACTGCGCAGGGCCTGTGTAATGTGGCCGGCGCCTTCGTGCATGGAAAGCACGAGCACCTTGAGGCCGGGGCAACGCGCCAGCATGCCGCGGATGGCTTCGATACCGCTGCTGCCGCGCAGGCTGAGATCGACCAGGGCGACGTCGGCGTCGGTGCGCAGGATGAGCGCGTTGGCCTCGTCGGCGCTGGCCGCTTCGCCGACTACCTGCAGGCCTGGCTCGGCGTCGAGCAGGCGGCGATAGCCATTGCGGACGACGGCGTGGTCGTCCACCAGAATGATTCGAATCGTCATTGCTCCTCCTGTTCTTTTTTTCGTCTCAACGGCAAGCATGCGTGCAGCCGCAGGCCCTTGCCGTCCTTGTGCTCGATCGTCAGGTTGCCACCTGCCATTTCCAGCCTTTCCTCCATGCCGAGCAAACCGCCCCGGCGGGCCGGGCCTGCCTCAGGCAGCCCCTTGCCGTCATCTTCCACGCTCACCTGCAGCATCCCCAGCACGACCTGAACCCTGATTCGGCAATGCAGCGCATCGCTGTGCCGCACAACGTTAGTCAGCGCTTCCTGAACCATGCGGTACAGCACCAGCGCTGCCGAATCGTCCAGCTCGGGCAGTTGCGCCGGGGTGTCCAGTGCAAATTCGATGCCCGACTCCCGTTGCTGCCAGCTTGTCACCAGTTCGCGCAGGGCGCTGGTCAGTCCCAGCGCATCCAGACCGTGCGGTCGCAGTCGCTTGAGCATGGCGCGCAACTGCTCGCCGCTGGTTTTGACGTCGCGCCGGAGATCCCGGGCGCAGTCAATGATGCTGGGCGGCTCGAGTCGCATCGCATTGCGTTCGAGAAAGGCGGCAGTGACGCCGATGGCCGTCAATGTTTGCCCCATGTCGTCATGCAATTCCCTTGCCAGAGTGTGTCGTTCCTCTTCCTGCACAGTAATCAACTGGCGGGCGAGCTGTTGCTGGGCGGCGCGTGATGCGGCGAGGGCTTCGGCCAGCGCATCAATGGCGTGTGCCACGCGGCGAAACTCGCGCAGCGCGAAGGGTGGCATGGCTGCGTCGGGCGCATTGTCGGCCAGGCGCTGCAAACCGGCTTCCAGTTCGCGTACCGGCGTCAGCGCCCGGTCGGCCGACCACCAGGCGACGAGCAGAGTTGCTCCAGAATAGAGCAACAGGGTGATGCAAAGTCGAACAGTGTCGCCCAGGCGCTCCTCGATTTCGGAGTTCGGGTTGGGGGCGATGTGCAGTGTTTGCTCGCCCAAACGGATGGTTTGCGCCGGTGTCGCGCTCGGGGCGATGCCGAGCAGGCCGGCGAGCCAGTGTGGCGCAGCGTCGGCCGCCGGCGCGGCCGGATCGAGGCGAATGCTCAGGTGGCGCAGGCGGGCGTCGCGCAGCACGGCTTCGAGTTCCGCCTGCTCGCCGGGCAGCGCGTTGCCGGCCTTGAGCAGGACGGCGACCAGCTGTTCGGAAGCGGCGACCTCGGCCTGAATATCGCCGCGCAGCGAATGCAGGTTGATCACTATGGCCATCAGCATGAGGCCGGCGAGAAGCCCGCCGAGCCAGATGACCAGCCGTTTTCGCAGATCCATGTTGCCACCCTGTTTTTATATGAAGCGACTCTCAGCAGGTTTCGTACCGACCTGATGCCAGTCCGGGAGTTTTTCCCGGTTTGGCGGTGAGCTTGTCCCGAGACTTGGGATAAAGACGCTTCCTATACTCGGTTCGCCTGTCGGGATAGATGGGCCGGCCCAATCTTTCGGGGGCATCACGAGACTACTTAGGAGACACACTAAAAAATGAAAGCAAACCGGTTCAATCCCCGCCAGACCCTCATTGCCGCACTGGTTGCGGCCAGCTTTTGCGCGCCGGCCATGGCCAGCAAGACGGTGAGCTGGGAAGACATTCTCAACGATGACAAATCCACCAGCGACGTGCTGTCCTACGGCCTCGGCCTGAAAGCCCAGCGCTTCAGCCCACTGACCAAGATCAATACCAAGAACGTCGATCACTTGGTGCCGGCCTGGAGCTTCTCCTTCGGCGGCGAAAAGCAGCGCGGCCAGGAAGCGCAGGCGCTGGTGCACGACGGCGTGATCTACGTGACCGCTTCGTACTCGCGCATCTTCGCCATCGATGCCCGCACCGGCAAACGCCTGTGGGAATACGAGGCCCGCCTGCCGGAAGATATCCGCCCCTGTTGCGACGTGATCAACCGTGGCGCCGCCATCTACGGCGACAAGGTCTACTTCGGCACGCTCGATGCGACCATCGTCGCGCTCAACAAGGACACCGGCAAGGTGGTCTGGAAGAAGAAGTTCGGCGACCACAAAATTGGCTACACGATGACCGGTGCGCCCTTTGTCGTGAAGGACGAAAAGAGCGGCAAGGTGCTGCTGGTGCACGGCTCGTCGGGTGACGAGTTCGGCGTCGTCGGCTACCTGTTCGCCCGCGATCCGGATACCGGTGAAGAAGTCTGGGCCCGCCCGATGGTCGAAGGCCACATGGGCCGCCTGAACGGCAAGGACAGCACGCCGACCGGCGACGCCAAGGCGCCAAGCTGGCCGGAAGGTCCGGATGGCAAGAAGGTCGATGCCTGGAACCACGGCGGCGGCGCCCCGTGGCAGACCGCGAGCTACGACGTGGACAAGAACATGGTGGTCATCGGCACCGGCAATCCGGCACCGTGGAACACCTGGCACCGGACCAAGGAAGGCGACGATCCGCGCAACTGGGACAGTCTGTTCACCTCCGGTCAGGCCTATGTCGATGCCAGCAATGGCGAACTCAAGGGCTTCTTCCAGCACACCCCGAACGATGCCTGGGACTTCTCCGGCAACAACTCGGTGGTCTTGTTCGAATACAAGGATCCGAAGACCGGCAAGCTGGTCAAGGCTTCGGCCCACGCCGACCGCAACGGTTACTTCTTCGTCACCGACCGCGAGAAACTGACCAACGGCGCCGGCTATCCCAACAAGCCGACTTCGCTGATCGGTGCCTGGCCGTTCGTCGAAGGCATCACCTGGGCGAAGAGCTGGAACCTGAAGACCGGCAAGCCGAACATCGTCGAAGGCCAGCATCCGCCGAAGCCGAAGGAGGGCGCCGACAAGGGCGAATCGATCTTCGTTTCGCCGCCGTTCCTCGGCGGCACCAACTGGATGCCGATGAGCTACAGCCAGCAGACCGAGCTGTTCTACATCCCGGCCAACCACTGGGCGATGGACTACTGGACCGAGAAGCTGACGTACAAGGCCGGCTCCGCCTACCTCGGTCAGGGTTTCCGCATCAAGCGTCTGTTCGACGACCACGTCGGCACCCTGCGCGCCATGGACCCGAAAACCGGCAAGATCGTCTGGGAACACAAGGAGAAATTCCCGCTCTGGGCCGGCACCATGACCACCGCCGGCGGCCTGTTGTTCACCGGTACCTCGGACGGCTACGTGAAAGCCTTCGATGCCAAGAACGGCAAGGAACTGTGGAAGTTCCAGACCGGCTCCGGCGTGGTTTCGGTGCCGATCACCTGGGAAATGGATGGCGAGCAATTTGTCGGCATCCAGTCCGGTTACGGCGGCGCCGTGCCGCTGTGGGGCGGCGACATGGCCGACCTGACCAAACAGGTGACGCAGGGTGGCTCGATGTGGGTGTTCAAGCTGCCGAAGTCGTTGAAGAACTAAGGAGGCGCTGAGTAGATAGTCATCCCCGCAGCCTCGACACACCCGGGACTCCGCTTCGCGGCGGGCGAGGCGGGGATCCGGTGCCTTGAGTCATATGGATTCCCGCCTGCGCGGGGGTGAGCAACGTTATTTTGCCTCTTGGCATGTTTTGGTCAGACGAATCATTCCCGCCGAAGAACGGATTCCCACGGTCTTCGGATGGCCCGCTGGCCGGGCTGGAACAGCGCTGCATGGACGCTGGCCCAGCCCGGGAATGACCCCGTCTGCCTCGATCTTTGAACGGCGACGATGCCCAGACATTTCATTTTTAGCCTTTTTTTCGCTTCGACCGTGGCATTCGCGGCGCCGCCGGAACCCTTCGAACCGCTGGTCATCAACGGTTGCGGCATCTGGCCGCATACCCGCTGTCCGGGGGCCGACCTGCGCCACGCCAATCTGGCCGGGCAGAACCTGGCCGGGGCCGATCTGAGTGGCGCCCAACTGGCCCGCGCCGATCTGCGCGGCGCCAACCTGGCCGGCGCCAATCTAGACGGGGCCGACCTCACGGCCGCGCGGCTCAACAAGGTCAGCGCCCCGACGGCGACCTTTCGTGGCGCCAAAATGGTCGGAGCCGATCTCGAATTCGCCCGCCTGTTTCGCACCGATTTCACCAATGCCGACCTGACCGCCGCCAATCTGGAAGCGGCCAAGGCCAATTTCGCCTGGTTCATCGGCGTCCGTCTCAACAACGCCAACCTCCAGGAGACCAAATTTTTCACCGTCAATTTCCGCAAAGCCGATCTGACCGGCATCTACCGCCGCTTCGCGGTATTCCAGGAAGCCGATTTCGAAGGCTGTACCAACTGCCCGACCGACTGGTGATGGCCATGAAAAAATTGCTCGCTACCGCATTTTTCAACAGGCATTCAATTGCCCGAGAAACAGGTCATTCCCGCGAAAGCGGGAATCCAGTGCAACCATGGACTCCCGCTTTCGCGGGAGTGGCGAATTTACTTGCCGGGTTAACGGCCGTGCTCTGCTCATCGCTCGCCTTGGCCAACGAAGTTGCCGTGGCGCCAGCTGTGTCGCCGGACGGCTTGCCGCCGCTGGGCGAAACCTGGCTGGCGGAAAACCCCTACCGAGGCAACCCGGCCGCCCTGGCCATCGGCCGCGATGCCTACAACCAGGCTTGCGCCCGCTGCCACGGCGCCGACGCCAGCACCAACGCCGCCCCGGCCCCCGATCTTCGCCAGCTCAACCGCTTCTGCAAGCGGACCAGCGACGCCGAACTGAACGCCGCGTGCATGCGCGACAACGACGCCTACTTCGCCAAAACCGTGCGCAACGGCAAGGTCATCGTCGGCGTCACCCACATGCCACCCTGGCAAGGCGTGCTCAAGCAGGAACTGGCCTGGGCGATTCAGGTCTTCTTCGAGTCGCGGGTGACTGGCCGGCGGGAGTGAGGCGCCGGGTTTGTCTCAGTACGTGTCGCTCTGCGGACTGTAGCGAGTGGCCGGCACCGTCCGCCCCGCGCTGTCGTCCTCCCGTCGCGGTGCGCCGACCACGGTATCGAGCGGGATGACGCCAGCCCAGACCGGCCAGTCCAGATCCTCGTCGTCATCCTTGACCCCGGCGTCGCGTACCTTGGCCGATGCCTCGGTCAGCGGAATGCGTAGCACGCTGGTCGCGTTCAGCTCCTTGTCGTTGATCGGGCGCAGCGTGTCCCAACGGCCGGGGTACAGGCCTTCGATCAGTGCCCGCAGGCTGCGCGCTTTCTCCGCTGGTTCGGTCACCAGCTCGAACTGGCCGTAGATCACCACCGAGCGGTAGTTCATCGAGTGGTGCATGGCCGAGCGGGCCAGCACCAGGCCGTCGGCCAGGGCGATCGTGAGGCAGGCCTCGCCCTCGGTCAGTGCCTTCAGCATGCGCGACGCCTTGGCGCCATGGATGTACAGGTGCTCGCCGTCGCGCCAATGGATGGTGGGAATGGCGTGCACCCCGCCGTCGATCTGGACGGCAACGCTGCAGATGACCGCAGCGTCGACGATGGCGTTGATGGCTTGGGCATCGTAGTCGGCGCGTTCTGGCTTGCGGCGGACGCGGGTGCGTGGGGAAGGGGCGATGGAGAGGGGCATGACGGCAAGGCTCCTGAAGGTGTCGATGGCCCCACTTTACTGAGCTAGTGGTACCTTTCGTAGTGCCACAAAACGAATGATTAATGGAGCCACGATGGAGCTGAACTGGTTGCTTGCCCCGCCTTTGCCGGAAACCATGCCGCGCCAGCGCGTTCTCTACCATCGCCTGCGCGAAGCCGTCCTGTCCGGCCGCCTGGCGCCCGGTACGCTGCTGCCGGCCAGCCGCAGCCTGGCGGCTTCGTTGAGAATCGCCCGCAACACCGTGTTGTTCGCCTATGAGCAATTGGTTGCCGAAGGTTGCCTGCTGGCGGATCGCCAAGGCACGCGCGTGGCGCTGCTGGCCACGCCGCCTGTCGCCTCGTCGAGGAGTGGGGATTCGTCCGCCGTGCCGCTGCAACTTTCCTCCCGGGCTGCGGCTGCCATGCAGCCAGAGCCGGCGCGTGAGGCGGCGGTGCTGCCGTTTGCCCCCGGCACGCCGGATTATGGTGTCTTTCCCTTCCGCAGCTGGCGTGCCTGCCTGGAGCGTGCTTGGTGCGATGCTGGGTGGCGCCAGCTCGGTTATGCCGCCCACGGCGGCGACCCGGCACTGCGCCAGGCGTTGGCCGGCCACCTCACGACGGTGCGCGGCCTGGCGGTAGATGCCGGACAAATCGTCATCACCAGCGGCACCCAGGCGGCGCTGGACCTTTGCGCCCGGCTACTGGGTGACCACGGCGATACCGTGTGGGCAGAGAACCCCGGCTATCTTGCGGCGCGCGTCGCGTTTGGCTTGGCCGGGCTGCGCGTGCATGACGTGCCGGTCGACAGCGAGGGGCTGGCCCCGGGCGAAGGCGACTGGCGCGGGCATCCGCCGCGCCTGATCATGATTACGCCTTCACACCAGTACCCGACCGGCTGCGTCATGTCGCTGCCGCGGCGCCTGGCCCTGATCGAGCGTGCCCGCCAGTCTGGCGCCTGGATCATCGAGGACGACTACGACAGCGAATTCCGCCGCGCCGGCCCGGCGCCACCCGCGCTGTTCGGTTTGCAGCCTGACGCCCCGGTCGTCTATGTCGGCACCTTCAGCAAGACCCTCTATCCAGGCCTGCGCCTTGGCTACCTGGTGCTGCCCCACGCCATCGCTGCCGATTTCGCCCGCGCCACCAGCCAAGCTACGCGTGCCGGGCAGGGTATTGAACAACGTGCGCTGGCCGATTTCATTCAACGCGGCTACTACACCGCCCATCTGCGCCGCATGCGCACCCACTATGCCACCCGGCAGACCGCCCTGCGCGCGGCCTTGAAGGCAGCATTCGAGCCGGCCGTGGAATTGTCCGGCGGCGAAGCCGGCTTGCATCTGGTGATGTGGTTGCCGCAGGCAATACGCGACACGGACGTCGTGGCACGAGCCGAGGCGTTGGGGCTGGGGGTGCGGGCACTGAGCAGCTACACCAGTGCACCGATGACCTGTAATGGTCTGGTGCTGGGGTATGGGAATCTGGATGACCGGATGCTTGCGGAGGGGGTGAGGCGATTGGTGTTGGCGGTCCGGTCGCAAAATTTTGCCGATGAAATCCCGCCGATGAAAAACGGCCCGCCTACCGCAGCAAACGAGCCGTTGGGTGAGGGCGGCGAACCGTCCCAGAGCGGCAAGGCAAGGTCATCCTCGGCGTCACCCGCATGCCGCCGTGGGAAGGCGTCTTGAAGCAGGAACTGGCCTGGGTGATTCAGGTCTTCTTCGAGTCGCGGGTGACTGGCCGGCGGGAGTGAGGCGCCGGGTTCGTCTTCAGTAACCGAACTTCGCGGCGCCGATGATTTCCTTTTGCCGGCCAAAACAGCTTTCCAGGCGCTTGCGTAGCGTCTCCGGGACGTCCTGCAGTTGGGCGTGCAGCCACCACTGGCCGTAAACAATGCCGGCCATTTCCTTGATGATCGCGCTGGCCTGATCGGCCGAAAGATCGAAATGGGCCGCCGACTGAACCGCAAGTTCGAGACTGGATTCCTGCGTTGTCCCGTCGATCGACAGCATCTGGTAGCCGAGATTGGTCAGTTGCGGGACGACGTCGAAGGCTGGCGACAGGACGTAACGGTCTTTTCCCGCCCAAAGCATGCCGTGGTTTTTCAGGTGGTCGTCGGTATTGTCGATGAGCAGGTTGAAGATCAGGCGGCGAAACAGTTCCTTGAGGTCGGCGCCCGGCCGCAAGCTGAGACGGCGGATGACGCGGGCAAATTCGACGTAGCTGCCGGCGCTCGATTCATAGGGAATATCAAGCAGGGCGCTGGCTGACAGGTAGTGCAGGCGCTGCTGTAAATTTTCGCCAAAACGGTCGAAGCGGCGCGACAGGAAGGCGTTTTCGCCGTGCCCGATCGGCATGGTCATAAACGGCGGTACCTGAATGCCACAGCGCATGGCGAGGCCGAGCGCTGCGGCTTCGAGCACCTGAACATCGAGCGGATCGCCGGCAGCGGGAAACTTGGCCAGCCACAGGGCGTGATCGTGCATGAACGACGCTTTGGGGCGCGCACCGCCCAGGCTGCCGCCGCGCAGCAGCAGGCGCTTGAGCGGCTGCGGAATTTTCATGTCGTATTGCAGGCGGCGCACGGCCTCGGCCAGTTGGCTCAGTTCGTCGTGCGGTTGTTCGGCTGGCGCCGGCATGTCGCGACTTTCGGAAAAAACCATGGCGCCGACTCGATCCTCATTGGTCAGCAACAGTTGTTCGCGCTGGCTCGGCAGGCGCCCGCCCAGTTCGTTGGCGAGCACACGCAGCCCCCAGGCATCGGGCAATGCGTCCTTGACGCTCAGTGGCAAGGCGCCACCTTCGCGCAGCAAACGCGCCGGCAAGCGGAAGGGTTCGCGTTGCAAAGGCAAGTGCAGCGGATTCAGCGCCAGCGCAGTGGGGCGTGCAAGGTAGCCCAGGCCGTAGGCCAGATGGCCGCTTTCCTGCAGATTGTTGCGTTCGAGCTTGAGCAGCGCTGCCGTCGTCGGCACTTCTTGCCCCGGCAGGTAAAGACCGACGTACAGGGAATTTTCAGAAATCCCGTTCGTCATCGCTGACCCCCTTCGCGACCGGCCGTGCGCGCTGGCTACGCTTGTTGCCGAGCATGCCGATTTCCAGCGGACTGAGTTGCTCCATATCCTCCAGGCGCCCGAACAACCATAGGGCATGGGCCAACAAACCCAGGCTGACTGTCGGCTTGCCGCTTTCCAGCGCGCGATAGGTGGTCGGCGAACAGAGCAGGCGCTCGGCGGCCTGTTCCAGCGTCATGTTCTGGGCAAGACGCCTGGCGCGCAGGCGCAGCCCAAGGTTCTTCAACATCACGAGCGATTCGGGTGGAAGGGCAATGATGCAGTTCGTTGAGCGCGGCATGGCTAATAAACTATCGATTAGATTATCTAATGGTCAGTTTATCACCCGTTTAGTGTTTTTGTTCCCAGCTTTTCCTGTCTCCATGCTCAATCGGGAAAATCGCCCAAAAATGAAAAAACGGCCCGGGTGCCGAAGCAGCCGAGCCGTGGGGAAGAGGGCGGCGAACCGCCCACAGGGAGTCGTTTAACCCTTGTGCAACTTGAAGACCCAGACCGAACCGCCCTGTTCGAGGAAGTTCACGCGCTTGGCGACGTCGCCGCCCCAGAGCGGCACGGCGCCGCCCCAGCCGGTTGTCACGGCGATCATCTGCTCGCCATCCTGTTCCCAGCTGACCGGCGGTGCAACGATGCCGGTGCCGGTCTGGAAGGACCACAGTTCCTTGCCGGTCTTGGCATCAACACCCTTCAGGAAGCCTTCCGGGGTGCCATAGAACACCAGGCCACCGGCGGTGGTCAGGACGCCACCCCACAGCGGGGCGTAGTTCTTGTTTTCCCAGACGATCTTGCCGGTCTGCGGGTCCATCGCGCGCAGCACGCCGATGTGGTCGTCGTGGATGGCCTTGATGGTGAAGCCGGCGCCCAGGTAGGCAGCGCCCTTCTTGTAGGAAACCGGCTCGTTCCAGATGTCCATCGACCACTCGTTGGCCGGCACGTAGAAGAGGCCGGTCTGCGGGCTGTAGGCCATCTGCTGCTGGTTCTTGCCGCCGAGGAAGGACGGGGCCGAGAAGACGACCTTGCCCTTCTTGCCGTCAGCACCTTGCGTCGGGTCACCCGGACGGCCTTCTTCGATGTAGTTCGGACGGCCGGTTTCGAGGTTGAAGCTGGTAGCCCAGGTGATTTTCTTGACGAAGGGGAAGGCGTTGATCAGCTTGCCGTTGGTGCGGTCGTTGACGAAGAAGAAGCCGTTACGGTCGGCCTTGCCGCCAGCCTTGATCAGCTTGCCCGTCTTCGGATCCTTGTAGTCGAAGGAGACGAATTCGTTCACGCCGTCGAAGTCCCAACCGTCGTGCGGGGTGTTCTGGTAATGCCAGGCGATCTTGCCGGTATCGGCGTCGATGGCGACGGTGGACGACGAGAAGAGATTGTCGCCCGGACGCAGGTGGCTGTTCCACGGCGCCGGGTTGCCGGTACCAGCGAAGATCAGGTTGGTTTCAGGATCGTAGGTGGCGCCGTTCCAGGTGGCTGCGCCGCCGGTCTGCCACAGATCGCCGGTCCACGTGGCGTTGGTGGTGCCGGAGATGCCGTTTTCGACCTTCTCGCCGTCCTTCCAGGCATAACCCATGTGGCCTTCAACGGTCGGACGGGTCCAGATCAGCTTGCCGGTCAGCGGGTCGCGGGCGTCGATGCGGCCGACGACACCGAATTCACCACCGGAAACGCCGGTGATCAGCTTGCCCTTGGCGATGATCGGGGCGGCGGTGGCGGAGTAGCCGGCGGCGTAGTCACCGAGCTTTTCCTTCCAGACGACCTTGCCGGTGTCCTGGTTCAGGGCCACCAGCTGGGCGTCCAGCGTGGCGAAGATGACCAGATTGTCGTAGAGAGCGGCGCCGCGGTTGATCACGTCGCAACACGGCATGATGCCGTCCGGCAGGCGGTGCTCGTACTTCCACAGCTTCTTGCCGGACTTGGCATCGACTGCAAACAGGCGGCTGTAGGAGGCGGTGACGAACATCTTGCCGTTGTGGATGACCGGCTGCGATTCCTGGCCGCGCTGCTTCTCGCCGCCGAAGGACATCGACCAGGCCGGGACCAGGTTCTTGACGGTCTTGGCGTTGATCTGGGTGGACGGGCTGAAGCGCTGGCCCTGGGTGCCGAGGCCGAAGCTGACGACGTCGCCGGTGGTCTTGGCATCGTTCAGGATGTCGGCGTCGGTAACGCCGGCCTGAGCCGGGCTGCCGGCCACGAAGGCGGCAGTAATCAGCGCAAGTGTGAGGGCACTCCGCTTGGGGGTATGACGGTGCATGGATTGTCTCCTTGGTTATCCAATGTTTTCTGGCCTGCTGGCCGCGCCGGGCGCGGGCATCAGACCGGACTGACACACCAGTGAGCCGCCTTCCATTCCCTGAATCGGCCCGCTGGCAGGGAACCCGTTCTGCAAGGGCTGTGCCATCCCCCGGCTGAATGCGGCTTTGGCCTGCTGGCCGGGGGCGGCAGGGGAAATCGGGTTTTGCCCCGGTTGAACAGTTGGCTGGGCGATGGCTGCTTCAAATGTCACCAGCTGCTCCAAAGTTGCACAGTCTGCTTGTTCAGTTCGTCCGGGTTTGTCCCGGCCTGGGCCGGGAAGGCTTGCCAATAGGCGATTTGCCGAATCTGCCCGGGGTTTGGCACGCGGCTTGCGAACCATTCTCGCCAACAGCCCGGTGGAAAACACCGAACGATTCGTCATCCCAGCGAAAGCGGGAATGACAAACCCGAATCGATCGTTCCTTCACTTGGGCAAAGAGAAAACGGAGCGAGACAAGATGAAATACCCACTGACCATTGCAGCAATCGCCCTGGCCGCCCTGATGCCGCCGGCCGAAGCTGCCGCGCTGCGCGAGAGCGGTGATCCGCTCGCCTCGGCGCGCTGGTCGGAAATGCAGAAGGCCTTCCTGGCCGGGGCGCCCGTGGTCTTCGATCCGCGCGTCAAGGTCATTGCGCCATCGACGGCCGAGAACCCGATGCAGGTACCGGTGACGGTCGATGCCACGGCGCTGCCCGGCATCGTCGAGGTCGTCGTCTTCGCCGATTTCAACCCCATCGTGCAGGTGTTGCGCTTCTTCCCGGAAGGTGCGCCGGCCTATCTCGGCTTTCGCGTCAAGCTGCAGCAATCGACGCCGGTGCGCGCCGCGGTGCGAACGGCTGAAGGCGTCTGGCATGTCGGCGGCACCTGGGTGAATACCGTCGGTGGCGGCTGTACTGCGCCGTCGGGTGCTGCGGCCTCGCCGGAATGGCAGAAGCGCCTCAATGAAGTCACCGGCCGCCAGTGGTCGGAAGGCCCGAACGCCGGCCGCGTCCGCCTGCGCATCGTGCACCCGATGGATACCGGCCTGATCGCCGGCACCCCGGCCTTCCACATCGAGGAAATCAACTTCACCGACGCCGCCGGCCAGCGCCTGATGCGCGTGCAGACCTACGAGCCGGTCAGCGAGAACCCGGTGTTCACGCTCAATCGCGGCGCCGTCGATGGCCCGCTGGAAGCCAGTGGGCGGGATAACAACGGCAACCTGTTCAAGGCGAGGATTGCGCCGTGAAGCGGATTCTGACAAACGCCGTCATTCCCGTACCCCAAGGGTACTTCCTGCGGGGCGCGCTAGCGGGAATCCAGGTGTTCTCAACTTCGCTGGATTCCCGCCTGCGCGGGAATGACGTGGTGCGTGGCCTGCTGGTCTTGCTTTTCAGCCTTCTCAGTGCCGCCCACGCCGCCGATTTCGACTACCGCCTGACCGCCACCCCGGTCGCCCGCGACGTCTACACCTTCATCGGCAAGACCGAGGATTTCGATACCGTCAATGGCGGCAACATCGTCAACACCGCCTTCATCGTCGCGCCGCAGGGCGTCATCGTCATCGACAGCGGCCCCTCGCTGCGCTACGGCCAGCAGATGCGCCAGGCCATCGCCAGGGTCAGCGACAAGTCGGTGGTGCTGGTCATCAACACCCATCACCATCCCGACCACTTCCTCGGCAACCAGGCCTTTGCCGACGTGCCCATCGGCGCGCTGGCCGATACCCGCCAGGGCATTACCAGCGACGGCAACGCCTTCGCCGAAAACCTGTTCCGGATGAGCGGCGACTGGATGAAAGGCACCGAGGTGCAGGCCCCGACGCGCACCCTGCAGGCCGGCGAGCTTGAGGTGGCCGGCCGCCGCCTGCGCCTGATCGCCCTCGACGGCCACACCGGTGCCGACCTGGTGGTGCTCGACGTGGCCAGCGGCGTGCTGTTCGCTGGCGACCTGGCCTTTAACGGCCGCGCCCCGACCACGCCGCATGCCGACGTGGCGCACTGGCTGGCCGCCCTTGATCGCCTCGAAGCGCTGACCCGCGACAGCGGCTTCACCGCCCTGGTCCCCGGCCACGGCGCGGTGACCCGCGATGCCGCACCGCTGCGCCAGACCCGCGCCTGGCTGAACTGGCTGACGCAAACGATGCGCGACGCCGCCCGCGACGGCCTGGACATGAACGAACTGCTGGCCCGTCCGCTGCCGCCGGAATTCGCCGACCTGCCGGTGGCCGCCAGCGAATACCGTCGCTCGGTCGGTCACCTCTTTCCGGCGGCCGAGCAGGCCGCCCTGGA
The DNA here is from genome assembly GCF_020510625.1 of Ferribacterium limneticum. Taxonomy (NCBI): domain Bacteria; kingdom Pseudomonadati; phylum Pseudomonadota; class Betaproteobacteria; order Rhodocyclales; family Azonexaceae; genus Ferribacterium; species Ferribacterium limneticum. The sequence goes on along the minus strand of NZ_CP075191.1, from coordinate 2,921,283 downwards.
GGGCAAGCCATGAGCGCCGCCGTGCTCCACGACTACCTGCCGGCCCGGGCGGTGGATCGCCGTTTCTGGACGCTGATCGGCTTGTCCATCCTGTTCCACGGCGCCTTGTTCGCCGGCATGGCCTGGCAGCGCAAGGCATTGCCGGCACCGCTGCCGACGCTGATGGCGACCATCCGCCTGATCGCCCCGAGCGAAGCCAATCCCGAACCACGACCCGTTGCCGCCAGCGCCCCGGCGCCTGCCGCAGCGGTTCCCCCGAAGGCCCGGCAGCAAGTCGCCGCAGCGGAGCAACGGTCTGCCCCGCGCGTTACGCAGCCTGCCGGGCCGGCCAATGTGCCGGCCCAAACCAGCGCCCCGGCGTTTGTCGAGAATGCGGCTACTTCGGTCGCCCCGGCTGCGTCTATCGCAGCGCCGGCAGAAGGCCACCGCCCGGTCCGGCCGCAGGGTGACGTCCTCGCCGCCTATCGCCAGCACCTGACCGAACTGTTCGCCCGCGGCTACGAATACCCGCGCATCGCCGCCCTGCGTGGCTGGGAGGGCGAAGTCCGCCTGCGTCTGAAAGTGGCGCGGAAAGGCAACCTGCTGGGCATCGCGCTCGACCGTTCCAGCGGCTTCGACGTGCTCGACCAGCACGCCCAGGCACTGCTTGCCAGCCACGGCGACCTGCCGCCGCTGCCCGAGGCGCTGGAAGCCAGCGAAATCCAGGTCATCGTCCCCATCAACTACAAACTCAGAAAAACGACATGAAGAGACAAAGCCCCAAACGCACCCTGCTGGCCGTCGCACTCGCCGCTGCTTTCGCACCGGCCCATGCCGAGCCCATCGTCACCACCGCCACCGTCGAAGTGGTCGGCACCACGCCGCTGGCCGGCGTTGGCGTGCCGCGCCTGCACCTGCCGGCCAACGTCGTGTCGCTCGACGACCAGCGCCTGGAAGAAATTGAGAGCCTGAACATCGCCGAACAGTTGCTGCGCCAGGCGCCGGCCGTCACGGTCAATGAAACCCAGGGCAATCCGTACCAGGCCGACCTCAACTACCGCGGCTTCACCGCCTCGCCGCTGCTCGGCACGGCGCAGGGCCTGTCGATCTACGTCGATGGCGTGCGGGTGAACGAGCCCTTCGGCGATACGGTGAATTGGGATCTGATCCCCCATTCGGCCATTGCCGGCATCGACCTGATCCCCGGCTCCAACCCGGCCTTCGGCCTCAATACGCTGGGCGGTGCACTGGCCATCCGCACCAAGAGCGGCTTTTCGCATCCGGGCGGCAAGCTCGAACTGTCCGGCGGCAGCTTCGGGCGCAGCAACACCGAGCTGGAATACGGCGGCAACAACGGCACGCTCGGCTGGTACGTGGCCGGCGACTGGTTCCGCGAGGATGGCTGGCGCGACTATTCGCCGTCCGACGTCAAGCAGTTCTTCGGCAAGCTGTCCTTCCGCAACAGCGCCGGCGAGGCCGACCTGACGCTGACCCAGGCCCGCACCAAACTGATCGGCAACGGGCTGCTGCCGCAATCGATGTTCAGCGAGCGCCGCGAAGCGATCTTCACCCGCCCCGACGAAACGCGTAACGACCTGACCCAGCTCGCCCTCAACGGCAAGCTGTGGCTGGGCGACAGCCAAAGCCTGAGCGGTAGCGTCTATGTCCGCAAGACGCGCACCCGCACGCTGAACGGCGACATGAACGACGATTACGAAGACGACTGGGCCACCGATCCGAATACCCCGAACGGCGCCCACAACCGGACGCAGACCCGGCAGCTAGGCACCGGCGCCGCCGTGCAGTGGAACCTGACCACCCAGGCCCACCAGCTCGCTGTCGGCGCTTCCTGGGACCAGGCCCGCATGCGCTTCGTGCAGACCCAGCAGCTCGGCTCGCTGACCGACTCGCGCAGCATCGACAACCTGCTCGATCTTGAAGAAGAAAACCGCCTGTGGGGCACCACACGCACGGCCAGCCTGTTCGCCACCGATACCTGGTCGATTACCCCGGCCCTGCACCTGACCGCCTCGGCCCGCTACAACATGAGCCGGGTGACGACGCACGATGAATTGACGCTGACGGCGCCGAACCTCGATGGCGACCACAGCTATCGCAAGCTGAATCCTGCCCTCGGCCTGAGTTGGCAAGTGCTGCCGGCGCTCAACGCCTACGCCGGTTTCAGCCAGGGCAACCGCATCCCGACGCCGATCGAACTCGGCTGCGCCGACCCGGCCAACCCGTGCACCCTGCCTAACTCGATGGCTGCCGACCCCTATCTGAAGCAGGTGGTATCGCGCACCTTGGAGGCCGGTCTGCGCGGCACCCTGGCCGGCAATACCCAGTGGAACGCCGGGGTCTATCGCACCTTGAACACCGACGACATCCTGTTCGTCGGCACCTCGACCAGCGCCGGTTATTTCACCAACTTCGGCAAGACGCAGCGCCAGGGCCTGGAACTCGGCCTCAACGGCAAGCTGAGCAGCATCGACTGGTTTGCCAGCTACAACTGGCTGCACGCCACCTTCCGTTCCGATGCCTGCCTGCTGGCCGAAAACAACAGCACGCGCGGCACGGCGGCCGAATGCACCGGCGGCGGCCAGGACGACGAGATTTTCGTCAAAAAGGGTAACCGCCTGCCCGGCCTGCCCGAGCACAGCGCCAAGCTCGGCCTGGCCTGGCGCGCCACCGGCTGGCTGCGTGTCGGCGGCGACGTCCAGGCTTTCTCCAGCCAGTACGCTCGCGGCAACGAGAACAACCAGCACCAGAGCGGCACCACCACCGACGCGCTGGGCAACACGCGCACCTTCGACGGCCCGGGCAAGATCGGCGGCTACGCCATCCTCAACCTCAATGCCGAAGCCAAGCTGGGCGGCGGCTGGCAGGTCTTCGCCAAGATCAACAACGTCTTCGACCGCAAGTACGCCACGGCCGCTGCACTGGCCGAAAGCCCCTTCGTCGGCGGCAGCTTCCAGGCCGATCCGGACGACTGGCGTCGCCAGACCTTCGTCGCTCCCGGCGCGCCGCGCGCGGCCTGGCTCGGCGTGCGCTACGTGTTTGGCGGCAAATGAAACATCTTTCCTGGCCATTTCTTCCGGTCGCCCCGGCGGTGAGCCTCCCTCCCCGTCAAGGGGAGGGCCGGGGTGGGGATGGGTCAAAATCCTCGCAGCAGGCCTTTGTTTCCCACACCTATCCCCCTCCCAGCCTCCCCCTTGAAGGGGGAGGGGCTAAAAAAATCAACCTACGGACCCGCGTTGGCCTGGTGCTGACCGGGCTGGCCGCCAGCCTGTTGCTGGTGCTTGGGGCGCTTTGGCTGCACGGCACACGCAACGCGATCCACGAAGAGGTCGAGGCGGCCACCCGGGTTTCGGAGCAATGGCTGAAAGTCGTCATCGGCGACCTGCACAACCTGCCGGCAGCCCAGCGAGGCGAGCGGCTGCTTGGCGTGGCCACGGCCATCGGCCGGGTGCGCGCCAACGTGCTGCAGATCCACGATGGCGCCGGCGAGTTGCGCCATGTCTCGCCACCGCCGACCTACAAGGCCGGGCGTCAGGCACCGGTCTGGTTTGCCAGCCTGCTGGCGGCCGATCTGCCGACCCGCAGTTTCAGCATCGACAATTTCCGGCTCAGCCTGCACCCCGATGCCTCGCGCGCCGTCCTTGATGCCTGGGACGAATTGCTGGCGCTGGCCGGCTGGGCGCTGCTCTTGCTGCTTGCCCTGTATGCCGCCGCCTGCGGCGCCCTGGCCCGTGCCTTGCGCCCGCTTGACCAGATCATGCAGGCGCTTGATCGCATGGGACACGGGCGTTTCGACACGCGCCTGCCGCAATTTGCCACGCCGGAACTGGGCCGCATCTCCCATGCCTTCAATGGCATGGCCGACCGCCTGCGTGCGGCCGTCGATGAAAACGTCAGGCTCGATACCGAGCGCGAAGTCGCCGAACGGATGCAGGCTGGTCTGCAGGCTGAGCGGCAGGTGATCGCCCGTGAGCTGCACGACGAACTGGCCCAGGGCATCACCGCTGTTCGCGCGCTGGCCGGGGCGATTGTCCAGCGCACGCCGGATGAGCCATCGCTGCATATTCCGGCGCAGAGCATCGTCGCGGTGACCGGCGAGATGCAGGACGGCGTGCGCAATATCCTGCATCGCCTGCGGCCCTCAGTGGGTGATTCGCTGGTGGTGGCGCTCGATCATCACCTTGGCAACTGGCGCCTGCAGCATCCCGAGATCGAACTGCTCAGCCGGGTGGCGATTGGCGAAGCGCCGGTGGCCGACGATCTGGCCTGTGCCGTTTTGCGCTGCGTCCAGGAGGGGCTGACCAATGTCCTCCGCCATGCCGGGGCCAGCCGGGTCGAGTTTGCTCTTGAACGCGCGGCCGGTTGGTTGCATCTGTCGCTGGCCGACAACGGCCGTGGCCGGGGAGAAAAGCCCTCGGCCCAGGCCGGCTGTGGTCTGGGGCTGACCGGCATGGGCGAACGCATCGCCGCACTGGGTGGCCAGCTCCAATTTTCCAGTCGGGCCGGCCAGGGTTTCTGTATTGACGTCCGCTTGCCGGATGTGCACTTCCATCACCTCCAGGAGGAATTCGCATGAACAAGTCTCTGCAAGGCAAGCGCATCCTGCTCGCTGACGACCACGCGGTGGTTCGCCTCGGTTTTCGCCTGCTGCTCGAAGGGGCCGGCGCAACGGTGGTGGGCGAGGCCGAGAATGGCGAAAGCGCGGTTCGCCTGTACGCTGAAACCAATCCGGATGTCGTGGTGATGGACGTTTCGATGCCCGGCATCGGCGGCCTGGCGGCGCTCGAACGCCTGATGGTGTGGGAGGCCAAGGCGAGGGTGCTGATGCTCTCGGCGCACAACGACAATATCGTGCCGGTCCGCGCCCTGCGTCTTGGGGCGCGTGGCTATCTGTGCAAACGGGCGGCGCCGGAGGAATTCCTGCGCGCCGTCGGCCAGGTCGCGGCTGATCAGCGTTACATCGATCCCGAACTGGCGCAGGCCGTGGCGCTTTCCCAGCTTTCCGGCACGGCCAATCCGGTCGAAACGCTGACCGAGAAGGAGCTGGCAGTGTTTCTCAAACTGGCCGGCGGCCGCAGCGTCAACGAAGTGGCCGAGGATTTCTGCCTCAGCCCGAGCACGGTCGGGACGCACCTTTATCACATCAAGCAGAAGCTCAATGCGCAGAACGCCGCCGAGCTGACGCTGGTCGCGGTCCGCAACGGCCTGCTCGAGGCCTGAGTGTCAAGTGGAGTGATGCACGCTATTCGGCACATGAAACTGTGCCTTTGCCCCCGTGGCGGCGTTGCAAATCCTCGTGATACCACTGGGTATCGCTGTGGTTTTCGCCTTGCCACAGGGACAAATGCATCCGTTTTATTGAGCACCTCATAGCATGCACCACGCCGCCAGTGATCCCTTGTTTCCCGCCTGCCGGCCGCGCTGCGCCCGGCAAATGGCCGTTGGTGACGGGCATATCCTGCATGTCGAGGAGTGCGGCCCCATTGATGGCTTGCCTGTCCTGTTCCTGCATGACGGGCCGGGTCATGGCTGCCAGCCTGATCACCGTCGCCTGTTCGATCCCGAGCGTTTTCGTGTGATCAGCATCGACCAGCGCGGTGCCGGCCGCAGCCTGCCGAGCGGCGAACTGGGCGCCAATACCACCCCCGATCTGGTGGTCGACCTCGAACATGTGCGCGATGCCCTGGGGATTTCGAACTGGATCGTTTTTGGCGGCGGCTGGGGCAGCCTGCTCGCCCTGGCCTATGCCCAACTGTTTACCGAACGCATCTTCGGGCTGGTGCTTTGCGGCATCTTCCTCGGTTCGCGCCAGGAGGTCGAAGCGGTGGTTCAGGCAGCGCCGCCAGGCCAGGCGGCGGCGTGGCAGCAATTCGCCGATGCCATCCCCGCTGGCGAGCACGAAAACCTGCTGGCCGCCTACGCCCGACGAATTCTCGGCGATAACCCAGCGGCTGCGGAGAACGCCAGTCGCGCCTGGCTGAACTACGGGCGAGCCCTGCACAACAAGGCGCCATTACTGGTCTGGCCTGATCACGACATCGCGCTGGCCACCGCGCGCCTGCAATTGCACTACCTGCAGCATGACTGCTTCATCGCACCCGGCCAATTGCTGGCCGGCGTCGAACATCTGCGCCACTTGCCGGCCGCCATCGTGCAAGGCGTAGCCGACCCGCTCTATCCAACCCACGCCGCCGGCGCACTGCATCGCGCCTGGCCCGAAGCAACCTGGTTCCCCGTCGCCAACGCCGGCCATGACGTGCTGGCCCCGCAGATCGCCCGAGCCTGTATCAAGGCCCTGGGCTGGGTCGCGGCGTGTGTTGAAACGGTCGGCTGAGGGAGGGCAGGGGAGGACCGCTGCAACGGTTCCCTCCTGCTGGGTCAGCAGAATTTGGAGGGTTGCCTATTCTGCTTTCGGCCAGCGGTCGCCATTCGATGCACCGAGAGCGCAGTCACTGGCCGTTCAGCCATGCTTTGGAGGCTGCCGGACAGTCAATTCCTGTAACCCGGCCTTGGCTGCCATTGGAAGGTCTCGATAGCAGGGGCAGCAAAGTAGAAGATTGCTGACGGAGGCGCAGCTTGGTGCGCCAAGAGCCGCGTCCACCATCGACTAAAGCGTCGGCAGCTATCCGGACTGTCAAATTACTGGTCAGCTTTCATCCGGCGTGACCATGCGCATGGGGCGAGTCCCGATCTTCGCGCCGGTGACTTCATCCACGGCCACCGCCTTGATTTCGGTTCCGGTTTCAGCGTCCAGAAAACGCACCAACTGGCCGCCGCCCCGGTATTGGCGTCCCCAGGCGCCGATCATGAAAAGCACCGGCAGGAAATCGCGACCGGCTGCAGTCAGCAGATATTCCTCGCGCGGCGGATGCTCCGAGTAGCGCTGTTTCTCCAGCAATCCCTCCTCGGTCAGCGTTGCCAGCCGGCGGGTCAGGATCGTCGGGGCAATGCCCAGACTTTTCCGGAATTGGTCGAAGCGCGTCAGGCCGGCATGGGCATCCCGCAGGATCAATATGCTCCACGCGTCGCCGGCGAAAGCCAGGCTGCGCGCGATCGGGCAGGGTTCATTACAACTATTTTTGTCGTCCATACTGTTTTGATAGTGACTTGCTTTCGAATTGATAGTATTGTTCGTTTCAATTCGATAGTAACACCTTGACGACAGGCAATCCAGCCCGCACGGAGATTTGATTGATGCGCAATATGACGTGGAAAAATGTACCGACCCGCACGGTTGACGTTGGCGGGGTGGCTTTCGCCTATCGCGAACTCGGCCCTGATTCCGGCGTGCCGGTGATCCTCCTGCACCACCTGATGGCCGTGCTCGATGACTGGGACCCGCGGATTATCGATGGTATCGCCGCCCAGCGTCGGGTGATCGCCTTCGACAATCGTGGGGTCGGTGCCTCGGGCGGATCGGTGCCGGACACGATCGAGGCAATGGGGCGGGATGCCATCGCCTTCATTCGGGCCTTGGGATTCAAGCAGGTCGACCTGCTCGGCTTCTCATTGGGCGGTGGCGTCGCCCAAATGGTGGCTTTGCAGGCCCCCGATCTCGTGCGTCGGATGATCCTCGCCGGAACGGGGCCCAAGGGCGGCGGCGGGATCGACGAGATCAACAGAGTCGCCGCCCTTGCTTACCTCAAGGCCGCGCTCACGTGGAGTGACCCGAGGAATTTCCTGTTCTTCCCCCGCACCCCGGAGGGCAAGCGGGCCGCCAAAGACTACTTCGCCCGGCTGAAGGAGCGCACCGAGGGGCGTGACAAGCCCATTTCCCTGCAAGCCCGACGTGCCCAATTGCAGGCCATCAAAACGGCCGGGCTGAGCGCGCCCGACGACCTGTCGGTCATCAAGCAACCCGTTTTCGTCGCCAACGGTGACCGCGACCTCATGGTGGCCAGCAGTCTTTCGGCCGACATGGCGCGCCGCCTGCCGAATGCCCGGCTGACGATCTATCCGGATTCCGGACACGGCGGCGTCTTTCAGCATTACCGGGCCTTCGTGCCGGCGGTGCTGGACTTCCTTGCCGACTGAGTCGCCCAGATAAAAACGAAAGACCAAAGATGAAAGCTCAAACCATGAAAGCACTCACCTTCAAACGCTATGGCAAGTCGCCCGATATCGGCTTCGCCGACGTGCCACGCCCGACGCTGAAGGCCGACGAAATGCTCGTAGAAGTCCACGCCGCGAGCGTGAATCCGGTCGACAACATGATCGTGACGGGAATGTTCAAACCGGTCCTGCATTTCCAGCTTCCGGCCACCCTGGGCAGCGATCTGGCCGGCGTGGTAACCGAGGTTGGCAGTGGCGTGACCCGTTTCAAGCCGGGCGATGCCATCTTTGCCAACATCTTCGATCTGGGTACCGGCGCCATCGCCGAGTTCGCGGTGGTGCCGGAGCGCCTTGCCGCGTTGAAACCGGCCAATCTGGATTTCGTGCAGGCGGCATCGATCCCGATGGTCGGGCTCACCTCGTGGCAAGCGCTGAAGGAGCGGGCGAATCTTCGGGCCGGCCAGAAGGTATTCATCCCGGCGGGCTCCGGCGGCATTGGCACCTTTGCGATCCAGCTGGCCAAGCACCTGGGCGCCAGGGTGGGAACGACCACCAGTACGGCCAACGTCGACCTGGTGTTTAGCCTCGGCGCTGACGAGGTGGTCGACTACAAGAAACAGGCATTCGAGAAAGTGCTGCGCGACTACGACGCGGTGCTCGGCACGGTCAGGGGCGATGCGATCGAGAAATCACTCGGCATCCTCAAGCCAGGGGGCACGATCGTTTCCCTGGTCGGTCCGCTGGACGCCGCATTCGCTCGGGTTCGACGGCTCAACTTCATCCTGACCTTCGTCTTCGGGTTGATGAGCCGCAAGATCATGCGCCTGGCGAAAAAGCGGGATGTCGCTTACTCATTTCTCTTTGCCCGCCCCGATGGCGCCCAACTCGGCGAAATCGGCAAACTCCTCGAGACGGAACGCATCCGGCCAGTGATCGACAAGGTGTTTCCATTCGAGCAGGCAAAAGAAGCGCTTGCTCACCTTTCCCTGGGACATTCCAGGGGAAAAGTCGTCATCAAGATGCGGTGAAGTTCGCAACCAGATCACATATTCAAAGGAGAGAAAGATGCCCCTCGTTCGTATCGACATCAAAAGAAACCCTGACCCTTCCTACGCCAAAAAGCTGGGCAAGGTGGTCTACGACTCAATGAAGGCTGCAATTCACGCCCCCGACCAGGACAACTTTCAGGTACTGGCGGAGCATGACGACGAGCACTTTGTCTATGACCCCGCGTATCTCGGGATAAATCGGAGCGATGGTCTGGTGTTTATCCAAATCACGCTTAATGAGGGACGTTCGACGGATCAGAAGAAGCTTCTCTACAAGACAATTGCTGAGGGTCTCCACCGGGAAGCAGGTGTTCGGCCGGAAGATGTCTTCATCAATCTGGTCGAGGTCAAAAAAGAGAATTGGTCATTCGGTAATGGCGTTGCCCAGTACGCGACCTGATGCTCGACTACCTGGCGGCAGTCATCTTTTCCGCTGGCCTGCGGGCTGAGATATTGCCCGTGAATAAGGCAAAGCCGTGGCTTACCAGGATTTGCCGGAAAGCGAATTCAAGGCGGCCTTGCTCGACGCCGGCTTGCCGGATTTCCTGGCGACGCTGCTGGCCGAATCCGATGTTGGTGCATCAAAGGGCGGCTTGTTCGATGACAGTCGTCAATTGAGCGCCTTGATCGGCCGTCCGACCACGCCGCTGGCCGAGTTGATCAAGCTGGCCTTGGGATGAAAGTTGAACGGCGGGTTGTCGATGCATTTGTGCCAGATAGGCCCAGCCATCCGAACGGCCGGAGTGGCTGAGTAGTTAGCGGCCAGCCTCTAGACTGAATGGCAACTCCGCTCAGAAAGCTGTCGCAGGGCCAACGAAGCAGCGCTAGATTCAGGTACCTTCGGGTACCTGTTGCTTATCCTGGATAGCAGAGTGCCTCGAATATTCACTGAATCTTTGATGAGCGTTTTCCTGTTGACCATGGGCGCGGATTCCCTTTCTGGCGCCAAGCATTTGCCGTCAATCCTTGCCAAAACAGCCACCCGCTGCTTCACAGTAAAATGGTGCCAATTCGTTCTCGCCTTTGACGCGAGCAACCGCCACCGTTCAAAGGCAGGACCATGACGCGCTCATCCTATTGGGCAAGATTGAAGCTGCTGGTGCAAGCCGAATTGCAGCATCTGACCACCATCAACGTCAGTGACCGGCGCTGGCAAATGCCCTTTGCGGCGGCCTTGGCCTCCGGGTTGCCGCTGATGGTCGGCGCCTATTTCGACCATATGGACTATGGCCTGATCTCTTCGCTGGGGGGGCTGGTCTTTCTCTACCTGCCCGAAACCCCGATGTATCACCGCATGGTGTCGCTGATGGCCTGCGCCTTTGCCATGATCGCCAGCTACGCCCTCGGGGTAATGAGCCACTTCTTTCCGCCAGTGATGATGCTGGTGCTGACGTTTACCGCCATTCTGGTCACGATGGTCTGTCGGTATTACAACCTGGGGCCGCCCGGGAGCCTTTTCTTCATCATGGCTGCGTCTATCGGTGCCAATTCGCCCGGCGAAGTCATGCAGATTCCACTCAAGGTCGGGCTGCTGACCATGGGTAGCCTGCTAGCCTGCCTGATCGCGTTTTTCTACAGCGTCTTCATGCTGCGCCGGGTGCCGCCCAAACCGGTGACGCCGTTGCCGCCGCCGACTTTTGATTATGTCGTCTTCGATTCGATCGTTATCGGTGCTTTCGTCGGCATCTCCCTGGCGCTAGCCCAGGCGCTTCAATTGGAGCAGGCGTACTGGGTGCCGGTAAGCTGTCTGGCCGTGATTCAGGGGATGTCCCTGCGCGCGGTCTGGAACAAGCAGTTGCAGCGGGTGATCGGTACCTGTATCGGACTTTTGCTGTCATGGGCCTTGTTGAGCCTGCCGCTCGACAAATGGAGCATCTCTTTCGTCATGATCGGGCTTGCCTTCCTGATCGAGGTCCTGATCGTCCGTCACTACGCGTTGGCCGCCATTTTCATAACGCCGATGACCATTCTGCTGGTTGAAGCGACCACGCTCGGTCATGCCTCGCCAAACGCCCTGATTCAGGCCCGATTTTTCGACACGGTGCTTGGTTGTCTGGTCGGCCTGGTCGGGGGCGTTTGCCTGCACAGCCCAGGATTCCGTGCTGTCGTTGGCCGCCAGATTCGACGCCTGGTGCCATCCCGCCTACTGAAACAAGGAGTCTAATCAGCATGCTTGCCATCGAGATCGTTTCCGACATCGTTTGTCCCTGGTGCTTCATCGGCCTGCGCCGACTGGACCTGGCGATTGCCCAGGTACGCCAGGAAATCCCCGATTTTTCCTGCCAGAAGCGCTGGCGGCCGTTTTTCCTCAACCCGGACACGCCGCCCGAGGGGGAGCCCTACCTGCCGTTTCTGGAAAAGAAATTTGGCGGCCGGGCACCGGTCGAAGCGCTGTTCGAGCGGGTCAGGGCTGCCGGGCGGCCCTATGGTCTGGAATACGCCTTCGAAAAAATAACGCGACGCGCCAACACCCTGCAGGCGCACCGCCTGATCCACTGGGCGCAGCAGCGCGGCGAGGCCGAACGGCTGGTCGAGCGCCTGTTCGTTGCTCAATTCCAGCGCGGTGAGGCGGTCGGTGACACTGCGCTCCTGGTCAGCCTTGCCGAGGAATGCGGCTATCCGGCCGCAATGGTCGCCGATTATCTGGCCTCAAACGAAGACGCCGATACCGTGCGGGCGATGGAGGCAGAAGTGCGAGCAGCAGGCATTTCGATGGTGCCAACCTTCATTGTCGACCGGAAAATGGTTGTCGTCGGGGCTGAAGATCCGTCGATACTGGCCGGTGCAATCCGCCAGGTGCTGGCCGAACGCGGCTAAGCGCCGGCCTGACGGCGAGCACGGCGACGGCCGGAGGAACATCCCGGTGAGCGCTCGCCGGGCGGCATGCTGTCCATTAAGCATTCGTTAAGATTAGCCGACTAAACTGCTCGGGTATTCTCCAACGCACTCAAGGAAACGCAATGAAAACCAGACTTTCTGTTCTTCTCGTCGCCCTCGTTTTGGCCGCTTCTTCGAACGTTCGGGCTGCTGACGCGCACCATCACCACCATGGCGCTGCCGAGCCGACAAAACTTCAGCTCAATGCCGGGAAGAAATGGGCGACCGACGCGCCTTTGCGGCAGAGCATGAACGAGATCAATCAAGCCATGGCCAAGGCCTTGCCGGCGATCCACAAGGATCAGTTCAGTAACGGCGACTATCAGGCCCTGGCGGCAACGGTCAGCGCCAAGGTGGGTTCGGCGATAGAGCAGTGCAAGCTGGCGCCGGAAGCCGACGCCATGCTGCACCTGATCATCGCCGACCTGATGGCCGGGGCCGAGATCATGGAAGGCAAGTCGGCACAGGCGCGCCATGATGGCGCCGTGCGGGTGCTTGAAGCCCTGAAATCGTATGGAAAGTACTTCCAGCATCCCGGCTGGAAAATCGCCAAAGGCTGAACGGCTCGACTCTCCTCGCAAGTGAACGTCTGAAGCATCTTCTCCGCAGCGGCTTGATTTGATTCATGTCAAAATACACAATGTTTTCGGAGTCATGCCTGATGGATGTCGATAACCAGAGTTCCTTGAAAGGAGAGAGCGTGCGGGATTATCAGCCGGTGCAAATTGTCAGTCTTTTAAGTCGTATTCCCCTGTTCGAAGGTCTTTCCGCGGATGAGCTTGCCAGATTGGCAAAAAGCACCCGTGAAATGCGCGTCAGCAAGGGCGAGACCCTGTTCCGCCGGGGCGATCCATCGACCGGATTTCATGTGCTGGTTTATGGGCAGATGAAGCTGGCGCTCTCGTCCGTCCAGGGAACCGAGAAGGTGGTTGAGATCATTCAGCCGGGGCAGAGTTTCGGTGAGGCCATCATGTTCATGGAGAAGCCTTATTTCGTCTTCGCCCAGGCACTGAGTGATTCGCTGGTCCTGCATATTTCAAAGACAGCCATCTACGAAGAGCTGGAAAACGACCACGCCTTTGTCAGAAAAATGCTGGCCGGCATGGCCATGCGCCTGCACCAGCTGATGATCGATGTCGAAGCCTATTCATTGCATTCCGGCACGCAGCGGGTCATTGGCTACCTGATGCACGAACTGGTCGAGCCACAGCAAAAAGATGACAACGTGGTGCTTGAGCTGTCAGCCAATAAAGGGGTGATTGCCTCACGTCTCAATCTTACCCAGGAGCATTTCTCGCGCATCCTGCACGACCTGAGTGCCCTTGGTCTGATCGTCGTCGATGGAAAGCGCATTTGCATTCCAAGCGTGCCGAAGCTGAGAGCGCACCAGCTGGCTTAGTCGGCAATTGACGGGGCTGATCCGGCTCAGGTCAAATTGGATTGAATTTGCTTGCCCAAGGGGCTTGCAAAGCTGCGAGAGCGATTTATAATGCGCGCCTTTTCCTCGATAGCTCAGTCGGTAGAGCGCCGGACTGTTAATCCGTAGGTCCCTGGTTCGAGCCCAGGTCGGGGAGCCAAAAAGCGGCAGTAGCTCAGTTGGTAGAGCGCAACCTTGCCAAGGTTGAGGTCGAGAGTTCGAGACTCTTCTGCCGCTCCAGACATCGCGTTGGCGACGATTCTTAATCGTCGTCGATGCTGCCAAAAGGCCCATTCTTCGGAGTGGGCTTTTTGCTTTTTCGGCTCGCCGCTGGCCGGTTCTCTTCTCATGATTTTCTGTAGGCAACTCGGGCGATTGTCGTGATGTGTCGGGCTCGGCGTTTTTGAATAATGGTCTCCAGGGCAGCTGAGGGGTTGCCTCGTTTATCCAGGAGACAAAATGACAAACCACCTTCCTTCCCGACTTGCCCGGCCTTGCCATCTTGTCAGCCTGCTGGCCGCAGTTTTTCCTTGCCTTGCCATGGCCGATGCTGCGCTGACGCTGGATTCGGTGGTCGTTACCGGCAGCCGCATCGAACATAACAGCTTCGATCTGCCCGCGGCAGTCGATGTCGTCGATGCCGCCAGAATCGGCGCCGATCAGGCGCGGGTCAATGTTTCCGAGGCACTCGCCTCGGTGCCCGGCATCACGGTGCAGAATCGCCAGAACTACGCGCAGGATCTGCAGATTTCCTCACGTGGCTTCGGCGCCCGCTCGGCCTTTGGCGTGCGCGGCATCCGGCTGGTCAGCGACGGCATTCCAGCCTCCATGCCGGACGGGCAGGGGCAGGCCGCCACCTTCAATCTCGACCGCGCCGAGCGCATCGAAGTCATGCGCGGGCCGATGTCGGCGATCTACGGCAACCATGCCGGCGGCGTGATCCAGATGTTCACGCCGGATGGCAAGGGCGCGCCGAGCGTCGAGGGCAGCTTTTCAGCCGGCAGCTACGGCACCTGGAAAAGTGATATCAGCGCCCAGGGCGAGGTCGGCGGTGTAGGTTACGTCATCGATGCTTCGCGCTTCGCCACCGACGGCTACCGCGAGCACAGCGCCGCCGAGCGAGACCAGACCATGGCCAAGCTGACCTTCCGGCCAAGCCAGGATGGCAAGCTGACCCTGATTGCCAACACCTTCCGGCAGGATGCGCAGGACCCACAAGGGCTGGCATGGGACGAATTCAAGGGCAATCCGCGTGGTGTCGGATTCGAGTCGAATCCAGCAATTGGCCCGACGAATATCTATCCGGCGCTAACCTACAATACGCGCAAGAGCATCGACCATACGCAGGGCGGCATTAGTTATGAACACCGTTTCGGCGATCACTCTGTGCTGGTCTCGGCCTATGCCGGACAGCGCACAACGACGCAATATCAGTCCATTCCGATCAGCACACAAAAGTTTTCAGTAAAGCAGTCGGGAGGTGTTGTTGATTTCGACCGCGACTTTGCCGGTCTTGCCGGCCGGTGGACGGGGCGTTTCGGTCTGGCCGGCGGCCGCCTGACTACCACGGTCGGTTTCGATTACGAACAGGCCACCGATGATCGTCAAGGCTACGAAAACTTTGTCGGGAGCGGCTCGCCGGCCAACTGCACCGCCAACCTCTGTGGCCTCATGGGGAAGTTGCGCCGCAATGAGCAAGACCGCGTCAGCAGCTTCGATCAATATGCTCAGGCCGAATGGCAGGGCGAACGGTGGACCTTCAGTGGCGGCCTGCGCCACAGTCGCGTCGCCTTCAAGGTCGATGATCGCTATTTCGATGGAGCAAATGGTGATGATAGCGGTAGCGTGACTTACGAAAAGACCACGCCGACCGTTGCCGCCATGTTTCGTGTGACCGATGCACTCAACGTCTATGCCAGCGTGGCACGTGGCTTCGAGGCGCCGACTTTCAACGAAATGTTCTATTCGAGCGGCGGCGGCTCCTTCAACTTCTCGCTCAAGCCGGCGACCAGTACGCATTACGAAATCGGCGCCAAGGCCATGCTCGGCAACAGCCGCCTCGACATCGCCTTGTTCGAGGTCAAGACGCAGGATGAACTGGTCGTGCTGTCCAGCAGCGGCGGTCGGACGGCCTATCAGAATGCCGGCAAGACCGAGCGACAGGGCGTGGAGCTGGCGCTCGACAGCCGTTGGAGCGAGGGGCTGAGCAGCCGATTGGCCTACACCTACCTGAATGCCTATTACGACGAGAGCTTCCGATTTACGAGCGCTCCCCCAAATCCGGCGACCAAAACCGTTTCGGCCGGCAGCCGCTTGCCCGGTGTCGCCGCCCACAACCTGTTCGGCGAAATCGCCTGGAAGCACAAGCCAAGCGGCTTCCATGCCGCGGTCGAAGGCATCGTTCGCGACAAGGTTTACGTCGAGGATACCAACCAACGGCAGGCTGCGCCGGGCTATGCCGTCGCCAATCTCCGCTTCGGCGTCGATCGCAAGTACGGCCCGCTCAGCCTGCGCGGTTTCCTGCGCTTCGACAATATTTTCGACCGCCAGTACGTCGGTTCGGTCATTGTCGGCGATAGCAACGGCCGCTTCTATGAATCAGCACCGGGCCGTACCTGGCTGGCCGGGGTCAGTGCCCGCTACACATTCTGAATCCTGATTAGCAACGAACGTCAGCCAACCGAATCAAGCGAAGCGGGTGGGGCGCTGAACCGGCCGCGGCGACCAAGAGACGCTGGTTAAGCGTAAGCAGGTCGAAACGCCGATTGAAGCGGTAGCAGAAGGCGGTGAGGTAGCGCGCCGCGTACTTTTGGAAGTCGAAGGCATGGTAGCAACCCGATAAGCTAGTCTTGAGATTGCCGAGCACGGTGTTGACCCACTTGAATGCGGGAACCTCCCTCGGCTTACGTCCAGCCATGACTGTCGGGCGATGCGTGCAGCCGGCCTCGGCAACCGCAGCAAAGCAGGCCAAGCCATCGGAGAGCACCGTACTTCCCGAGGCCAGGTGCTCCTTGGCCCAGGCGGCCACTGCCTTTAGAGTAAAACCCGGCACCGGGGTGAGTCGCACCCGCAGCGGGCGGCCCTCATCCGTCAGGGAGACGGCAGCGACAAAGGCGACCTTGTTTTCGGAGCCCCGCCCGACCTTGCCACCCGTGCGCTCGCCACCCAGATAGGCATCATCGACCTGGACTTTGCCTTCCAGCGCATAGCGCGCCTCCCGGTCGCCCATGGCCTGCATCAGTTTGTGGTGAATCAGCCAGGCCGTGGGGTAACTGACGCCCAGTTGGCGCCTCAAGGCCAGCGCCGACAGGCCGGTCTTGGCTTGGCTGATCAGGTAGATCGCCAGGAACCAAGTGCTCAGGGGCAGCTTGGTGCCCTGAAACACCGTTCCGGCAATCAGTGACGCCTGATGACGGCAGGCGCTGCACTGAAAGACCTTGCGCGTACCATCCCGCAGTACATAGTGCCCCGTAGCTGCGCAGCGCGGGCAGCGAAATCCTTCAGGCCAGCGTACCGCTTCGAGCGCTTGTTCGCATTGCGCCTCGGTACCGTAGTCTTTGAGAAATTCCGGCATCGACAACCCCGGTTGAAATTGGATTCTGTTCATCGCCATGATCGCCACCTCTCGTTGTCCGATGGCAATCACTCTACGGGTGCTCAGTCTCACCAAGTGAGACTGGCTGACGATTGTTGCTAATCAGGTTCTGAATTGCCTCGTGTCTCAACTTGCCCGGCCGCGTGCCGGGCTTTTTTTGTCCACCGTTTTGGGTGTTGTTTTTTGGGGCAGTAAATCACCTGCTGTCCAAATAATGAGCATGCGGTTGTTCAGAATTCTTTTTGGGTGTTTCGGTCGATTATCTGTAAAACCTATTGCTATCAATTGGTTAATCTGATTGGTGATGTGTTTCCTCATCCTGGCATGAGCTTCGCAATGAAGGTGCATCCTTGCTGCCGCCGCTTGCGGTGCTTGGGGGGAAGTCGCCGTGCCCGAGGGGGTTGGGCGTATTTCGGTATAAATATCTGGAGACTATTCATGCAGAAGAAAATTATCGCCCTGGCTATCGCCGCCGCCACCTCCGGCGCTGCCTTTGCCCAATCCAACGTGACCATCTACGGCAACATCGACATGGGCTGGATGACTACCAGCGGCAGCAACGGTGCTGTGCCGGCCAGCGGCAACGTGGGCACGACCAACCAGGCTCGCAATTTCATCGGCCAAGCCGCCTCTTTCAGCCACCTCGGCTTCAAAGGTGTCGAAGATCTCGGAAATGGCCTCAAGGCGCTGTTCGATATTCAGTATCGTTTCAATCCCGACACTGGCGGTGGCCTGAACCAGGCGGGGCACTCTTACGTTGGCCTGACCGGTGGTTTCGGTACCGTCGTTGCCGGTTATCTCGACGGCCTGCGCTACGGTATTTATGGCAAGTACAACCCGTTCACCAACTACTCGGTCGGCAACTTCGCCTCGATGACCACCCAGTACGACCGTGCGGCCAACGCCATCGCCTACATCTCACCGGCCTGGAACGGCTTTACGCTGATTCTGGCGACGGCCACCAATACCCAGGGTAACGAAGGCAGCCTGCAAGGCGTTCATACTAACGGTGTCAGCGCCATCACTGGCAGCAGTAACGCCGATGACCGCCTGTTCTCTGTCAACCTGATCTACGCCAATGGCCCCTTGAGCGTCGATCTGGACTACGAAACCACCAAGGCGGCAGGTCTGTCGGATAGCCGTCTGTATGTGGCTACCGGTGGCGTTTCCTACGATTTTGGCTTCGTCAAGATCGGTGGTGTTTACGACGTGATCAAGGGCCAGCAGAACTCGCTGATTGGCGGCAATATCGATCTCGACGCCACCACTGCCGGTTTGCAGAATCTGGGTGGACTGGCGGCTGGCCAGGAATATGATCGCCGCAACTGGTTCCTCGGCGCTACCGTACCGTTCGGCAAGGCCAAAATGCTGGTCAGCTACGGCCAGGTCAAGGACAAGACCCTGAGCGATGCCGATGCCAGCAAGTGGGCAATCGGTGGTCGCTACGCTCTGTCCAAGCGGACCGAGCTGTATGCCGACTACGCCCATATCAAGAACGATCGTAACGCCTCTTTCACCATCAACCCGATGGGTAATTCGGCCGGGCTCTCCGGTACCGGCGTCAATGGCTTTGCCATGGGTATCAAGCATGCTTTTTAAGTTTTCTGGCCGGATTTCGAAGCTTCGATTCAGATAACTTCGCAGCCGGGAGCAAGTCTTGCGTCAGATGTCCTTCTTGCATCTGTTCGGGGCGTCCTCAAGGATGCCCCGTTTTTTCGCTTGCCTCCTGAGTCTCTGGATACTCCTGGCGCCACAGGCCTGGGCGACGGATGACGTCTTGACCTACGCCATCCCTGGCAGTGACTACCCGACGGCGCGCGACGCGCTGATCGAGGTTATCGAGGCTGAGGGTTTGGTGGTCGGGGCCGTGCTGCCGTTCAACCAGATGTTGCAGCGCACCGGGGGCGAGGGGGCGGCAACGCCATTCCTTAAAGCCGAAATCTTTCAGTTTTGCAGTGCTGCCCTAGCTTGGCGGATGGTGACCGAAGATCCGGCCCAGATTGCCCTTTGTCCGTTGTCGATCGCTATCTACGTGACGGCTGCCGAGCCCGAGCGGGTGGTGATGGTCTACCGTTCCCCGGGGAGCGCGACACCAGCCCGAGCTAAAGCCCAGGCTTTGCTTTTCAAGTTGGTCGAACGAGCCGGAGAACTGGCGAAGCTGCGCTGGTAAGGCGTCAGCTTCGGTGATTCATCAAGGCCTTCAGGCCATTAACGTTGAGAATCCGGATGTGCTTCTGCTGGACGGCAATATAGCCTTCTTCCTGGAACTTGGAAAAAGCACGAGACACTGTTTCCAGCTTCAGGCCGAGATAGCTGCCGATTTCCTCGCGCGTCATGCGCAGGTAGAACTCGGCGTGCGAGAAGCCGCGGGCGGTGAAGCGTTGCGACAGGTTGAGCAGGAAGGCAGCCAGCCGCTCTTCGGCGCGCATGGTGCCGAGCAGCATCATCACACCATGGTCGCGAACGATTTCCCGGCTCATCACCTTGTGGAAATGGTGTTGCAGCGTGTGGATTTCACGCGACAAACCTTCCAGGCGGGAGAACGGTATGGCGCAGATCTCGCTGTCTTCGAGCGCGATGGCATTGCAGGTATGGTGTTCGGTACTGATACCATCCAGCCCGAGCAGTTCGCCGGCCATCTGGAAACCGGTGACCTGGTCACGGCCATCTTCAAGCAGCACATCAGTCTTGAAGAAACCGCTGCGGATAGCGTAAATTGCATCAAAACCTTCACCGGCGCGGTACAGGTGATCGCCGCGCTTGATGCGACGACGGGTGGAAACCAGGTCGTCGAGGCGCTCAAGTTCCTCCGTGCTGAGGCCAAAGGGCAGGCACAGTTCGCGCAGATTGCAATTTGAGCAGGCCGTCTTGATGACGGACAGCGATATTTCCTGATTTAATGGGCGTGTATGTGCCATTGGCAACCTGCGTTAGCTTGATCCAAGTCAACCGCAAAACCATGCCATCCGAACATAATCCGATCAACTTTTGATGGCTTGCCTAATGAATTTCGCAACTGAAAACCTCGTCTTCGATCCGCAGATCATTCGCCGCTTTGACGTCAACGGCCCCCGGTATACGTCCTATCCGACGGCCGACCGCTTTGTCGAGGCTTTCGACTCCGATGCAGCCAAACTCTGGCTTGGCAAGCGCAACATCGGCGGGATCAGTCGACCTCTTTCATTATACTTCCACATCCCGTTCTGTAACACTATTTGCTACTACTGCGCCTGTAACAAGATCATTACCAAGGATCACGGGCGCAGCGCCAAATATCTGAAATATCTGGCCAAGGAGCTGGATATTCAGGCAGCGGCACTGGAAGGCCGCGACGGTGAGCACGAGGTCATCCAGTTGCATTGGGGCGGCGGTACGCCGACCTTCCTGTCGCACAGCGAGATGCGCCAGTTGATGGGCGAAACCCGCAAGCACTTCAAGTTGCTTGATGGCGGCGAATATTCGATCGAAGTCGACCCGCGCAAGGTGGATACGGCCACAGTCGCCTTGCTGGGCGAACTCGGTTTCAACCGCATGAGCGTCGGGGTGCAGGATTTCGACGAAAAGGTACAAGTTGCCGTCAATCGGGTTCAAAGCGAGGAAGAGACCTACAGTGTCATCCGTGATGCACGGGCCAACGGCTTCAAGTCGGTTTCTGTCGACCTGATCTACGGTCTGCCGCACCAGACGGTAATGGGGTTCAACCGGACGCTGGAGCGCGTGCTGGCGATGGATCCCGATCGCCTGTCGATCTACAACTATGCACACATGCCCAGCATGTTCAAGCCGCAACGCCGGATCAACGATGGTGATCTGCCGTCAGCCGATACCAAGCTGCAGATTCTGGCGCTGGCGATCAAGAAGCTGACCGATGCAGGCTATGTCTTCATCGGTATGGACCACTTTGCCAAGCCGGATGACGAACTGGCTGTCGCCCAGCGTCAAGGCCGCCTGCACCGCAATTTCCAGGGCTATTCGACCTACGCCGACTGCGACATGCTGTCTTTTGGCATCTCGTCGATCAGCAAGGTCGGGCCGACCTACTACCAGAACGTCAAGACTGCGGACGAGTACTACGATCGCCTCGATACCGGTGCCTTACCGGTCTTCCGTGGCATCGAACTGACCGCTGACGATATCCTGCGTCGCTCGATCATCCAGGCGCTGATGTGTCATTTCGAGCTCTCCATCGAGAGCATCGAAAGTGCTCATCTGATCGACTTCCACAAGTATTTCGCGGCCGAACTCGAAGACATGAAGGAAATGGAGCGGGCCGGTTTGCTCAAGATCGAACGCGAGTGGATCACCGTTCTGCCACCGGGACGCTTGTTGGTGCGCATCATTTCCATGGTCTTCGACCGCTACCTGCGGGCGGGACGCCAGCGGGCGACCTACTCCAAAGTCATCTGATTGCCGTGCGTAGTGCCGGGTGGGCAGAGTAAACTGCCTGCTTCGGTGACTACTGGTTTGTACGATGCCTGATTCCGGCTATCTCGCACTTTTTCTCGTTGGTCTGCTTGGCGGTACCCATTGCGTCGGCATGTGCGGCGGCATCGTCGGCGCCCTGTCGATGGGCGGTACAGCCCGTTGGTCCATGCACTTTGCCTACAATGGCGGGCGCATTCTTTCCTACGCAGCGGCCGGGGCTATCGCCGGGGCACTGGGGGCGGCCAGCATGGGTCTGGAAGGGCAGGTGCCGGCCCGCTTGATTCTGTATTTCATTGCCAACCTGATGCTGGTGGCGATGGGCCTCTATTTGCTCGGCGTCACCAAGGCGCTGGCCTTAACCGAACGGGCCGGGCAGAGCCTGTGGCGACGTCTGCAACCTTTGACCCGACGTTTCCTGCCTGTGCGCAGCGTGGTTCAGGCGTTTCCGCTGGGCGTGCTGTGGGGCTGGCTACCCTGCGGTCTGGTCTACAGCGCCTTGGCGACGGCGCTCAGCACGGGGTCGGCCGGGCGTGGTGCCCTGACGATGCTGGCCTTCGGGCTTGGGACCTTGCCCAATCTTCTGCTCGCCGGCATCGTGCTGGCCCGGCTCAACGAATTCGTGCGTCGCCCCATTGTGCGTACCCTCTCCGGCCTGTTGGTGCTAGGCTTTGGTCTATACGGATTCCTCGGCCTGATGCGTCTGTCAGGCGGGCTTTAGGATAGAAAACACCATGAAAATCTTGTTGCCGGTTGATGGTTCGGCCTGTGCGTTGCGTGCCGTTGAGCACCTGATCAGCCATGCGGCCTGGTTCCGCGACGTGCCGGAAATCCATCTATTGCATGTCCATGCCCCGATTCCGATTGGCCGGGTACAGGCCCACGTCGGCAAGGAAACCTTGCATGCCTACTATCTGGAAGAGGGGCAGGAACAACTCGTCGAAGCACAGCGGAAGCTGGATGCGGCCGGGCGTTTTCATACGACCCATATCCACGTTGGTCAGCCAGCCGAGGTGATCAGAAAGATGGCTGATGACCTGGCCTGCGATCTGATCATCATGGGGACGCATGGTCGTAGCGCGGTGGCGGGTATGGTCATGGGCTCGGTGGCGACGCGTGTGCTGCACCTTTCACCCTGTCCGGTATTGCTGGTCAAATGACCGACGAGGCTGACCGGGGCCGGGTTGTCGAGTTTGCCATTGGTGGCATGACTTGCGCTGCCTGTTCGGCGCGTCTTGAGAAAGTCCTGAACCGGCAAGCCGGCATGCAGGCCAATGTCAATCTGGCGGCCGAGCGGGCGCGGGTGCGGCTGACCGAAGCAGCCGATGAGGCTGCTGTCGTGGCGGCCGTGGCGAAGGCCGGATTTACCGCCGAATTAGTCGATGGCCAGACACGCGAACGGGAAAAAGCCGAAAAGCTGCGTGTCTATCAGCGGGAAATTCGGCGATTCTGGATTGCCGTGACGCTCACCTTGCCGCTGGTCGGGCAGATGCTGTTCATGTTCGGTGAACACGGTCATCTGAACGAATTGCCGCGCTGGCTGCAACTGGTGCTGGCGACGCCGGTGCAGTTCTGGATCGGCTGGCGTTTCTACGATGGTGCCTACAAGGCCCTGCGTGGCGGTGGCGCCAACATGGATGTGCTGGTCGCCCTCGGTACCAGCATGGCCTGGGGCTTTTCGACGGTGGTGACCTTGTTTGGTCTCAACCAGCACGTCTATTTCGAGGGCGGTGCGGCGGTGATCACGCTGGTCCTGCTTGGCAAGTTGCTCGAAGCGCGGGCCAAGGCCAGAACTTCCGAAGCCATCGAGTCGTTGATCCGTCTGCAGCCTAAGACGGCCCGCGTCGAGCGTGACGGACAGTGGGTGGAAATGGCTGTCGAGGCGTTGATGCCGGGCGATGTCTTCCTGGTTCGTCCGGGCGAAAGTGTGCCGGTCGATGGCGAGGTGGTCGACGGCGAATCGAGTGTCAATGAGGCCATGCTGACTGGCGAAAGCATGCCACTGGGCAAACGGGCCGGTGACAAGGTCTTTGCCGCTACGGCCAACGGGCAGGGCGCCTTGCGCTGCCGGGCCACCGGCGTTGGTGAGCACACCTTGCTGGCCGGCATTATCCGGCTGGTCGGTGAGGCGCAAGGGTCAAAAGCGCCGGTGCAGCGTCTGGCCGACAGGATTTCGTCGATCTTCGTGCCGACGGTGTGTGCCATTGCGCTGGCGACCTTTGTCGGCTGGTGGATTTATTCCGGCGACTTTGCCGAGGCCTTGGTCAATGCCGTGGCCGTGCTGGTCATTGCCTGTCCGTGTGCGCTGGGTCTGGCCACGCCGACGGCCATCATGGTCGGTACCGGGCAGGGTGCCAGGGCCGGGATTCTGGTCAGGAATGCCGAGGCGCTCGAACGGGCCGAGCGCATCACCGTGCTGGCGCTGGACAAGACCGGCACGCTGACTTGCGGCCTGCCGCAGGTGACCGATGTGGTGCCGCGCGCTTTGGCTGGCGACGAGGCACTCTGCCTAGCGGCCCTGCTTGAGCAGAATTCCGAGCATCCCCTGGCCAAGGCCGTTGTGGCGGCGGGAACGGCAGTCCAGACGGGTAGTGACGAGAGAAAAGTGGCCGGCTTCAAGGCGATTCCCGGTTGTGGCGTCGAGGGCGAAATCGATGGCCGGGCGTTGCGCCTCGGCTCGCCGACCTGGCTGGGGCTGGCGGCCGACTCGGTGGTCGGTGAGTTGCAGCAGGCCGGCAAGACTGTCGTGGCGTTGAACGAGGGTGAATCGACCTTGGCTATTTTCGCCGTGGCCGATGCCCTGCGACCCTCTTCGCGGCTGGCCGTAAGCCGATTGCGCGAGCGCGGCATCCGGGTGGTGATGTTGACCGGCGACAACGCGGCGACGGCGGCGGCCATTGCCGCAGAGGCGGGAATCGATGAATTCCGGGCCGGTATCCTGCCCGGCGACAAGGCGGCAGCCGTTCAGGAATTGAAGGCTGGCGGCGGGGTCGTGGCCATGGTGGGCGACGGTATCAACGATGCGCCGGCACTGGCGGCGGCGGATGTCAGCTTCGCCATCGGGGCGGGTTCGGATGCAGCTATCGAGGCGGCAGATTTAACATTGATACGCAGCGATCTGCTCGGGGTTGTCGATGCCATTGCCCTATCGGCGGCCACCTTGGGGAAAATCCGCCAAAATCTTTTCTTCGCTTTCATCTACAATGTGTTGGGAATTCCGCTGGCCGCCTTGGGGTGGCTTAACCCGGTAGTGGCGGGGGCGGCGATGGCGATGAGTTCGGTTTCAGTGGTTTCGAACTCGCTTCTGCTCAAGCGCTGGCGGCCTAAAAGCCAGGCTGGGCGGTAGGAATGGAGTTTCGATGACCATAGGGGTCGGGGAAAAGATAATTGAACAATTGTTTTCTGGTGGCAATGCGGGAACGGCGGGAAGCGCTGCGGCGATGACCGAGCAGGAAACAATGTTCCGAAGCACCATGGAGGCCGCTCAGGTCGGTATCTTCGTGCTTCAGAATCAGCGCTTCAAGTACGTCAATCCCTTCCTGTCGCGCATGTTTGGCTATCCTGCCGAGGAATTGCTCGAGCAGATGGGGCCGCTTGACCTCATCCTGCCCGATCAGCATGCCTTCGTGATCGAGCAGATGCAGTTACGGGCGGCGGGTGTCGTTGGCCACAATTATGAATTGACTGGAATACGCAAGGACGGCTCGACTTTCCCGATCATGGTGCTCGGATCGCCATCGCTTATCGGTGGGCTGCCGGCTTCCGTCGGCACCGTGCTGGATATTTCGGCACAGAAGGCGGCTGAACAAAGAATACGCGAACTGGCTGATTACGATGTATTGACCGGCTTGCCGAATCGCCGATTGCTGCGTGAGCGTTTCGAGCAATTGCTGGCGGCGGCTGAGCGGGAAAAATCCGAAATCGCCGTTATCTTTCTCGACCTCGACCATTTCAAGCGAGTTAACGATTCGCTTGGGCACAGCGTCGGTGACGAGTTGCTGTGCCAGGTAGCGCGGCGTCTCGATAGCGTGGTCCGACGTATCGATACCCTGGCCCGTTTGGGGGGGGATGAATTCATTTTCGCCATGCCGGGCTTCCACACGGCGGCGGCAGCTGAAGTGGCGCGGCGGCTGGTCGAGGTTTTTTCCCGGCCGTTCGAGGTGGCCGGGCATGAACTGACCGTGACCCCATCGTTGGGAATCAGCATCTATCCCCACGATGGTGGCGAGCTGGAAACCTTGCTCCGCAATGCCGATACTGCGATGTATCGGGCCAAGGAAATTGGGCGCAATGCGTTCCAGTTCTACGCGAGAGAAATGAATACAACGACGCTCGACCGCTTGCTGATGGAAAGCAATCTGCGGCGGGCGCTGGTTCAGAACGAATTTATCCTGCACTACCAGCCGCTGGTGAATCTGGAGACTGGCTTGATCATCGGTGTCGAGGCGCTGATTCGCTGGCTGCATCCGGAACTGGGCTTGATCATGCCGGACCGTTTCATTCATGTGGCCGAAGAAACGGGCTTGATCAATCCGATTGGCGACTGGGTGCTCTGCGAAGCCTGTCGGCAGGCAAAAGCCTGGTGCGACGATGGGGTGCCCCCGATCTGCATGGCCGTCAACGTTGCTCCCGTGCAGTTCCGTCAGGCCGGCTTTGTCGAGATGGTGGCGGGGGCGCTGGCCACCTCGGGTCTGGACGCCAGTCGCCTTGAGCTTGAATTGACCGAACGCACTGTGATGCACGATGCGGATATCAACTTAGGAACCTTGTCAGCCCTGCACCGGATGGGCGTCGAGCTCTCCCTCGATGACTTCGGTACCGGTTATTCATCGCTGGCTTACCTGAAGCGTTTTCCGGTCGGTAAACTGAAGATCGATCGCTCCTTCGTCAATGACCTCGAAACCGACCCCGATGACTGGGCCATCGCCTCGACCATCGTCAGCATGGGGCGCAGTCTGCGCATGACGGTACTGGCCGAAGGTGTAGAAAAAGTCGAACAATTGGCGCTGTTGCGTAAAATGGGGTGCGACATGGCCCAGGGTTACTATTTCAGTCGCCCGATGTCGGCGGATGGAATGGCCGATATGCTGCGTCTTCAACCATTTATCAACAGGTAAGAGCAATGGAAAACACCGTGATCAAGATTGGCGGCATGAGCTGCCAAGGATGTGTCAAGAATATCTCTGGCGTACTCAGCGCCCTGGCAGGCGTGAGCAGCGCCGAGATTTCCCTGGAGGCGGCCGAGGGCCGCGTTGCTTTCGATCCGCAGGTGGTGACCCGTGATGCCTTGGTCAATGCCATCGAGGACGCCGGCTTCGACGCCGAATAAAAACAGCTCAACAAGCATTTCCCGAGAGAACAGCCGTGCCGCAAGAAAAAGTAAGACTGACCCAGCTTTCCCATGGTGGTGGCTGCGGTTGCAAGATCGCGCCCGCCGTATTGCAGAAAATCCTGGCCGGCACCACGGGCAGCATCATTCCGCCGCAGTTGCTGGTCGGTACCGAGACCAGCGACGATGCCGCGGTCTACCAGATCAACTCGCAGCAGGCGATTGTCGCGACGACCGATTTTTTCATGCCCATCGTCGATGACCCCCGCGATTTCGGGCGCATCGCAGCAACCAATGCCATCTCGGATGTTTACGCCATGGGCGGGACGCCGCTCTTTGCTCTGGCTTTGGTCGGCATGCCGGTTAATGTCCTGCCGCTGGAAACCATCGGCCAGATTCTGCAAGGTGGCGAGGATGTCTGCCGGGCAGCGGGTATCCCGATTGCTGGTGGTCATACCATCGATTCGGTGGAACCGATCTACGGGTTGGTGGCCATCGGCCTGGTCAATCCGGAGCACCTGAAGCGCAATTCCGGGGCCAAGCCGGGCGACAAGCTGGTTCTCGGCAAGCAGCTGGGTGTCGGCATCTACAGTGCCGCGTTGAAAAAAGACCAACTCCAGGCCAAGGATTACGAAGCCATGGTCGAGACTACGACCCAGCTCAACACGCCGGGACCGGTGTTGGCCTGTCTCGATGGTGTTCATGCCGTGACTGATGTCACCGGCTTCGGGCTGGCCGGCCATCTGCTGGAAGTCTGCAAGGGCAGCGGCCTGCGGGCGACGGTCAATTACCAGGATTTGCCGGTCTTGCCCAAGGCCCGCGAGTTCTTGCAGGCCGGCCTGATGACCGGCGCTTCAGGGCGCAACTGGGCAAGCTACGGCGAGCGAGTGCGCATCGCCACCGGCCTCGAAGGCATCGCACAGACCTTGCTGACCGATCCCCAGACTTCCGGCGGTTTGCTGGTTTCCTGCTCGCCGGATACGGTCACCGAAGTGCTCTCCCTGTTTCTGCAGCACGGCTTCTCGCACGTTTCGGTCGTCGGCGAAATGGCTGAAGGCGAGCCGGGTATCGACGTCATCTGACGTTCCTGATGCAATAAACAACACTTTGCTCCCGTATTAATAAACGCTGGGCAGGGGCAAGTTGTTTCTAATTTGTAAATGCGATATATTCGCATTATCGTTTGCGCTAACCCGGTGAGTTCAGGATTCGATTCCTGACTTTCTCTCACCAGGGTTGGCGCGCATACGAACCCAACGTTCGGCAAGCCAGCCTTTATGCCAGCCAGCCATTACCGACTGACTACAAAAAGGTTTGCCTGTGAAAACTGCCAAAATGTCGGGGCGCAAGGCCTCGTCTGCTTCTTCCTCTGATGTCGCCCTGCCGTTCGGCAAAATGCTGCCGGTGGCAGCCGCTGTTGCCACGGCACTATTCACTATCGGTGGCTCAGCCTGGGCCGAGGATGACAAGACCCTGAAGGCGGTAACCGTCACCGCCACGCAGGACCAGCCGGATGGCTACCGCTCCACCAAGACCCGCGTCGGCAAGGTCGTGCAGGATCCGCATGACGTGCCGCAGGCGATCACCACGGTAACCCGGGCACTGATCGAGGAGCAGGAAGCGAACTCGCTGCGCGAAGCCCTGCGCAACGTTTCGGGCCTGACTTTCAATGCGGCCGAAGGCGGGCGGGCTGGCGACAATATGAACCTGCGCGGTTTCTATACCTTCGGCGACATGTATCTCGACGGCATTCGCGATACCGCCCAATACAACCGCGAAGTGTTCAATCTGGAGCAGATCGATGTGCTGCGCGGTGCGGCGGCGATGCTCTTCGGGCGCGGTCAGGCCGGCGGCGTGATCAACCAGGTCAGCAAGACGCCGATGCTGTACGGCATCAACAAGGTGGGTGTCGGTGTCGGCACCGATGGCTTTCAGGAGGTCAAGGCTGATTTGAACCAGCGGATTGGCGATACGACGGCCTTCCGCATCAATGTGATGAATCGCGATGAGGGTAGTGCTCGCAGCAATCCGTATACCGGCACGGAGCCGGAAATCCATCGCATGGGCTTCGCACCGAGCATTTCCTTCGGCTTGGGAACCAACCATGAAGTAACGCTGAGTCACTTGTGGGTCAAAACGCAGGATAGAGCCGACTACGGCATCCCCTTCGTGAATCGCAGGCCCAATGAAACGATGGCCAAGGCTGGCAATTACTACGGTGTCGATGCCAACTTCGATGACAGCGAGACCAATGTCTCCACCATGAATTACCTGTTCAAGATTTCGCCGGATACCCAGTGGCGCACTGTGCTGCGGGCAGCCAATTACAAGCGTTCATACTGGGCGGTGGCCGGGCAAAATACGCTGACCGCGAACAGCACACAGCAGCAGGCCAAGACCCGCCAGTTCGAAACCGACAACTATGTGCTGCAGAGCGACTTGAGCACGAACTTCATGCTGTTCGGCATGAAGAACGAGCTGGTGACTGGCGTCGAATATCTCAACGAAGACTCGATCCGCTGGTCCTTGCGGAACCTGGGAACGGCGACCAATCCGCTGTACAAGCCGGGACAGTTCACCTCTGCACCCCCGAGCAGCTACAAGGGCGATACGTATAGCGCCTACGTCCAGGACACGCTCGAGTTCGTGCCAGACTGGAAACTGACGCTAGGCTTGCGCCGTGACGAAATGCGCTCGGAGTACGTCTCGGTATCAGGCAACACGGCAACGTCGTTCAAGGGTGATTTTGGCGAGAATAGCTATCGGAGTGGATTGTCGTGGCAGCCGACGGCTGCCCAGCACTACTACTTGGGCTGGAGTGATTCATTCAGCCCGACATCTGACTTATACCAATCCTCTGGTAGCCAGTATCCGGCCGAACGCTCACGAGTCGTCGAGCTGGGGGCGAAATGGTTGCTTTTGGGCGGGGATCTCGCATTTCGGGCGGCGCTATACCACGCCACCAAGGATTGGGAGCGCAACACCGATCTCGATACGGCGGCTAACAATCCAGTCCTGACGAGAAAACGTGAATCCAACGGCTTGGAGCTGGAACTGGCCGGGCGCCTGACCGACAACTGGGAAGTGTTCAGCGGCCTGTCGTTGATCGATGCCGAGATTATTGAAGTGGCACCGAGCAACGGAAACGTCAACTTCATTGGCAAGATGCCGCGCAATACGCCAAAGAAGACGTTCAACCTGTGGACCACCTATCAACTGCCTTACGGCTTCAAGATCGGTGGCGGCATGGAGTACAAGAGTCAGCGTTACGGCGGTGCTCCGACGGGTACGGCAGCCTTCAATCCGAATTGGGTGCCGTCCTATACCCGTTGGGATGCCATGATTTCCTACGACCAGCCGAAGTACGCAGTCAAGTTCAACGTCCAGAACATTTTCGACAAAGTGTATTACGACGCCCTGTATGACAACGGCGCCTTTACAGTGCCCGGCCAGGCTCGCCGCTTCATTCTGAGCACCGAGTACAAATTCTGATCGCAACGGAGTCACGTTCATGAAAAAGCAATTGGCCCTGATCGCGCTAGCGGTGCTGGCGAGTGTTGGCGTGCGGGCGCAGGAGAAAGTCCTCAACCTGTATTCCGCCCGTCATTACCAGACTGACGAGAAGCTCTACGACAACTTCACCCGACAGACCGGCATCAAGATCAACCGGATCGATGGCAAGGAGGACGAGTTGATGGAGCGCATTCGCAACGAGGGGGGCAACAGCCCGGCCGATGTGTTCATCACGGTCGATGCGGCGCGCCTGGCCAATGCGGATGCGCTGGGCTTGTTTGCACCGGTCAGGTCGAAGCTGCTGGAAAGCCGCATCCCGGCGCACCTGCACACAGAAACCTGGTTTGCCTTCTCGACCCGGGCTCGCGTCATCATCTACAACCGTAGCGCGGTCAAGGCCGAGGATGTGGCGACTTACGAATCGCTGACTGACCCGAAGCTGAAGGGTAAGGTCTGCAGTCGTTCGGGGTCGCATCCCTACAACCTGTCTCTGGTCGCCTCGCTGATTGCACACGATGGTGAGGCGAAGACCGAGGAGTGGGCCAGGGGTGTCGTTGCCAACTTCGCCAGGGCGCCGAAGGGCGGCGATACCGACCAGATCAAGTCGGTCGCCGTGGGTGAGTGCGGGGTGGCGGTGTCGAATACCTACTACCTGGCACGCCTGATCCGTTCCGACAAGGTCGAAGAGCGCCGGATGATGGAGCGCGTCGGCATCGTCTGGCCCAACCAGGCGAATCACGGTACGCATATCAACATTTCCGGTGCCGGCGTAGTCAAGACTTCGAAGAACGTCGAAGCAGCAGTCAAGTTCCTCGAATACCTGGCCAGCGATGAGGCTCAGCGCTACTTCGCCGACGGCAACAATGAATGGCCGGTGGTGTCCAGTGTGGTGACCGGCAATCCGGCACTGGAGGCGATGGGCAAGTTCAAGGCCGACATGCTGCCGATTGGTGCCCTGGCCAAGAACGTCGTGGCGGCCCAGAAGCTGCTCGACCGAGCCGGCTATCGCTGAGAAGGAATGCATCAAATGATGATGACTATGAACAGACGTCACTTTCTTAAAATGCTCGGGGTTTGCGGCGTGCTGCCGCAAGTCGGGCTTGCTTCCGCCGCCGGGAGTGAAGCACGCTCGGCATTGATCGCTGCCGCATGGCGTGGGCCGAATCCCGGCGATACCTATTACGGCGGGGTGCTGGCGGCGGACTGGCAGAAGAAAAAGCTGGAAATTCGCCATGCTGTTCCGTTGCCGACGCGTCCGCACGGCCTGCTGCCGGAAGCGGATGGCAGCCTGCTGGTGACCGGAGTTCGTCCCGGTGCCTGGCTGATGCGCATCGATGCCCAAGGTGCAGTAAGCCGGCAGATCAGCCTTGAGGACGATGCCTCCACCGCGCGCCTGAATGGCCACGCCATCACCAGCCTGAGCGGCGACGTGATCTACACCACCGAAACCGATTTCAAGAGCGGCCGTGGCAGGATCGGCGTACGTGATCGCGTATCGCTCAAGAAAATCGACGAATGGGATACCCACGGCATGGAGCCGCACCAGTTGCTGCTCGATGCTGACGGCCATCTGATGATCGCCAATGGCGGCATTCCGCGGACGCCGACCGACAAGAAATTCGACCTGCAACGCATGGATTCCTCGCTGGTCAGGCTCGATGGCGCGAATGGAAAGCTCCTGCGCAAATGGACGGTGGACGATTCCCGACTTAGCCTCAGACATCTGGCCTGGAGCCATTCCACGACCGGTCGTGCTTACCTCGGTGTGGCCATGCAGGCCGAGCATGACGATGCTGCCCGGCGAGCTGCGGCGCCGATTCTTGCCGTACTGGATGGCGACGAACTGCTGATGCCGACCCGGGCAAGTGATGGCGCGGGCTACGCGGGCGATATCGCGGCCGCCTACAACGGTGGTTTTGCCCTGTCCAGCAACCAGGTTGGCCTGGCGCAGCTCTGGCATCCGGGTGCTCCCGACAAGCTGGTACCGATTGTCGAGCTGCAGGAAGCCTATGCACTGACTGAATGGTCTGGACCGAATCCCGGAGGTGGCGTGCTGGTGGGCACCGGTTTGGGGCTGGTGCGCTGGCACCCGACCGCCAAGGCAGTCTTCCTGCCCTGGCCGAAGCCGATGGCGCTGGATAACCACTGGACGCTGATCAGCGAGGCGTGATCATGGCCGGCCGGTATCTGCTGAATCAGCTGGCAATGCAGTGGGCGGGCCTTGATATCAGGGGTAGGACCAAAATGGCGGTGTACCCCCGTTGAAACGAAAAAGCGGAAGCCAATTAGCTTCCGCTTTTTTGTTCGGTGCCTTTGTCTCAGGCTGCCTTGAGCATGACCTTGCCCGGTTTGTCTTCGCCCTGATTGGCCTTGGCCAGACATTCCCTGGCGCAGGAGGCACACCGTCCGCAATCGCGGGTCACGCCCAGATCGCGGCGCAGATCTTTCAGGGTGCGAGCGCCATCTTGCGCGGCTTCGCGGATCTGGCGGTCGGTAACTGCCTGGCAGACGCATACGTACATGAACGGAACTCCACGAACGATATCTATTGAGAACAGTTCTCATTGTATGTAGATGAGAATGAATGTCAATACGCGTTTTGCTTTTCCCGAAAATATTCGGCCGGTGGCGCTAGAATTCGCCCTGCCACTTTGTGTGGTCCCCCGCAGATACAAGGAGAATTCAATGTCAGGACACGGTTTTCACGTCCATGGTCCGCACGATCATGAGGTCGAGCATGTTGCCCAGCATGGCGGCGACAGTTTCACATCGCGTCTGGCTGTCTTGACAGCCATCCTGTCAACGGTCGGCGCCATTTTTGGCTACATGGGTGGCCATTCGCAGAATGCGGCACTGCTCTACAAGAACGAGGCGGCCATTCAGAAAACCTCGGCTTCGAACCAATGGAATTACTACCAGGCCAAGAGCAACAAGCAGAATCTGGCCGAGTTGTCGGTCACGCTGACGACGGGCGAGGCGCAGGAAAAGTTCAAGGAAGCCGTCGAGCGCTACAAGAAGGAAAAGGAAGAAATCAAGGCCGAGGCCGACAAGCTTGAGGCGGCGGCCAAGGAAGCTGATCACAAGAGCGAGGCGGAAATGCATGTGCATGAGCGCTGGGCGCTGGCCACGACCTTGCTGCAAATTGCCATCGCCTTGGCGGCGATCACCCTGCTGACGCGAAAGCGCTGGCTGCTGGCCGGTGTTTTGGGGGCAACGGGTCTT
Source organism: Ferribacterium limneticum (assembly GCF_020510625.1). Taxonomy (NCBI): domain Bacteria; kingdom Pseudomonadati; phylum Pseudomonadota; class Betaproteobacteria; order Rhodocyclales; family Azonexaceae; genus Ferribacterium; species Ferribacterium limneticum. The sequence goes on along the minus strand of NZ_CP075191.1, from coordinate 2,887,810 downwards.
GGGCTGGTGGCTGGTGTGATGGGATATCTCCACCTTTGATCACACGACGCACGCTTGGCGGGCTGGTTTTTGCCCTGCTGGCAACAGCCGTTGCGGCTGAGTCGTCTTGTCGCGTCGCCTTCGATATCGGTTCGTCCGGTATTCGGGCCGGGGCAGACAACAGTAGCGTGACGGCGCGCGGGGATATCGATTACCTTGGTCCGCTGTGGGCCGGGCGTAGCCTGGAAGAGACGGTAGCGCCGACGATCACGGCGCTCCAGGATTTGCCGGAGAAGGCAGGTTTCTCGAAGGAATGCGAGCGTGTCGGCGGCGGTTTCTCGGCCTGGCGGCTGGCGATAGATCAGGGCGCCGGCGATCTGGCCAGCATCCTTCAGCGCATCTGGTCGGCCAGCGGCGTGGCGGTTCTGGTCATTCCCCAGTTGAAAGAGGGAGCCTACGGCTATTTCGGGGCACGCCAACTGTTGGGTGATGCCCTGAAAACAACGCATGTGCTCGATATCGGCGGCGGCAGCCTGCAGATAGCCGGGGAGCGGACAACATTCGGTGAAACATTGGGCCAGAAGGTCTGGCACCGCCATCTTTGTCGGGAAATACGCAATTCGGAATCAACCCCCTGCAGCTTGCAGCCAATGACCGGTGACGAACTGGCGATGGCGCGCGACCTGCTGGCCGAAAAGCTGAAGGTGGTTGGTAGCGCACTGCCTGAACCGGTCAGCATGACGGCGATTAGTCGCCCGGTCAGCCGGGGCGTATTGCCGGCGGTCCGCCAGTTTTCTGTCGGCAATGGCGAAGGAGCAGGGTTTCAGCGCGCCGAGCTGACTGCGGCCATCGAACGGCTGGCCCGTTTGAGCCATGAGGAAACAGCCGCTCTGCTTGGCGGTTCGCGGCATCTGGCCTGGCTGCTCTCCGACATGCTGCTGGTCGAAGGCTTGCTGCAGGCAACGGGTGGGGAGCGCCTGCTGGTGGCTGAAATTGACTTGACCAACCTGCCCGGCTTGCTGGCGGACGATCATGCGTTTGCCTGGCAAAGCCACTACGCTTGCTATCTGGAGCGCTTGCGCAGTGTCGGTCTGGCGGCTTACGCCACCGATCCGGCGACCTGCCCTTGATTCAGGCGTAAAAAAAGCCGCAGCACTCGCTGCGGCTGGCACGGGGGGCGTGAGGGATTAGTCGCCGCCCGGCTCCATGTGAGCCTGCAGATAATTCGGCAGGGTCACATTTTCGATCAGGCTTTGCTGGGTTTCCAGCCAGTCGATGGCTTCTTCGCAATGTTCGAGCAGTTCTTCGAGCAGGTCGCGGCTGACGTAATCCTGTAGCTCCTCGCACAGGGCGATGGATTCGATCAGCAGCGGATGCTGGATTTCACGTTCGTACTTCAGGTCGCCTTGCAGGCATTCGACCACATGCTCGCCGATCAGCAACTTGCCGAGGTTCTGCAGGTTGGGCAGGCCTTCGAGGAAAAGGACGCGTTCGATGATTTCGTCGGCTTCCTTCATGACGCGGATCGACTGCTTGTACTGGTAGTCGTTGAGCTTTTCCAGGCCCCAGTTGCGGAACATGCGGGCATGCAGGAAATACTGGTTGATCGAGGTCAGCTCGTTCTTGAGCACCTTGTTCAGGGCTTCGATGACTTTCTTGTCGCCTTTCATGGTTGCTCCTTAGGCCGGGCTGCCGGAGCCCATCTGGCTCTGCAGGTAGTTTTGCAGACCGACCAGCTCAATCAGCCTGATCTGCTTTTCGAGGAAGTAGGCGTGGTCCATTTCGGTGTCTTCGAGTTGGACACCAAGCATGTCGCGGCTGACGTAATCCTGGGCCTTTTCGCAGGCGGCCATGGCTTTTTTGAGATCGCCGTCTACCGAGTATTCAACCGCCAGGTCGGCCTTGATCATGTCCGGCACGGTTTTTCCGATCTTCATGACATGGCGCTTGGAAAGATCGGGCTTGCCTTCCAGGAAGAGGATGCGCTGGATCAGCGCGCGGGCATGCTGGCGCTCGTGATCGGATTCGTGGATGGATTTCTCGGCCAGCTGGGTCAGGCCCATGTCGGCATACATCTCACCGTGGATCAGGTATTGATCGACGGCGGTCAGTTCGCCAGTCAGCAGGTCGTTCAGGATATCGATGATTTTCTTGTCGCCCTTCATGGCGTTCTCCGGAGGTCGTGGGAATCGGGAGGCTGGCTGGCGAAAATCGGCTGGCTTGCCTGAGCGCCCATTCTAGGCGTCGACGGCCAGCTTTTCTACCCAGATATGTCGTGCGACCGCATGTTCGAGCGCTAGTTCCACTTCGTCGGCAAGAATGACGGTCATCGGCCGTTGCTGCAGTACCCGGATCGGCCGATTCTCGGCCAGACCGTAGGCCGTCAGCTGTTCGCGCTGGAGCGGGTCGATTTCGTCGCCCAGCGCAGTAAGGCGGACTTCGCTGCCGGGCGGGATGAAGGCGAGGGGCAGGCGGGCTTCGTGGGCAGGACTCATGACCAGACGGCGCGGAGAAGGAGGTTGAACAGACCGCCGATGAAGAAGGCGAAGGGGACGATGACGGCGACCATACCAAGGGCGACCTTGGCGCCTTGTTCCTTGACCATCATCATCAGGCTGGCGAAGCAGGGGATGAACAGGGTGATGGTGATCATTCCGACTACCGCCTGGATCGGGCTCAGGTGGTCGGCCATTGCGAACAGGCCGGTGGCCCCGAAATCGCGGCGGAGGAAACCCATGACAAAGGCGGCCGAGGCTTCTTTCGGCAAGCCGAGCCAGCCGGAAACCAGCGGTTCACCCGCTTCGATGATGGCCGGCAGGGCGCCAAACTTGTCGAGCGCGTACATGATGAAGGTGCCGAGCAAAAAGAGCGGGATGACTTCGATCAGGTACCACTTCAGCCGGCCACCGGTTTTTTTCAGCACGTTGCCGAGAATGGGCAGGCGCATCGGCGGCATTTCAGTGACCAGCGGAATGCGCCGGCCGGGGATCAGCTTGGCGGCAAGGAAACCGGCGAGCAGCAGGACGCCGAGCATGGCCAGCGCCCAGATCAGCACGGCGGTAAAGGACACCCCGCCCAACATGCCGAGCACGACGCCCAGTTGCGCCGAGCAGGGGATGGCCAGCGCCAGCAGGAAGATGGTGATCAGCCGTTCGCGCGGCGAATGCAGGATGCGCGTCGTCAGCGTTGCCATCGTCACGCAGCCGAGGCCGAGGACCATCGGCAACACCGCACGGCCGTTGAGGCCGATCAAGGCGAACAGCCGGTTGGCGATGACCGTCAGGCGCGGCAGGTAGCCCGAATCTTCGAGCACGCCGAAGGCAAAGAAAAAGGTGGTGACGATGGGCAGGATCAGCGCCAGCGCGTAAGTCATGCCCATGGTCCACAGGCCGTACTGGCCGACCAGCAGTTCACTGAGCCATGGCGCGGTAACGACGGCGTTGACCAGATTGGTGAAGGCTGGATTGAGGATGCCTTCGAACAGGCCTTCTTCCATCAGGCCGACGAGGGTTGTCGCGCCGAAGACGCCAACGAATTCATAGACGGCGAACAGCACGCCAAGCAGGATGGGGATGCCCCACAGCGGATGCACGACATACTGCCCAATGCGTTGCGACAGCAGCGGCGTACTTTTGACGGCGCGCTGGATGACGCTGGCGGCCAGCGTATCGGCGGCTTCGGTGCGTTCTCGGGCAAGCAGGGCCGGGAGGTCGCCTTCGGCCCGTTCGGCGGCAGACTGGCGGAGCGCTTCGAGTTTCGGCAGGTTTTCGCCGGCGTGCTCGGCCAGCCAGTCGGCGACGACCGAGTCGCCGCCCAGATAAAGAATGGCCAGCCCGCGCGCCGCCAGCAGAGGGTGCGGTGCATCGCGGCTAATGGCTTCGGCCACCAGCCCGATGTCGGCTTCAATTTCCGGGTCGTAGCGGAGCAGGGCTTCGGCCCGGCCGGCATGGCCCAGATTGTTGGTCAGCTCGCCGATGCCTTCGCCGCCAGTGGCGACGGTGGCCAGCACCGGGATGCCCAATTCTTCGGAGAGTGCGGGAATATCGACCATGACGCCGCGGGCTGCGGCTTCGTCGTGCATGTTCAGGGCCAGCACCATGGGCAGGCCGAGTTCGGCCAGCAGGGCTGGTCAAGGTCAGCGTCCGGCGAAGGTTCTTGGCATCGCCCACCTGCACCAGACAACGCGACGACTCGTTGAGCAGGGCGCGCATGGTGGCTCGCTCGTCATCGCTGCGCGACGGCAGGGCCAGCACACCGGGGGTGTCGAGCAGCACCGCCTCGCGGTCGAAACGGGTGTTGGCCCGGGTGACTTCGACCGTGGTGCCGGGGTAGTTCGAAACGTTAACGTAGGCGCCGGTCAGGCGATGAAAAAGTACCGATTTGCCGACGTTGGGGTGGCCAACGAGCAGGATGGCGTTGGCGGCTGGTGTAGAGGTAGTCACGTTCTATGGGTTTCTGGCGTTGCTGAATGCCCGGCCGGTGCCGAGCCGAGCATTACTTTACGCCGGATCACATCAGCTTTTGATGATCTACGCCAAGTTTTTGCAATTGAGAGGCGTTATCAAATGCCCGGTGGAATAACGTAAGGAGACGCTGAAATATTCGTCATTCCCGCGTGGGAAGGAATCCAATTTGTTGATTTTTCTGGATTCACGCCTACGCGGGAATGACATTTTCGAATAAATCAGCAGCTACTTAATCGTTCGCCGGAACCAGCTTGTCCATCCATTCGAGCAGCGCATTGGCAGCTGACTCCCACTGCGTATCAAGCATCAGGACATGACCGAGATTGGGCAGGCGCCGCACTTCGGCCCGCCATGGCACGGCTGAAAAATAGAGCATGGAACTTGAAAACACCGCATCCTCTTCACCGCCCATGACCAGAACAGGCAGTTTTTGGCGCGATTTTGGCCGCTGCATCAAGACAGTCGCCATTTCTGCAATCGCTTTCTGCGACTCAGGGACGACAATCTCCATAAAGCGCCTGGCTTCCTGAACGGTCATGTCCTTGGCGAAGTAGGCACGGGTCAAGACTTCTTCGATTTCGTCGGAAATCTGGCCGTTGAGCGTTTTTTCGATGGCTTGCAGAAAGCCGGGAAAGCGCGTCGTCAGGCCGATTGCGCTGGGGAGCGTGCCGGTCGGTGGGACGGGCGAAAGAAGGGCGGCAGCAATTGCTTCGCCTTTTTCGAGATAGCGTTCCAGCACCATCGTGCCCATCGAGTGACCGATAACGATAGCCGGCCCGTCAATCTGCTCAATCGCATGCGCCACATCGGCGGCGTAATCGTCGATGCCAAAGTCGTCAATGCGCTCGCCGCCATCGCTGGCACCATGGCCGGCCAGGTCTACGGCGTAGCAGTTGTAGCCATGGCCTTGGAAAAACGGGATGAAGTTATGTTGCCAACAGCTCGAATCCACGTAGCCGCCATGAACGAAAAGCAGGTTGGCGCGTGCGGCTGGACGAGTGGTGGGGTGGCGGTGAAGCTTGGTTTTGCGTCGGGTCATTTTGCTGTTTTCTGGTTGGTTTTTTAAGATTTATCGGCTTGTTGGCAGGCTGCATCGATCAGCCGGCGCGAAATGCTGATCGGCTCCGGCAGGATAGGGAGCGCGTCGAGCGGGAACCAGTCGGCGGCCTCGATTTCCTTCGGGTCGGGTGTGATCGTGCCGCCAGCATAGTCGGCGAAGAAGGCGACCATCAAGGAGTTGGGGAAAGGCCAGGGCTGGCTGTGGAAGTAGCGGAGGTTGGTGATTGCTATGCCGACTTCTTCGCGAACCTCGCGGGCAGCGCATTCCTCCAGCGTTTCGCCGGGTTCGACAAAACCGGCCAGGGCGCTGTAGACGCCCGGCTTGAAGTGCGGGCTACGGCCGAGCAGCAGCTTGTCGCCATCGCGGACCAGCACCATCACCGCCGGTGAAATCCGCGGATAGGCCAGCAGCCCGCAAGCCGGGCAATGCATGGCCAGTTCGCCGGTTTTCATGACGGTTGCGCTACCGCACTTGCCGCAGAAACGATGGTTGTTCTGCCAATCCAGCAACTGCGTGGCGCGGCCGGCCAGGGCAAAGGTTTCGCTCCCGGCAAGCTGGAAGATGGCGCGCAGGGGCGTTGGTTCGCTGCCGGGGATTTCCGGCAATTGCGCGACATCGGCGGCGTAGCAGGGGCGGCCATGCAATTCGCCGATGGGCAGTGCGTTGGCCGGATGGCCAAAGTCGGCGGCCAGGCCGGACGGAAAAATCGACTCTGCCCCATTTCCGGTGATCGTCAGCAGGCGATGTTCGTATCGCAGAATCCAGTAAGCGGTTTGAGTCATCTTGCGGCGGCTCACATCGAGATGGTCTGCGCCGAGCGATGCTCGGGCAGCCGGTAGATCGTCATTTCGGCATTCGGCGCCAGCGTGCCCAGCGCCATGCTCAGGATCGAGATGAACATGCTGGCGAAAAAGGCCGTCCAGAAACCGGAAATCGTGAAGCCGTTGACGACTTTGGCGACCAGCAAGAGCATCAGCGCGTTGATCACCAGCAGGAAGAAACCGAGCGTAATCAGCGTGATGGGCAGGGTCAGGAAGACCACCAGCGGCCGGAGGACGGCATTGGCAAAGCCGAGGAGCAGGGCAGAGACGATCAGCGACGATGTGCTGGAAAAACGGATGCCCTTGAATACCAGGCTGGCCACCCACAGGCATAGGGCCGTGATGCCCCACTGGATGAAAAACCCCGCCAGATTGTCGAACATGTCTTTACCTTCTTTGAAATGAGCGCAGTCCGCCCGGTAGCCAGTTCGCAGTTTAAGCGAAGGCGAGCGACAACTGCGGCGAAGGCGCTTCTTCGATGACCGCTTCGATCACCAGCGGCTGTGGTGAGGCGCTTTGCAGAAGCACCTCGAAGGCTTCGTCCGGAAATTCGGCATGCTCGCCCAGCCAGAACATGCCTTGCTCACGATCGAGGATTAGCGGCATGCGGTCATGAATGTCGTTGAGCGTTGCATCGGCGGCGGTAGTCAGGATGGCGCAGGTCGTTCCGGCCAGTGGATGGTGGTCAAAAATGCCGGCGAACATCAGGACTTTCCCCCTGGCGTGGCTGATGCGCAGCTTCTGTCTGCGCTTGGCAGGCGACTGCCATTCAAAAAAGGCAGTCGCCGGAATCAGGCAGCGGTTTCTCTTCAGGATCTTGCTGTAGAAGGGTTTGGTCACCAGGCCTTCACCAGGCAAGGTAATTGGCGGGGTGCGTGGTTCCCGGTCGAGAAAGCTCCCGACCAGCCCCCAGCGGGCCTGGCTGCCCCGATAGCTGGCGCCGTTGGCAGTGATCATCAGCACCGGCTCGGCCGGCCGCATTTCTACGCCATGGGGCATTTCGGGCGGGCCAAGATGAAGCGGCGGAAACTGCCTGTTCAGCTCCCTGGCCTTGGCCCTGAGTTCGTAGCTTCCGCACATGGCGGCATCTCCGGTGATACGATATACAGTGGTTTATACAGTATTGTTGACACGGTAATCAAGCACGGACTCTCGCGAAGGCAGAAGTCTGTGTTCGAGAGTGCCTACGTATTCCGTCCATGCATCACGATGCGCGAGACAAACCAGATCGCCAGCAGATTCGCCGCGACGGCGACATAGCCGACCAGTGGGTAGCCGACGATCCGGCCGCTGGCATCGAGCGAGGTCACAAAACCGGCCAGCGTGGTGGCCAGGCCCATGGCCAGCGATTGCACGGTGCCGTTCAACGACATGAAAGTACCGCGCAGCTTGGGCTGGGCGGCCGAAGAGATGATCGCCATGACCGGGATCATCCGCCCCGAAGTCAGCACGAAAAAGCTCGTCGTGCAGATCAGCCAGATCCATAGCGGCAGCACCCCGGCGTGGGTCACTGCCAGCAAGGGGAGAATGGCCAGCAGCGCCACCTTGCGGTAAACCTCGACCTTGCCGTGCTTGTCGGCCCAATGCCCGATCAGCCGGGCGCTGATGAAGGTGGCAAACCCGCCGATCAGATAGACGATGGGAATGTCCTGCTGGGCGATGCCAACGTTGTTGACCGCATAGACGGTGATGTACGGAATGACCGTAAAGCCGGAAAAAATGATCAGCGCCGAAAACAGCAGGGCGCGCAGGTGGTTGCTGTCGCCCAGCACGCTGAAGGTGGCCGAGAACAGGTGGGCACGCTTTTCCTCGCTCAGGTGATGCCGCAACTCCGGCAGGAAGCGCAGGCCGACCACGAGAAAGACCACGCTCAGCGCAGCGATCATCACGAACGGCGCCCGCCAGCCGAGATGGTTGGCTAGCCACAGCGACAAAGGCACGCCGGCAATGGTCGACACCGAAAAGGCGCTTGAAACAATGCCGCTCGCCTTGGCCCGCCGGGAAAAGGGAATGGCATCGCCGATCATCGTATGCACCAGTGCGCCCATGATGCCGCCGAAAACCCCGGCCAGACCGCGGGCCAGCATCAGCATCGAATAACTCGGCGCCAGGCCGCAAGCCAGCGTCGCCAGTGCAAACAGGGTGAAGCTGACCAGCAGCAGCCGCTTGCGCTCGAACAGGTCGACGAAAGTCGCCGCCAGTATCCCGGAGAGCGCCGCGCTGAAACTGTAGGACGCCACCAGCAGACCGAACTCGTGCGTGCCGATGCCGAAGGCCGCCATCAGGATCGGCCCGAGCGGCATCATGATCATGAAATCCAGCACATGGCTGAACTGGATGCCCGCCAGCGTCAGCAGGAAGAAGCGTTCGGCACGGGGAGAAAGCGCGGTGGTCATGGGGGCGGGAAATACGGCGTGGGCAGCAAGGATACGCTGCCCGGGGCGGCAGTTGATAGCTTCGACCGCGTGGCGCCGAATAATTCAAGGAAAGCGCGGCTGAAAGAGGGTTAAAACCCTTCGAATTCGTCGTTCCCGCGTAGGCGGGAACCCAGGGATTTCAACGTACCGGATTCCCGCTTCGCCCGCCGAGAAGCGGAGTCCCGGGTGTGTCGAGGCCGCGAATGGCGCTGAACAGAACGGTATTGAGGGCTGGGGAGGGTTTGCTGGCGGATCAACCAACGCCGCGCGAAAACCGCCCGAGATCAGTTCGCCACAAAGGTGTCAGGCATTTGCAGGGCGACCACCTCGCCACGTGCCGTGGCCACGCCGTCGGCGTATACCGTGGCTTCGACCACGACCTTGCGCCCCTTGATCTCCTTCACCTTGCCGCGAATTTCGAGTACTGGCCCGAGTGGCGTCGGCTTGAGGTAACTGACCTGCAGCGAACCGGTGACGAAGCGAAAGGCCGGCAGGCTGTCCATGCTGCGGTTCTCCGCCTTGTACATCGCGGCGGCGGCCGTGCCCGTGCCATGGCAGTCGATCAGCGAAGCGAGCAGGCCGCCATAGACAAAGCCGGGAATCGCCGTGTGCTCGGGACGGGGCTGGAAGTGGGTGACGGTTTCGTCGCCCTCCCAGAAAGTCTTGATCTGATGCCCGTGCTCGTTGTTGCGGCCGCAACCGTAGCAATGGGCCAGGTTCTCGGGGTAGTAATCCTGAAATGCCTGCATGCTGTTTCCTTTTTTTGGCAAAACGGCATCGTAGGCCAGCTCTTGCATGGCGGCCACTGTTCAGGCGGACAGCCGGCGTGCAAATTCAGCCATGGGCAACGTTATTGATTTAACAAACCAAAGTTTTTCCGGCAGACGCAAATGCCGGTTTTGCGACAGGCCGCGATGGCAAGCCTGACCAAGGGATGCAACGAATCGTCGAACCAATGTCGACATCGCTACTCATAGTCTTGAACCCGCCCTTGAACGCAACGACTTGAACCGGAACGATCAAATCAAAATGAGCCAAACCCTCTACGACTTCAACGCCCAACGTCTGAATGGTGACCTCCAGAATTTCGACGCCTATCGCGGCAAGGTGCTGCTGATCGTCAACACCGCCAGCGAATGCGGCTTCACCCCGCAATACACCGGCCTCGAAGAACTCTATCGGATGTACAAGGACCGGGGCTTCGTCGTCCTTGGTTTCCCCTGCAACCAGTTCGGCGGGCAGGAACCCGGCGACGCCGCAGCCATCGGCCAGTTCTGCCAGACGCGTTTTGACGTCAGCTTCCCGCTCTTCGCCAAGATCGACGTCAACGGCGACAACGCCCATCCGCTCTACACCTGGCTCAAGCACGAAGCAGCCGGCATCCTCGGCACCGAGGCCATCAAATGGAATTTCACCAAATTCCTGATCGACCGCGAAGGCAAGGTTGTTCACCGCTATGCCCCGGCCACCCGGCCGGATGAACTGGTGGAGGCGGTCGAAGCCCAGTTGTAAGGCTTGCCGGGGGAGCGATGGAAGCCGAGCGCCATCGCTTCCTCGCAACGGAACTGCAGCCGCCCGTATCCGTCGAATAGTCAGCCGTTGCGAAAAAGGAGTCCGCCATGCAAGCCCAACTGCACACCATGAACAACCTGTTTGCCCAACTCGGCTTGCCCAGCGAAGAGGCCGCCGTCGAAAACTTCATCGCCGCCCATCGCCCGCTGGAAAACGATATAGCCCTCTACCGGGCGCCCTTCTGGACCTCGGCGCAAAGGGATTTTCTCAAGGAGGAAATCATCGAAGACGCCGACTGGTCGGCGGTGATCGACGAGCTCAACGGGCGCCTGCGATAGGCGTTTGCGAATCGAAACATCCGGGATCGGCGGGGAGAATAACTGCTGGCTGGAAACCGGCTGTTAGCAAGCTCGATCCAAATATTGGCATGATCGTGCTAATATTTAGCCATGTCGATTGCCTCCGCACTATTCTCCGATAGCCAGGCCAGCCTGTTCCGCTGGTTGTTCGGTCAGCCTGACCGGAGCTATCACCTGAGCGAATTGCGTCGCCTGACAGAGTTGGGCAGCGCATCGCTACAACGGGAATTGAACCGATTGGTCGATGCAGGCCTGATTCTTTCGGAACGTGTCGGCAACCTTCGGCGTTTTCAAGCCAATCCGCAAAGCCCTGTTTACGCAGAACTGGTCGCGCTGACGCGCAAAACGCTCGGCGCCGCCCCTTTGCTGCGCGAAGCCTTGCAGCCCATAGCCGCCCGGCTGGATAGTGCGTTCATCTACGGCTCCGTCGCCAAACAAACCGACACCGCCCAAAGCGATATCGACCTGATGCTGGTTGGAGAAAACCTCTCCCTCAACGAAATCCTGAGCCTGTTATTGCCGCTGGAAACCCAACTTGGGCGGAAGATCAACCCCAACTGCTACACGCCATCCGAATATTCAAAACGACTTGCCGAGCCGGACTCCTTCATCAATCGTGTCCTTGCCCAACCCATCCTGCCCCTGATCGGAAAAGACCTTGAGCCAGCCAGCGCTGGATAATCTGGTTCGCATCGGTCAGCTCAAAGCCGAGCCGCGCAACGAAGCCGAAGCCAGGCGAATGCTGGCCATGGCACGTACCCGATTGAACGACGCCCAACTCGGTAATCTTTCCGCCGAAGGCCGTTTCACCAGCGCCTATAACGCCGCCCATGCGGCAGCACTCGCCGCCTTGCGCTGGCACGGCTACCGCAGCGAAAACCGTTATACCGTCTTCCAGTGCTTGCCCCACACCCTCGGCTGGTCGGCGATTCAATGGCGCATTCTGGATAGCGCCCACCAGAAACGGAATCTTGCCGAGTACGAAGGTTTTCTCGATGTTGAAGAATCCACCATCACGGAGTTGTGCACGCTGGTGGCCGGGCTGATTGCCGACGCTGGCAAGCTGATCGAAAACTGAGTCGCTCCGGATAAACCTTGTTTACTGCAGATTAATTCCCGCCAGTAGCCGGCCCCAGCTTGCCACCCGAAGCCATCACCCGATGACTCAGCGCCTGCAGCGTTTCCTGCGCCTCATCGGCGGCTTCCTGCATTTCATCCAGAGTCAAAGGCCGTACCAGTGCCTCCAGTTCGATACGCTGAATGTTCGGGCATTTCCCGACAACGCCCTGCAGGATGCTGTCGACCTTCTTCGGTCCCAGTCCGAACAGCACCTTTTCCAGCACGAACAAGCGGACAACGATGATGTCCTCCTCGTTCTGCGCCGTCGCCTGCACCGTCTCGATCTCCTTGCGTAGATAGCCTCGGAACTTGAGCGGCGTCACCTCTGCCGGCACCTGCAGGATGGACGAACGGAATTGGCCTTGGATCATGGTTGGGCTGAGGGCTGGAAAAGCCGGGATTTTCGCAGAAGGGCGGGGGCGGAGAAAGCCTGAATGCTGGTCAAATTGTCAATTGGCAGGCGAGACCAATGGGTTGCATATCCCTGTTTTAGCGATAGCCAATCTGCGTTACTTTGACTATGATCTATTCGTCAATCTATTCATGAATCGATTCAAAGTGCAGGCAAATCACGCGCTAACCGTCAGAGCATTACTTGCTAGCGGCCCGCTAACAGCACGGCAGTTGGCCGAAAATTCGAGTATTAGCCAAGCCACGCTGTCTCGTGTCATCCAGACGCTGGGCAATCAGATTATCCGCTTCGGCCCCTATCGATCTATTCACTACGCGCTGCGCCGGCCCTTGCTGGCCATGCTGGATGTTCCTATCTACCGTGTTACGCCTGAAGGCCAGGTTGAAGCGCTCGGGCAACTTAGCCCGGTGCAGCCCACCGGCTACGTGATGACCAACGCCGAGGGTAGCGCCAGCCACAGCGAAGGTTTCCCCTGGTGGCTCGACGACATGCGGCCGCAAGGTTTTCTTGGTCGAGCCTTCGTCGCCGCTCAGGCTGAATCGCTCGGCCTGCCACCCCGCCTGGGCGACTGGCAGGAAGAGCACATCCTGCGCGCCCTGCTCAGCCAGCCGGGTAACGATGCTGTTGGCAACCTAATACTCGGCGACGCCGGCCGCGAGCACTTCATCCAGCGCCCCGAGCCGGTGGCGGTGCCGGCAGCCTCGCTCGCCACCGCTTACGCCGAACGAGCCCGGCAAGCGCTCAGCGGCGAAGCCCCGGCTTCTTCGGCCGGTGGTGAGCAACCCAAGTTCGGCGCCTATGCCGAAACCGCCAACGGCCCGCGCCACGTGCTCGTCAAGTTTTCGCTTGATGTCGAAGCGGGCGCCGACAACCCAATCGCCCAACGGTGGCGCGACCTGCTGCTGGCCGAGCACCACGCACTCACGCTGTTGCGCGAGAACGGCATCGCCGCCGTCGCCACGCGCATCCTCGATCACGGCCCGCAACGCTTTCTCGAAGTCGAACGCTTCGACCGTATCGGCCCGCACGGTCGGCGCGGCCTCATCTCGCTCAGCGCGATGGATGCCGAATTCATCGGCCTTGGCCGCGGCGGCTGGCCAGCAATCACCGCCCGCCTGCTCGCCGAGCGCCACATCACCAGCCAAGCGCACGAAGCCGCTTGCTTGCTGCACGCCTTCGGCACACTGATCGGCAACACCGACATGCACCCCGGCAACCTCTCCTTCGTTACCGACAGCGGCCGCCCCTATCAGCTAGCCCCGGCCTACGACATGCTCCCCATGGTCTTCGCCCCACGCAGCAGCGGCGAACTCCCTGCCACACTGCCCGCTGTCGGATTCGACAGTCAGATCAGCACCGCGCTGTGGCACAAGGCTCTGCTACTGGCACTAGCCTATCTGGGGGGCCTGAACAATGAACCGGGATTCAGTGTCGGATTTGGCGAATGCCTCTCTGCTCTGGGAAGGCATTTGCAGATGGCAGGGGAGCGGATTGGGCGGCTGGGGTAGCGCGTGAGCGGCTTCCACGACCATAGATGCAACGGCTGGCCTTGGGTGCAACCGAAAAAACGACACTTCGATGACTATGGACTGGGGAGGCCGGTTTTGGCTGGCATAGTGTTTCTCATGTTGGACAAATGCAGCGTTTTGTCAGCATTGAGAAACACTTCCAGCATTTTCCCTCAGAGGGGAAACGCATTCGTATTCCGAAGCTGAGCACCTGGAAATTTTGTGCCTCGGCGTTGACCACAGATGCTCGGAAATCCAATATTCGCCGCCACTTTGACCAATTTGTAGGCACTGCTATTCAGTGATAGCCTCCCGTACGTCATATTTTTCGGGTGCGCGCCGATGTCCTTCAAAAAGATCTGCGGAATTGGGGCAGCGGTTGTTGTAGTGGCGGCCCCCGGGGTAGCCGTCGCCCAATACTCGCCGGATGTCAGTTCCGTCATGCAGAGGCTGCGAAGCGATCCCAGAGTGCCGCTCGTTCTGCAGGCAATTCGAGACGGCTACTATCCCGCTCCCGATTTAAATTCCGCGGTAAACCGGTGTGTCGCCGCAGCAAGCCTGATTCCTGCGGCGCCGGCCCGGTTTCAGGCCGACGCTTGTCTGCGCACCATGGTCGGGGGGCTCGATCCGCACTCGGCCTATCTGAACGCCCAGGAATTGAAGACCCTCATGGGTTCCCCAGGGGACGCTGCTATCGGGCTGGAAATTAGAAAGTCAGAGCTTGGTGCCGAGATCGTTTCGGTGATTGACGGCGGTCCCAGCGCCCAAGCAGGTATCGGCGCAGGCACCCAAATCGTCGCCATCGACGGGAAACCGGCAGCGTCCATGTCGCTGCCGGAAGTGGCCGCGGCCTTGCGGGGACCCGTGGGGTCCGTCGCGTCGCTCGAAGTGATGCTGCCTGAATCGTCCGAGGCGGTGCGCTACGAGGTCAGGCGGGAGCGCATCCATAAAGCCAGCATCACTGCCAAGGTAATCGATGAACGACTGGGCTACATCCGGATTCCGCAGCTGGGCGCCATTCTGGCAGAAGAACTGGCGGAGGCCCTCCGCGCCCTGCTGATCCTGCAATTGCGGCCGTTGAAAGGCGTTGTTGTCGACTTGCGCGACTGCCCCGGCGGCCTGCTTCATGGCGCCATCGCCCTGGCAGCAGGCTTCCTGCCCGAGGATGCGGCGGTGATAACCATGGCGTCCCGCCGCGAGGGGGAGCGAACGTATCGTGCTCGCCAGCAGGATGCAAGCTCCAAAAACTTCGATCCGCGCCCCCTCTTCGACAATGCCTTGCTAAGAGCTGCGGCGCAAAAAATTCCGTTAGTCGTCCTGGTCAACCATGGAACGGCCTCGGGCGCCGAAGCAGCGACAGCAGCCCTCCAGGAAGCCGGGCGGGCCTACGTCATCGGTCAGACAACGGCTGGAATCGGCAGTGTCCAGACACTGCTCCCCTTGAAGGATAAAAGTGCGATCAAAATCACCACCGAAGTCATGCGCACGGCCTCGGGCAAGTCATGGGCCGAGCAGGGAATCCGCCCTGATTTAACGGTGTCGCAAGCGCTTCCGGCGCGCCGGGGTAAGGAGGTTGCCGAAGACCCCTGTATAGCGCTTGCCGCCGAGCACTTCGCAAAGCGCTGAAAGAAAACAAAGGGAAGTGAAAACGGGGCGATTCACGAGATCATCAGGCATCTGTACGAAGGCGCTGGCGGCAAGGTCGCCAGTCGCGGGTGGCGACCATTGCTGTAGCAGGTTGCCTTAGCGCTTGAGCGCCTCGAACGCCGGCTGCTTGGGGCCGGTGAGGTGCCTATGGGGCCGGCAGAAAGGCAGCCAGCTGCTTTTGCAGCTTCGCGGCATCGCATTCCGGGCAGATCGTGCCGCGCCCCTTGCCGGACAGCATCACCATGGCGTGCGTGCGGCACTTTTTGCAGCGGATGCCGAGGTGGCTCAGGTCGAGATAGGGTTTCGTCCAGTCCGATGTCACTTCAGGCAGCGCGGCGGCCAGCCAGGCAAATTCACTGACGTCGAAGAAATTGCCCAGTCCGATCCAGCGCAATGCAGTCAGATTGCCGAGCGGGCGTAACGAACCGTCGGCAACGTGAATCGCGCCGAGGTGCAGCCAGCGCAGCCGGGTAAGGTTGGCGAGCGGGGCCAGCGTGGTGAGCGTCTGGCGTTTGCCTTCGGCGCCGGAAAAGCCGAGGCCTTCAAGCGCCGTCAGGGGGGAGAGTGGCGAAAGGTCGGTGATTGCCTTGAGATTGTCCAGTTCCAGCCAGCGCAGCGAGGACATTTCGCCGAGCACGTCGATGTTCGTCACGCCGGGCGAACTGCCAAGATGCAGCGCCTTGAGCCTGCCCAGCGCCGGCAGGGCAGCCAGCGAGGAGATGCCGCTCCATTTGACGTAAAGGCCTTCGAGCGACGGGATGCGGCAGGCGGCGTCGAAAAGTTCCTGCGGCGTGCGCGACTGGAACCACAGATAGCGGACGCCATTCAGGGTCGGCAGGAACTCGCACCAGGCCTCTACCAGCGCCTTCTGGGCCTTGGCCGGTAGCTCGGTCTGGGTGCAGGCGATGGCCAGGTGTTCGCCGCCGGTATAGTCCTCCGGCCGGCGCACGCTGCGGGGCGGAAAATCCTCGTCCGGCCGGTGATACCAGAAGCCGTGCCAGGGCTGTGGGCCGGCCCGTCTTGCCTTCTCCTGCGCGGCAAGTACGGCTTCCTGAAGCTGCTTGCGGAATTCGTCCATCGACAGGCTCATAAAATTTCCCCGTTCATTGCAGGCTGCGGCGGCCAGAAAATGCCTCGAAAACCCGAGGCCGATGACGACGCTGCAACCAAGCTGCCAAGTCTGGCGTCGTGCGGCGAATAATGGCATTAAACAATAGGCGGCTGACCCTAATACCGTTCAGTTAAGCGTCATTCCCGCGCAGGCGGGAATCCAGTGCGTTGAAATTTCTGGGTTCCCGCCTGCGCGGGAACGACCAATTCAAAGGTTTTTCCTCTTAACTGAACAGAATTGGGGGGGCGATTTATTGGTGACATCAGAGGTGACACCGATTGCCGCTGTACAGGTTATCGTCAGCCGCGAGGAACTCCATAGCGTATAGACTGCCTTAAGCCCATCTTTTTACGGAATCAAGTCATCACTCATGAAAACAGTCGTCAGAGCTTTCTTCAAAACACTTCGTGTCATTCTCGGCCCCTTCATGCTGCTCGGCGAATTCGTCACCCGGCCGAAGGGCATGTCGCGGCCAGCCGCGAGTCAGGCCGAGGTCGATCAGCAGTGCGCCAGCATCGTCCTCTATCAGTACAAGACCTGCCCGTTCTGCATCAAGGTGCGCCAGGAGATGCGGCGTCTGGCGCTCAACGTGCAAAAGCTGGATGCGCAACAACCGGGAGCCAATCGGGATGATCTGGTGAACGGTGGCGGCAAGGCAAAAGTGCCCTGCCTGAAAATCACCGATCCGGCCGGCAACACGCAGTGGCTGTACGAATCCGGCGAGATCATCAAGTATCTACGCAGCCGTTTTGCTGCCGCCTGACGTACCAGGCCGATATTGAACGGCCCGTTTTTCAGCGTGTTTTCCAGCCTGTTTGAGCAGTAGCCTCGGCTTCTTTCAAGTCAGGCTGCTGTTCTTCATTCACGCTAAAACCGCCAACTCATCCAATGCCGTGCGTCGCATTGTAATTGGCCAGTGCCTTGGCCTGCTGCCCGGTCGGTTTAGCCGGGTCACCCAGGCCAAATTCGACCTGCAGGGACGCCATGTTGGTGTCGATATACCCAATGACGCGGGACAGATTGTCCAGACGGTTATTAATGAAATTGCCGGCTGAGTTCAACAGCTCAGCCGACTTGGCGAAATTGGCGGTGAATTCGTGCATCGCGCCCATTGCAGCCGTCTTGTTGTTGGCCAGCGCGGCATCCAGCCGGGCGTTATTCACGGTCGCCAGCTTGGTCACCGGATCAATGCTCAGGCCGAGGTCAGCCATGCCGTGCAGCCCGTCCTTGGCGCCATTGAATGGATTGGCGATGCTCTGCTCCAGTTCCCACTGCGACACCTTGGCCGCCTGCGTGCCCGCCAGCATGCCGCCATCCTTCAACTCGCTGCCGAAGCGCTGCATCCAGCCATTGTAGGCATTGGCAAATGCCTGCACGCGGCCGCGGATATCCTCGCCGCCGGTCGATACATCGCTGCTGCCGAGCTTGATAGCCTCCTGCTGCAGTGTCGAAACGTAGGACTTCATATCGCCCATTTCGGACGCCTCGGCCTTGTAGGCGACGGCCTTGGCGTTGATGTCCGTCATCATTCGGTAGGCCGACTCCGGATCGAACAACGCCATGTTGCGCCCCGCCGCCGAAACGCCATTCGTGCCACTCATGCTGGCGGCGCTGCCCAGCAAGGCCTCCAGAGATGAAGTGCCCGCCGTGTTGCCGGCCCCGAGAATATCGGCGAAGTTCGCCCCGCCCGACGCCTTGCCAGAGCCCAGCGCGGACGAAACCAGCGAACCGACCGTTTGCGATTCAATACTGGCCATCTGCAACTTCAGCGCGGACGAGAAATCCACCGTTCCAGCCGAGCCGGCTACCGGCGTCGTTGCCTTGCCGCCCAGAAGTTTTGAGAAATCGAGACTGTTGCTGTTAATTCCATTGACCGACATAACGCCTCCAACTGTTTCGAAGGCCAAAGGCCCTCGCCCTGCTTCAAGTCTAATTACAAGCAACAATCACACCGCTCTTCCGCACGGTCTTGGGTCGTAGCGGCGCAAAGCAGAACCTCCCGGTCGGCCCGCTTGCAGCACAAGGAACCCCAAGGCAGCGGAACGTATCGGGCAGTACTTCAACGTTCAATGACAGACCAGAAACCAGCCGACACGTTCCCGGCAAGGCAGGTGATTTTTGACGGCTGAGCGGCAAGACCAGCCAAGGAGAAACTGGCCGTTTTTTGGCTGTTTTTGGCATCTGACCGAATGGTAGTAGCGAATAACAGTAGAGGCCTGACCCCCCGTTATTGCTGAATTACCTGTCTCGCAAGCGCTTCCGGCGCGCCGGGGTAAGGAAATTGCCGAAGATCCCCGGGTAGAGCTTGCCGCAGAGCACTTCGCAAAGCGCTGAAAGAAATCAAATGGAAGTGGGAAGCGGGCTGCCAGGTTGTGAATTGAAGCTGAGCACTTCAGCCCTCGGTCACAAAAAACAAGGGCCAGCGCAGATGCTCGCCGTCTGCTTCGAGGGTCACGCTGACTTCCCAGGTCATTCGGCTGACGGTGCAGATGGGCAGCGAGGTTTCTAGCCGGTAGCCGCCCTGGCCATCGGGTTCGAAGGGTTTGGCAGTGTTCGACATGACAACCTCGATGCCCCGTATGACGACTTCCAGTGGATGCAGGGTGGTGTTTTCACTGCGGGCTTCGATGACGAAGGGCTGGTTCGGACGAACCGGCCGGCCTGCGACGCGCAGTTCCAGCGTCCCGCCGCCGGGCAGGGCCAGGTGGCAGGTTTCGCGTTGCAGATCGCAGGTGGCTGCCGGCAGGTCGGTCACCGGGATGACCGGTGGCGGCCGGGTCAGCTTGTAGGTGACGACCAGCGCCAGCACGGTGAGCAGCAGGCCGACCAGATCGACCAGGCCGGCCCGTGGCGAGGGGGCGGGGATGGCGGGGTTCACCAGACGAAGAAGACCAGAACCCAGATGGTGCAGATCAGGCTGGGCGGCCAGAGCATGATCAGACCAGCTGCCAGTTGGCGCGCCTTGCCAGCGCCAGAACGGGCTACCAGCAGAAGGGCCAGCGTGACGCTGCCCAGCCAGCCGAGGGCGAGCAAGGTGCTGCGGAACCAGGGCAGCCAGCCGAGCCAGAAATGTTCTGCCTTGAGGTGGGTGACGGTGAGCATGGTCAGGCCGAGGATGACGCTGGCGGCGGCCATCGGCGCCAGGGCGATCGAGAAGCGCTGCCAGGTTAGTTGCGGCGTACGCAGCAGGCGGCTGGCGCTGGCCGTGCCGATGAGTAGCAGGCTGCCGATCAGGGCGCCGCCGAGCAGCAGGTAGGCAAGGATCAGGCTGCCGTCGAGCCAGGTAAACAGATCGTTGGCTTCCGGGTAATGGGTGAGCAGCCACCACGGCACGTCGTCGGAGAGCAGTGCGAAGTGGTCGTTCTCGACCAGCCATTCGGCCACAGCCAGCTTGATGTGCAGGAGCCACGGGCTGACTGTCCACTGGAAGGCAGCGGTAGCGACGCCGAGCACGCCGAAGAGCAGGGTGATGGCGTCGGCGGTCTTGGCTTCGTTATGCGGGTCGAGCACTTCGCTGAAGGGCGAGCGCCAGCTCAGGCTGACGGCATCGCGCTGCCCGGCGCAGCGGCCGCAGGCGTGGCATTCACCGGCGCTGGTCATGCGCCGCACATCGACCAGCGGGGCGCAATTGACCGGTTCGAACTCGCCTTCATGGCGATCCCAGGCGGCACGGTCGACCTTGTAGTGCATCGGCGCGATCTTGGCCAGCACGGCGAAAACGCCAGAGGCCGGGCACAGGTAGCGGCACCAGATGCGCTTTTCGCGGCCGTAGAGCAGGCCGATGACGACGGCGGCAACGGTCGAGCCGCCAAGCACCAGCAGCGCGGCTTGGGGGTATTCATAAACGCTGACCAGTTGGCCGTAAACCGTGGTGCCCACGAAGGCGATGAAGGGCCAGCCCGGCCATTTCAGCCAGCGCGGCAGGGCCTTGCCGCGGCCGTAGCGGCTGACCCGCTCGGAGATGAAGCCTTCCGGGCAGAACAGGCCGCACCAGACGCGGCCGAGGGTTACCGTGGCGATCATGACGCCCGGCCACCACAGGCCCCAGAAGCAGAACTGGGCGAACAGACGCAGGTTGTCCCAGATGTGCGCCTGATCCGGCGGCAGCGGCAGGAAGGCGGGAATGACGACAAGCACCGAATAGAAAACGACAATCAGCCATTGCACGGCGACGATAGCCCCGCGATGGCGGCGCAGCCACAGGCCGAGGCTTTCCAGTCGGCTGGCCGGCTTTTGCGGGTAGAACTTGAGGACTTGCTCAGCCACGGCCGGTTCTCCGCCAGGCAAACAGCACACCGGCCCAATAGCCGGCCCAGATCAGCAGTTCGGACAGGGCTGGGCGGGCGCGGTAGCCGGAGAAATCGGCGAACAGCTTGCCACCCTGGGTGGTGTCGTCGATCAGCAGCGAGCTGTCCCACACCGGGTCGAGCAGGGGGGGCAGATAGCCGGCGCCGACCAGACGGTCGAGGGCGGCGACGAGCAGGGCGGACGCGAGAATAAGCAGCAGGATGGACGACAAGCGGAGCAGCAGGGCGATGTTCAGCCTGGCCAGCGATTTTGCGGCCAGCCATGCGGTCAGCGTGGCGGCAGCCAGACCGGTGACGGTGCCGACGGCCAGCGCCTGCATTTCGCCGCCCTGGGCCAGGCCGTAGAGGAAGATGACCGTCTCGGCGCCTTCGCGGGCCACGGCCAGCGCAGCGACGACGGCGACGCCGAGATAGCCGGATTTTTCGGCCGCGGCAGAGAGATCGGCATGCAGCCGGGCCTTGATCATCCGGCCGTGCTTGCGCATCCACAACACCATCTGGGTAATCAGGCCGGCCGCGACGAAGAGGGTGGCGGTCTGGAAAATTTCCAGCGCCTCGCCGGTCAGCTCATCCTGCACCGAGAGCAGCGCCCAGCCGAGCAGCAGGGCCAGGCCGACGCCGGCACCGAGGCCGAGAAAGAGGGCGCGCTTGCCCTTGCCGGTGTTGTCATTGGCTTGCAGCCAGGCGAAAAGAATCCCGGCGATCAGGAAAGCTTCGAGGCTTTCCCGCCAAACGACAAAAAATGCGTTACCCATACTGTGTTCCTTGCTGGCTGGTTGATTTGGCTGGCTGGTAGGGGCAATGCGATTCAGTTAAGCGTTATTCCCGCAAAAGCGGGAATCCACCGATAGCCGATTGACTGGATTCCCGCTTTCGCGGGAATGACGAATTCAAGGGTTTTCCGCCTTAACTGAAGCGCATTGGGTTGGTAGCGAGACTTCATTTGGCGACGATTTTGGCCTGCCCCGTTTCCGGGTGGAAATCGTCGAAGAACTTGTAGGTGCCCGGTTTCATCGGGAAGAAAACCATGTTCCGGGTGACGCCGGGCGCCAGCACCAGTTCCTTCTTCAGTTCGATGCTCTCGAATTCCGCAGCGCCCGGCCCTTCGTTCTTGATTTCCAGGCGGAAGCGGGTGCTGGCCGGTACTTCCACAGTTGCCGGAATGATCTTGCCGTCCTTCATCAAGACCTTGAAGGTCGGCATGTCGTCGGCGATGGCCTGGCCGGCCATCAGCAACAGGGCGAGCGCCACGGAATGGAGAGCGTGTTTCATGGGTTTCCTCAGTAAGCGATGTTGGCGCGCAAGGCGAAGACCTTGACCGACTTGGCATCGGCATTGCCGCCGCCGTTGGTGACGACCTGGAAGTCAGGCGACAACTGGAACTGCGGCGACAGGTGATAGCGGTAGTAAATTTCCGCAACCTTCTCGGCACCCTGCGGCACGAAGTTGTAGGCCGACGTGGTTTGTGCATCGTCCAGCCATGCCGAAACGCCACCGTTCAGGGCATAGTAGTTGCGGTAGCCCTTGCCGGATTGCAGCCAGGCGCCGGCGATACCGATGGCGTCGGCGGCACGGCCCCAATAGCTGCCGTTGATCTCGGCACCGGCCGTGAGGGCCTGGTTGAACGGCAGTTCGCCCTTGATCAGCTTGCCGTAGCGGGCAAACAGCGTCACGCCGTCACCAATGCGCTGGTCGACGGAGACGCCAACGCCGGTGTGCTTGGTCTGGGTGCCGTCGAAGTCGGTGCCCTGGCTGCGGTTCCAGCCGTAGACACGGTAGTTGCCGAGCAGGCCGTCGAAGCGCAACTGCTTTTCAGCTTGCACCATGAGCAGCGGCGAGGACAGGCTGCGCTGGTAGTTGGAGCCGCGGTCGCCGGCGCCGAACAGGCCGATCGAGACGCGCCATGGCTGCGGCTTGTCGAACCAGTTCAGGTAGGAAGCAACGAAACCGGGCTGGAAACCATTGGCATCGACGCCCACTTCACCGCCGGCATCGAGCAAGGGGTTATGCACGAAAACCGAATTCAGGAACTGCTTGCCTTCGTCGCCGGCACCGGCGTTCTGGTCGAAGAAGCCGAAGATGTCCATCTTGCCGAAAGTCAGCTCCAGCGTTTCGCGGGAATAGGGCTTGAAGCCGAGGAAGGGCAGCGGGATCGCGGCTTGATACCAGGCCTGGCCGAGGATGGCGACCGAGTCGTCCGGGCTGGCGCCGGAGGCACGGAAGGCCAGGGCGTTCGGCGCACTGGCGAAGTGGCCGAGGTTGGAGAAGGCGGCGTTCAGGCCGAGACCCTGGCCCATGCGCAGGTGGGCGAACAGCTTGTGTTCGATGTCGCCAACCGGGGCGAGCGGCAGTTCAACCGACACGTCGGCGCGGTAGTTGAGTTGCGAGGTGCCGTTTTCCAGCCCATCGGGCAGACCGTAGGCCTTCTGGCCCACCGTCGCCAGCGAGGCACCGACCTTGATGCCTTCCAGGCCTTCGGCGATCCGGGCGGCCTTCTTCATTTCCAGGGCGTCCTTCTCGACGGCCTTCAGACGCACGGTCAGCTCCGGCTCGTACTGTGACATCCGCGGGCTATCGAGGCCGGCGGTGATGGCTTCGCTTTCACTCTTCAGTGTCTTGACCTGCTTTTCCAGGTCAGTGTTGCGAGTTTCGAGCTTCTTCTCGAGTTCGGCATTCCGCGCCTCCAGTTTCTCCAGCCGTTGCGTCAGCTTCTTGAGCAGATCGGCTTCCTTGGGGCCAGCCAGCGCAGGCAGGGCCAGCCCCGCCGCGACGAGCGCAGCGGTCAGTTGGGCGAGTTTCATGGCTTAGTACCCGCCCTTCTTGCCGATCCCGACGTAGGTGAATTCGTATTCGACTTCGAACGGCTTGAACCAGGGGCGAACGCCGGTGGCGCGGTCGGTATGGCGGCCGAAGTGGGCCTGCTTGTTTTCCGAGGGCGGCAGGATGGTGTACTTCACCTTGTATTTTCCCGGGCCGGCCAACTTGATGTTCTCGCCGTAGTGCGGGCCGTCGTTGGCAACCATCGGCATGAAATCGCCGGCCACCTTGTAGTCGCCGCCAATCTTGGAGACTTCGTATTTGACCAGCAGGTAGGGCATCCAGGCGCCTTCCTCGAAGCCGTTCGGGTTGTTGGCCAGGGCGTGGATGTCGGCCTCGATGTGGATATCCGATTCGGCGGCCTTGCGCATCATGCCTTCCGGTTCCATTTCGATGGGTTGCAGGTAAACAGCGGCGATTTCCATGCCGGCGCGCTGTTGCGGCACACCGATGGGGTATTCGAGGGCCAGGACCGGAGCGGCCAGCGCGGCACCCAGTGCCAGGGCGGAGATGAGTTTTTTGGTGGACAACATGGTGGAGCTCCCTGAAAAGTTTCTGGCTGGCTGGCCTTTCCCGCCGATTGATCGAATCTGGATGGCAGGGGCGACTGGCTGGCTTGAGGACGTTAGTTGGTTAAAAGGCTTGAAGACGGGCTGATGTTCTTGTTGTCGGGTCGCTGCTGATTAATTCGGGAATGACGAATATTTCAGCGTCTCCTTAATTGTTTTCGCTGCCTGGCTGGGTGACGAAACCGATCTTGGTCAGGCCGGCCCGGCGGGCGGCGCTCATCGTCTCGGCGACCGTCTCGTAGCGCGTGTTGCGGTCGGCCTTGAGGTGCATCTCGACGTTGGCGTCCTGGGCCACGGCCTCGCGGAACTTCTGCTCCAGGCCGTTGCGGTCCACCGTGTCGTTGCCGACGTAGATGAGGTTCTCGCCGGTGATCGACACCTGCAGCGTCATCGGCTTCTCCGGCGTCGGCGTACTGGCGGCACGCGGCAGGTCAACCTTGACTTGGTGCGTCATCAGCGGCGCGGTGATGATGAAGATGATCAACAGCACCAGCATCACGTCGACCAGTGGCGTCATGTTGATTTCCGCCGTCGGCATCTGGCTGCCCGGCGAATTGAAGGAACCCATGGCCATGTTATGCAACCTCGGCGGCAGCGCGGGCGCGCATCGGGTGGATCTGGGCGCTGTTGGCGACGAAGGGCTTGCCGACCGTGAAGAAGGCGTGCAGGTCGTGGGCGAAGGCGTCGAGATCGGCCAGCACGACGCGGTTGGCGCGGGTGAAGGCGTTGTAGGCGAAGACGGCGGGCAGCGCGACGGCGAGGCCGGCGGCGGTCATGATCAGCGCCTCGCCGACCGGGCCGGCGACCTTTTCCAGCGCCGCCTGGCCGGAGAGGCCGATGGCGACCAGGGCGTGGTAGATGCCCCACACTGTGCCGAACAGGCCGACGAAGGGGGCGGTGGCGCCGGTGGTGGCGAGCAGGGTCAGGCCGTTTTCCATGCCGGCCTGGGTCACCATCAGTTGCTGGCGGAGCGCGCGTTCCATCTGCTCGGCCGGGTCGAAGCGGGAGGCCAGGCGGCCGGTGACGGCTTCGCATTCATGATTGCAGCAGTTGGCCTGCTCGGCGAGCTGGGCGTAGGGGCTGTCCTCGCCGCTCTGGCGCAGCTTCTCGATACCCTCGCCAACGCTGGTCGCGGCCCAGAAGCCGGCCACTGCCTTGGCGGCGCGGCGGGTGCGATACCAGTCCCAGGCCTTGGCCAGGATCAAATACCAGCTGGCGATCGACATCGCGGCCAGGATGTAGGCGACGGTGTGCGAGACGAGGTCGCCGGCCGCCCACAGGTGGGCGAAGCCGAAGGCGTTTTGTGCGGTTTCCTGCATTGCTATTGCTCCAATTTGAAAATGATCGGGACGAGGACGAAGCTCTGGACGGCGATGTCGCCACGCTTGGCCGGGATGAACTTCCAGACACGGACGGTTTTCTGCGCCGCTTCGTCCAGACGCTGGCTGCCCGACGAGGTCTTGATCTCGACGCTTTCCGCCATCCCCTGCGGGCTGACGGAAACGCGCAGCACGACCTTGCCTTCCTCGCCCATGCGTCTCGACAGCGGTGGGTAGGGCGGGGCCGGATTTTTCAGGTAGTCGGCGTCGAAACGGGCCTGGACCATCGGCTCAGGCGCCGGCGGGGCGGGTGGGGCCGGCTTGACGTCGGGCGGTGTGGCGACCGGGGCGGCAGGTGCCGGCTGGGTGCTCTGCGTTGCCTCGATGACCGGAACGGGCTTTTGCGGGGTCGGACGGGTTTGCACCGGCTGTGGCTTGACG
This sequence comes from Ferribacterium limneticum, assembly GCF_020510625.1. Classification (NCBI taxonomy): domain Bacteria; kingdom Pseudomonadati; phylum Pseudomonadota; class Betaproteobacteria; order Rhodocyclales; family Azonexaceae; genus Ferribacterium; species Ferribacterium limneticum. The sequence continues at coordinate 2,861,946 of NZ_CP075191.1, read as the reverse complement.
ACCGGCAGGGGTTTGGCTTCGGGCGGTTTTTCCTGGGCCGGCTGGATCAGGTCGACGATCAGCGGCATTTCCATGATCTGCGGCGCCACGGTCTTGGCCGCCATGACGATCAGGATGACGCCGATGTGGGCGCCGACGACGATGCCCAGCAGGCCACCGCGACGGGTGGAGGAAGGACGGGAGAGGGCGTAGCTCATAAATTCTTGTTCGCTTGTCGCCCCAAAGTGCTGCAAAAAACCCTTGGCTTGCTGGCGTTCTGCTTGCTGGCTATGGGAACGAGAGGTTTACAACGGAGGGAAAACTATTTGGTCAGGATCAGCTTGTTTTCGCGGGTGACCCGCAGCAGGTAGCGCTGGCCGGCATGTTCGATCTCGACGGCCGAAGTGCCTTGCAGCAAGTCGCTGCTATGGACACGCGGCCGGTCATTGCCGGAAGCGGGGGGAGGGTTCTGACAGGGCAGATTTGGTGGCTGGTTCATGAAGGACTAACGCAAACGAGAATGGTTCGTATTATTTCGTTAATGAGAATTATTGTCAACAATGCTTTCGTCGATCAAGCTATCGCTGTCTGCCGGTGTGCCAAAATTGCCCAGTGCCCGGCCGAAGGCTGAAACCCCGCTGCCCCGGACGTAAACGCAGGGCTTGCCGGTGCGTTTGCATTGTTCCTTGACCCGCCAATAGGCGTTATGGCTGATGCATCCGGTCTGGCAGATGACCAGATCGGCCGCCGCCAGCACCCCGTCTATCCGATGCAGGCTTTCCTCCAGGCCGCCGTCGTGGTGCAGAAAACGGCCGCCGTGCCGTTCCACCGTATCGCGATACGCTTCGACGGCGCCAGCCCGTCCGCCTACGCAAAGTACGCATTTGCCGTCCAGCCGCTCGTTGCCCGGCGGAACGGCTGAGTTGTCGGCGTTGTCGGAGGAATCGGTGGAGGTGGGTTGCTCGGCATTTCTGAGTTTGATCTGCAGGCGTTCTATTTCAAGTTGCTGGTTGCGGCACTGGGCGGTCAGTGCCGTGGCTCTTGCTTCTGCATCGTCGGCTCGGCGGGCCAGCGTCTGGCGTTCCTTGAGCCTGGGCAGGCTGTCGCGCAAGGCGCCGAGCTGGGCGGAAAGATTGGCAATGCAGGCATCGCGGCCAGTTTGCTCAGCCCGCAACTCGACGATTCGTTCGCCCAGGAGGCGGGTTTCCAGTGCTTTTTCATGGCGAGCCGCTTCGGCTTCCCGGCGTACCCTTTCGATGAGTTGCCGCAACTCGGTGTTTTCTTCCCGAACCGCTTGCAGGGTCTTGAGATCGGTTCGCGTGCCGCTGCCTACCTGATGTTGAATCATGTGGATGTCGCCGTAAATTTCCTGCTCCAGCAGGGCGTCGCAGGCCGGATGCGTCCAAGCCGCCCACAGCGCAGCAGGAATCTCGGCACCGTTCTGCACGGCGCGCTGCCAGTTTTCGCGGACCTCTTCGGCGCATTTGGCGGCGGCATAGCGTTTGATGGTCAGGTGAAAGCGCTTTTCCAGCGTCTTGTGCAGCACTTCGGCGAGGCGGGTGCGCGTTTCGCAGGTGCCTACGGCCGTCGTATGCAGCACGAAATCGCTGGTATCGCGAGGCAGGTGCATTACCTTGTTCATCAGAGAACGCAGTTCGCTGGCCTGAAAACAGCTGCCTATCACCGGGCAATGAAATTTGTGGGGGATTTCCCACAACTTGCGGCGGCGTGAGCTCAATGGCGTGGCTGCCAGGCTTGATGCCGGGAACGGCGGGGCGTGATGCAGTTCGAGTGGTTCAGGGCGACGGCTGGCAAACGATCCACCGGCAACGTGGTAGGGGATTTCGGGCATGCTCGGACTCCAGGGGGAATTCGCTGGCTGGCTCGCCGGAAGCCCGGTTGGCTGGCAGGTTGAAGAATCAGCCCATCAGGCTGTCGGTGCGTGACTGGAGGCGAGCCAGGGCAGCGTCGCGTTCTCGGGCCAGACGTTCACATTCGTGGTGGGCGGCACAGAGCGTGCGGTCGAGAAACCAGACGCGCTGCGCGGCATCGCACAGTTCGTCGTTTTCCTGCTGCAATGTCATCAACTGCTGGCCGAGCCCGATGATCGCTTGCCCGGATTCCAGCTCATCGATTCGTTGCTGCAGGTTTCGATTGAGTTCGGCCAGCCGGAAGTTTTCGTTGGTCATGGCAACAATCCGGCAAGTGCTTGCGGTTGCCGTTCTTTTCTGAAATTGCCGAACTTCCCGCAAGCGCTGCTTCAGCGCGAAATTTTCAGCCAGCAAGTCGCTTTCGGTTGGTTGCTCGGCAGCATCATCGCGTTCGAGAATGCTCCGATCCTTAAGCGGCGCAAGCATGGCGGGGTTCCTGTCGAGTCAGACGGCTGCTGGCCCGCTCGCAGAGGCGGCGGGTATCGTCGTCGAGATCTTCGATTTCAATCAATTGCTCAAGCAGTCGGGCTGCATTCAGCGCCGAATGAACACAGCCGGTTTCTTCGTGAATCAGGAGCAGGCTAAGTGCGCCGGCCCAAAGGTGGCTTGATGGCATGGATTTCCTCCGGATCAGATGGGCGTCAAGGTGAAGAGCGCCCAGCCGAGCAGCAGGGCGGCAATCGAAACATGGGCCAGTAGCGAGTGCATGATGGTGTTTGGATTGTTGAGAACGATTCCTATCTTAAGGATATTTTGTAGGATGTAAACAAGAATAATTCTCAACAATGAAAATGGCACAAAAAAGCCACAGACTTGCCGTGGCTTTTTGCGGGAGAACGCTGGTTTAGCGGTCGCCGAACTTCTTTTTCTTGAAGCCGCCGCGATCGCCTTCAGGTTTGCGATCACCGCCTCCAAATTTGCGCTCGCCGCTGAACTTGCGTTCGCCGCCACCAGAACCGGCGCCATCCGGACGACCTTCATCCGGACGCAGGTTGATCGGCACGCCACGAATGCGGGTGCGCTTCAGGGCGTTCGAGGCTTCGCCCGGCATGCCGGCCGGCAGTTCAACGGTACTGGATTCGTCGTAAAGACCGATACGGCCGATGAAACGGCTTTCAATGCCGGCTTCGTTAGCGATAGCACCGACGATGTCGCGCACTTCGACGCCATGATCCCGACCCACGTCGATGCGGTAGCGCACCATGTCGCCAGCCGGAGCCGAACGGGCCGGGCGGTCTTCACGACGCGGCCGCTCGCCACGATCTTCGAAGCGCGGACGATCGCCGCGGTCTTCAAAACGCGGCTTGCGATCGCTTTCGCCAAAGCTGCCCGGACGGGGAGCCGGGGCCGGACGCGGATCTTCACCGGCGATCTGCAGCGGCTTGCCTTCCTGGGCCATCATGGCCAGCGCAGCAGCGACTTCCTCGGCGCTGACGTTTTGCTCTTCAGCAATTTGCGAGACGATGTTGGCGAAGAAATCCAGGCCTTCGGCGTTCAATACTTCAATTACCTTGCCCTTGAAGTCAGCGACGCGCTTGTTGGTCACATCGGCACGGCTCGGCAGGGTCAGCGGGGCAATCGGCGAACGGGTAGCGCGCTCAATGGTACGCAGCATGCGGATTTCACGCGGTGCGACGAACAGGATGGCATTGCCGGTGCGGCCAGCGCGGCCAGTACGGCCAATACGGTGCACGTAGGCTTCGGTGTCGTACGGAATGTCGTAGTTGACCACGTGGCTGACGCGCGGCACGTCGATGCCGCGAGCGGCGACGTCGGTCGCAATGACGATGTCCAGGGCACCAGACTTCAACTGCTCGATGACGCGTTCGCGCATCTGCTGGTTGAGGTCGCCGTTCAGGGCGGCGGCGGCGTAGCCACGGGCCGACAGTTTGTCGGCCAGTTCGACGGTCGCGGTCTTGGTGCGCACGAAGATGATGGCGGCGTCGAAATCTTCTTCAACTTCCAGAATGCGGGTCAGGGCGTCCAGCTTGTGCATGCCGGAAACCTGCCAGTAAACCTGACGGATGGCAGCCACAGTGGCGGTGGCCGACTTGATCTTGATTTCGCGCGGCTCGACCAGATACTTCTGGGCAACGCGGCGAATCTGTTCCGGCATGGTGGCCGAGAACAGGGCGGTCTGGTGCTGGGCCGGGGTGCGTTCGAGAATCCACTCGACGTCGTCGATGAAGCCCATGCGCAGCATTTCGTCGGCTTCGTCGAGAACCATGGTCTTCAGGTTGTCGAGGTTGAGTGTCTTGCGCTCGAGGTGGTCCATGACGCGACCCGGGGTGCCGACGATGATGTGGGCGCCGCGCGACAGTTGCTTGAGCTGGATGGTATAGCTCTGGCCGCCGTAGATCGGCAGCACGTGGAAGCCGGGCAGGTTCTTGGCGTAGCTTTGCAGCGCCTCGGCAACCTGGATGGCCAGCTCGCGCGTCGGCGTCAGGATCAGGGCTTGCGGCTTCATCAGCTTGACGTCGATCTGTTCCATCAGCGGCAGCGCAAACGCGGCGGTCTTGCCGGTGCCGGTCTGGGCCATGCCGATCAGGTCATGACCTTCGAGCAGAACAGGGATACATTGGGCCTGAATGGGCGACGGAGTTTCGTAGCCGATTTCAGTGAGAGTCTTGAGTAGGGTGTCGCTTAAACCGAGATCGGCAAAGCTTTCGACAGGTGTCGACATAGATGCTATTTCCTTTCCTCGCCGCCTTTGACGTTGTTATAACTGGCGACGGATTGGCCCGAAGGTCGGGCGGCCTGGGTGACCCCGACGCAGCCATGCCGGGGAATGAATCAATGGGGTGAATCCTGCACAAGAACCTGAAAGACCGGGGGCTGCTCGGAGTTACTGCGGGCGATGCATCAACGCATTGAGTTGATTATTCTACCTTTTTTTTGCCAATCCCGCCAGTTCATCCGGGCTGAATCCTGCTGAAATTCGGGCGGATTCGTTCATCGGGGCCTGTGGCCATGGGGCTTTGTAGTGGGTAAGGAGCTCGCGGTAAGTGCTTTCCGGTTCCAGGTTACGTTCGGCACAAAGGTGACGAAACCAGCGATCGCCAAGCCCGACATGGCCGATTTCATCGCGCAGAATGATGTCCAGTACGCGGGCACTTTGATGGTCGCCGGCCGCTTCCAGTTTTCTTTGGATGGGCGGTGTCGCATCCAGGCCGCGCGCTTCGAGCAGGCGGGGTACCAGCGCCATGCGGTCCAGGACGTCGTTTTCTGTCTTCTCGGCCATTTCCCAGAGTCCGGCGTGGGCGGGGAAGTCGCCATACTCATGCCCCAGCGACTGCAGGCGCTCTTGTAATAGCAGAAAGTGCTCGGCTTCTTCGGCGGCAACACCGATCCAGTCGGCGTAGTACTGCTCAGGCATGGTGCGGAAGCGGGCAGCGTGATCAAGGGCGAGGTTGATCGCGGTGAATTCAATATGCAGGATGGCGTGCAACAGGTGCGCTCGCCCTTCCGGCGTTTGCGGACTGCGCTGGAGCACCTCCTTGTGCGTTACCAGTGCTGGTCTGGCCGGGCGGCCGCAAAGCAGGGGGATTGGCGCTGTGTCTCGCCAATCCAATTTGCCGCTTTTCCACTCGGCAGCGATTTTCGTCGTCAATGCAATTTTCTCGGCGATGTCGGTCGCAGCGAGTGCCTCGGCAAGGCGTGGAAACAGCGCTTCGGTCATGGTGCAGGGTTGGTATAACGCAGGTGGATAGCGTCGATCTCGGCGAGAATTTCTGGCGACATCGGTGTCTGCGTGGCGGGGAGCGTTTCCGTCAGTTGCTCAAGTGATGAGGCGCCGATGATGGTGCTGGCAACAAACCAGCGCGATCGGGTGAACCCAAGTGCCAACTGGGTTGGTGTCAGATCGTTTTTTCTGGCCAGTTCTGCGTAAGCCTGAACGGCAGGGATAACGTTGGGTTTGGTATAGCGTTGTCCGAAGCTTGGCCATTGGGTCAGGCGGCCCGGTGCATCCGGTCTGTTCAAATATTTGCCGGTCAGGTGCCCGAAAGCGAGCGGCGAGTAGGCAAGTAGGCCGACTTGCTCGCGATGACAGACTTCGGCCAGTCCGGCTTCAAAGGTCCGGTTCAGCAGGCTGTAGGAATTTTGCGTCGACACGATATGCGGCAGGCCCAGTTCATCGGCCAGCCGGGTGAATTGCATGATGCCCCACGGATGCTCGTTCGAAACACCAATATGGCGGACCTTGCCTTCCCGCACGAGTTCGCCGAGTACTTCGAGTTGTTCGCGGATGGATGTGCCGTCGCGCTCCTTGTCCGGATCGAATTGCCATTGCCCGAACATCGGCTGGTTGCGCTCGGGCCAGTGCAGTTGATAGAGGTCGACGTAGTCCGTCTGCAGGCGCTGCAGAGAACCCTCGATGGCACCCCGGATATTGGCTCCGTCCATCGCTGGCGGACCGTTGCGAATCCAGTGCAGGTTGCGGCTGGGGCCGGCTACCTTGGTCGCGATCAGCACCTTGTCGCGGGCTTGTCCCTTCAACCAGTGGCCAACGATGGTTTCCGAGGCGCCACAGGTTTCCGCGCGTGGCGGGACGGCGTACATCTCGGCGGTGTCGATGAAATTGATGCCATTGGCCAGTGCAAAGTCGAGTTGGGCGTGCGCATCGCTCTCGCTGGTCTGTTCGCCGAAGGTCATGGTGCCAAGGCAGACTTCGGGAACTTGAAAGTTGTTGCGCCCAAGCGGCTTTTTTTGGAAAGGGGTCATGGGAAGTCTCCGAAATGAATCATGGTTGTCCGCCGAGAACGCCATATATGAGTATGTGGCGTTCCAGAATTGCATCGTAGCCCGCCGGGACGATGGCCAGTTGGTGCTGGTCCGGATCTGTGGCGCGAGTTTCCACCCAGGCCCGAGCCGCTGCGTACGCCGCGTCAAAGCTCTCGAAAAGCGCCTGGAGTCCGGATGATCTTACCGGAAGAAAATCACCGGATTGCCGATCCAGCAAGCGATCGGTATCGAGCATCTGTACCGCATAGCCAGCGGGCGGGCGCGGCAATGGCAATGCGCCAATTTCGAAACGATCGCCGAAGGCATCGGGTGAGAATGAAAAATCTGTCATTGGTCAATTTTAGCGGGAAGAAGTTCCTTCATCAGCGATCCAGGGATGAGCCCATTCAGGCTGCGTGCTAGAATCAACCTCTGTAACAATAACTTCACGGAACTGTCATGTTTGGTCGTTTGATGCCAAAAGAAGGCAAGTATTTTGACCTTTTCAACTCGCATGCGGATTTGATCGCTCAAGGAGGGAAGGCCCTGTCCAACCTGATCGCTGCCTTGGTAGATCAGCCGGAACTGGCGGCCAAATTTGCTGAAGAGGTTGATGAACTTGAACGCAAGGCAGATGCAATTACCCACGACACGCTGTCACAACTCCACACATCCTTCATCACGCCGTTCGACCGAGATGAAATCCATCAGTTGATCAATGGCATGGATGACATCCTGGACATCATGCAGGATGTGGCTGAATCAATTTCGCTTTACGATATTCGTCGGGTTCCGCAGGACGCCAAGGCAATGGCCGTAGTTACCGAGAACTGCTGCGTTTGCGTTCAGTCGGTCGTCAAACTCCTGCACAGCATGGATAACGCCCCGGCAATTCTCAAGCTCTGCCACCAAATCGATGCACTCGAGTCTGAGGCCGATCGCTCCTTGCGTGGTGCTATGTCCAAAATCTTCCGCGAAGAGCCGGATGTGCGTGAGGTCATCAAGCTCAAGGAAATTTACGAACTGCTCGAGTCAGTGACCGATCGCTGCAAGGATGTGGCCGGGACTGTTGAGGCCATCGTTCTAGAAAACTCCTGAGCGGGTAGCTCGGAATGGACTCCCTTAATATCAGCCTCGGGGTCGTCATTACCCTGGTCATTGTTGCCTTGCTGTTCGATTTCATGAACGGTTTCCACGATGCGGCTAATTCAATTGCGACTATTGTCTCAACCCGGGTTCTTAAACCGCATCAAGCCGTCATCTGGGCTGCGGTATTCAATTTTCTCGCCTATTTCCTGTTTCCGCTCAAGGTAGCCTTGACCATCGGCAAGGGCACCATCGATCCGTCGATTGTCGATCATTACATTATCTTCGGAGCGTTGATCGGCGCCATCGTCTGGAACATCATTACTTGGTATTACGGCATTCCGTCATCTTCGTCTCACGCCTTGGTCGGTGGCTTGGTCGGCGCTGCCGTCGCCAAAGCAGGCTTTGGCGGCCTGGTATCGGCTGGCGTTTTGAAGATCATCGCGTTCATCTTCGTGGCTCCGCTTCTCGGCTTCGTGATCGGTGGTGCCTTGATGGTGATCATTTCGTGGATCTGTCGAAACATGGCGCCACGCAAGGTCGATAAACACTTCCGGCGTTTCCAGTTATTGTCTGCTGCGGCCTATAGCCTTGGGCACGGTGGCAATGATGCACAAAAAACCGTCGGCATCATCTGGATGTTGCTGATTGCCGCGGGTATATCCAAGACCACTGATGCCATTCCGGGTTGGATTGTGCTCTCGTGTTACACAGCGATGGGTCTCGGAACCATGTTTGGCGGCTGGCGTATTGTGAAGACCATGGGCAACCGCATCACCAAACTTAACCAAGCCCGTGGCTTCAGTGCCAATACCGGCGGTGCCATTACCCTGTTTCTCGCAACGGCCTTCGGTATTCCTGTTTCCACCACCCATACCATCACCGGCGCGATTGCCGGAGTTGGTTCGACGCGCGGTGCTCGTCGAGTCCGTTGGGGGGTGGCAGGTGGTATCGTTTGGGCGTGGATTCTGACCATTCCCTGCAGTGCTGCGATGGCAGCATTGGCTTGGTACGTCGGTACCTTGATTCTCTGACCTTCAGGATCATCGCTTTTGCGCTCCTGCTGGCGATGCTGGCAGGAAGCGTATGGTGCTTTACCATCCTCTGGGAGTTGGCAATTGCCTGCTTACTCGGCAGTGTTTACTGGATTTTTTTTCGCCTACCTCCGGGCAATCGCTAGGCGGGAATATCTGGTACCAGCATCTCCTCCAATTGCAGAATGCGGTCTTTCAACAGTAGTTTGCGTTTTTTCAGGCGTCGAATCAGCAAGTCGTCCGGCGGTGGATTCTCGATCAGGTGAGTGATCACCAGATCAAGGTCGCGGTGCTCAATCTGCAATTCATGCAGCTGGGTACGGATATCGCTGATTTCTGCTCCGCTCAGCGGGTGAAGTGACATTGACAACTCCTGACAGCTTCTGTTGTTTTGCTAGAATACCTTGAACAGATCAACGGAGGAGAGAGAAATGCAGCACCATGTAATCGTCTCGTTCGGCAAAGAAAAAGAATTCGAATTCAAGTTTCCCGCCGGGGCTGCGCCTGAAGAAGCGCGCAAGTGGTTCGACCATGAATTTACAGTGCTGGAATGCGATGTGGCTACCCCGACCGGCAAAATCCTTGCCGTTGATCGCATTCTGAGCGTCGCAAAATATGCAGGGGAAAACCGATTTCGCGATCAGCGAATCTGGGCCGAGCAATTTGCCAAATATACGGCGGCCCTTCTAGGTCGCGAACTGATTCGGATTGATGTCGAGCATTACAGTATCGGCTACTAATGAATAAAGCGTTTGTACGGGAGGCTGATGGCGATGACGACGAAGAGCTTGAGCCGTCACTAAAGCTTCCTGCGGGAACGCGAAACTACATTACGCCGGCCGGACATGATCGGCTGAAGAGTGAACTTGAGCACCTCGTCAAAAGGGAGCGCCCACATGTGGTTGAGATTGTCTCGTGGGCCGCATCAAATGGTGACCGCTCCGAAAATGGCGACTATATATATGGTAAGCGGCGATTACGTGAGATAGATCGCCGCATTCGCTTCCTGACTAAGCGTCTCGATGTGGCTGAAGTGATTGACCCTCTGCGTCAGGGTGGTAACGATCAGATATTTTTTGGCGCCACAGTAACAATTGCTGACGCAAACGGCATTGCAAATACCTACACGATCGTTGGTGTAGATGAAACCAATGTATCCAAAGGGCGCATCAGTTGGATATCTCCTTTGGCGCGAGCCCTTATAAAAGCTCGGGAAGGTGATTCGATCCGCTTTCAAAGTCCTGTTGGTGTCCGGGAAATAGATATTCTTGAAGTTCGTTATGAGGCAATAGCCTGATTTTGTTGGAGAGGCGAGTTTTGTTGGTGTTATTTTTGTAAAGGTGTTGACGGTGGGTTTTGGTTCTATATAATGCGCACCTCTTCTGCAGCGCCGGGTTTTTTCGGCGGGGTGGAAGAGTCAGGCGAAGCAAGAAATTTTGCTGAAGTGCTTGACGGGGTGAGGGGTTTGCTTCATAATCTTGCCTCTCTGCTGCTGACGGACTTCTGGTTTGGCGCGGTGGAATTGATCTTTAACAAATTGGACAACCGATAAGTGTGGGTGTCTTGATGCGAAGTGACTTTGGTCACAAAAAAGCATTAAAGGCAAACGCACTGAAGTAAGGATGGAGAAATCCATTCAGGTAGAGCAATCTACCGTCAGTGAGAATGCGAGTTATATTGTTGGATTAAACTGAAGAGTTTGATCCTGGCTCAGATTGAACGCTGGCGGCATGCCTTACACATGCAAGTCGAACGGCAGCACGGGAGCAATCCTGGTGGCGAGTGGCGAACGGGTGAGTAATATATCGGAACGTACCTTTCAGTGGGGGATAACGTAGCGAAAGTTACGCTAATACCGCATATTCTGTGAGCAGGAAAGCAGGGGATCTTAGGACCTTGCGCTGATTGAGCGGCCGATATCAGATTAGCTAGTTGGTGAGGTAAAGGCTCACCAAGGCGACGATCTGTAGCGGGTCTGAGAGGATGATCCGCCACACTGGAACTGAGACACGGTCCAGACTCCTACGGGAGGCAGCAGTGGGGAATTTTGGACAATGGGGGCAACCCTGATCCAGCCATGCCGCGTGAGTGAAGAAGGCCTTCGGGTTGTAAAGCTCTTTCAGCCGGGAAGAAAACGCATGGGTTAATACCCTGTGTGGATGACGGTACCGGAATAAGAAGCACCGGCTAACTACGTGCCAGCAGCCGCGGTAATACGTAGGGTGCGAGCGTTAATCGGAATTACTGGGCGTAAAGCGTGCGCAGGCGGTTTTGTAAGACAGGCGTGAAATCCCCGGGCTCAACCTGGGAACTGCGTTTGTGACTGCAAGGCTAGAGTATGGCAGAGGGGGGTGGAATTCCACGTGTAGCAGTGAAATGCGTAGAGATGTGGAGGAACACCGATGGCGAAGGCAGCCCCCTGGGCCAATACTGACGCTCATGCACGAAAGCGTGGGTAGCAAACAGGATTAGATACCCTGGTAGTCCACGCCCTAAACGATGTCAACTAGGTGTTGGGTGGGTAAAACCATTTAGTACCGGAGCTAACGCGTGAAGTTGACCGCCTGGGGAGTACGGCCGCAAGGTTAAAACTCAAAGGAATTGACGGGGACCCGCACAAGCGGTGGATGATGTGGATTAATTCGATGCAACGCGAAAAACCTTACCTACCCTTGACATGTCCAGAAGCCCTTAGAGATTTGGGTGTGCCCGAAAGGGAGCTGGAACACAGGTGCTGCATGGCTGTCGTCAGCTCGTGTCGTGAGATGTTGGGTTAAGTCCCGCAACGAGCGCAACCCTTGTCGTTAATTGCCATCATTTAGTTGGGCACTTTAACGAGACTGCCGGTGACAAACCGGAGGAAGGTGGGGATGACGTCAAGTCCTCATGGCCCTTATGGGTAGGGCTTCACACGTCATACAATGGTCGGTACAAAGGGTCGCCAACCCGCGAGGGGGAGCCAATCCCAGAAAGCCGATCGTAGTCCGGATCGTAGGCTGCAACTCGCCTGCGTGAAGTCGGAATCGCTAGTAATCGTGGATCAGCATGTCACGGTGAATACGTTCCCGGGTCTTGTACACACCGCCCGTCACACCATGGGAGCGGGTTCCGCCAGAAGTAGGTAGCCTAACCGCAAGGGGGGCGCTTACCACGGCGGGGTTCGTGACTGGGGTGAAGTCGTAACAAGGTAGCCG